>DATEDZ010000201.1:0-41636 GCA_035281385.1 Polyangiaceae bacterium
GTGATCCAGGTTGCGACGGCTCGTCCGCCCCGATCGAGCGGCGCAGTCCAGCGGCTGGAGAGCAGTGTACGCCGGCACGCCTCACCGAAACCGGCGGCGCTTTCCAAGGTGATGTCGGCGGTGCGGACGTGGCCGGTGGGCTCGATGCGGACGCGCACCTTGGCTTCGCCGCTTTGGCCTTGGCTGCGCGCGGACGCGGGATAGTTTCGGCGCAGCACGCTTTCGAGCGCGGGGGGCACCGGGGGCCTTCCGAGGCGTGCGAGCGGAATGGCTTCGGGGGTAGCCGCAGGCGCAGGTCGCGCGGGCACGACGGGAGCAGCTTGGGACCGCGAAAGCCCCGCGCGAATGGGAGCGTCACGAGCGGCACCGCTGCCCGGAGGTGCCGACCAGGCGGCGGCTTGGTCGCTGACCAGAGTGGCGCCGGTGAGCTCGGGGACCCGTGGCTCGGGCTCGACGGCGGCGGGCTCGGGAGCAACGGGCTCCGGAGCGGCAGTGGGCGGCGCCTTAGCGACAGGACGCGGTTGGGGCGGCGGTGGCTCGGGCGAGAGCGTGACCGGAGGCGGCGCCTCGGGCGGGAGCGCGAGCTCGACGACCACTGGTGGGCGACGACGCGGCGCCTGACCTTCGGGTAGTGACACACCCGACGCCAGCCAGACGTGAAACGCCGCGCTCAGGCCGAGACAGACGCCAGCGGCGAGCTGCTGGGTCATGGTTTCGAGTCTTCGGGCGCGACGTTGATGGCAAGCTGGCTGACGCCCTCGGCGCGCAGCAAATCGATGACGCCCACGACCGAACGGTGCGCCACGGCGCCGTCTGCCGCAATCAAGGCACGCGTTTCCTCGGCGGTAGCGCGCCTGCGCACGCGCTGTCGGAGCTCGGGTTTGGCGATCGGCTGACCATCGAGAAATAGGGCACCCGCAGCGTCGATGCTGATCGCGAGCAGGCCCTTGTCGCTCGACTCCCCGGTGCTGGCCTTGGGCAGCTGCAGCGGGAGGGATTTCGAAACCGCGTAGCTCGAGGTCACCATCAGGATGATCAGCAGCACCAGCACCACATCGACCAGTGGCGTGACGTTGATGCCATAAATCGGTTCCCCACCCGGCGACGCGGAGCTGGCCATCACCTGACCTCCGAGGCATGTAGGTGCGCGACAAACACCCGACCCAGCGCCTCGCCCCGCTGCAAACGCACCTGAATCGTACGCTGGAAGGCGTTGTAAGCCGCGACCGCCGGTAGCGCGACCAGAAGCCCGATTGCCGTAGCCACGAGCGCCTCGCCGATCTCGGCCATCAGCCCCGTCGTGAGCTGGCCGCCCGAGGCATCCAGTTGGGCGAACGCACCGATGATTCCGAACACCGTGCCCAGCAGCCCGACGAAGGGCGCGTTGTTGCCGAGCGTGCCCAAAAACGCCAGGTAACGCTCGCTGCGCAGGCGCTGCAGTTGTGCCTCCGCCGCCATACGCTCTTCGGCCTCGCGGGGCGAGATCGAGCGAAGCCCCGCACCAACGATGCATGCCTCGAGGCTCAGCGACGCTTCCAGCCGCTGCCTGAACGGCTCGAGATCTCCTCCGCTCAAGCCTTGGTGCAGCTCGGCCCGCAGCGCGCCAGCATTGCCGCGCGTTTTCGCAAAGAACAGCAGCCGTTCGAGCACCACCGCGAGCGATAGCACGCTGAGCGCCACCAGCAGCCACAGCACCCAGCTCGCTCCGTAGGCCACGAGTCCCCCTAGTACGCCGTCGATGTTCATCTCGTTTTTCCTTTCCTCACTCGACACAGAAGCTGAAGCTCGCCCAGCTGACACCGCCGCGACCGTCGCGCACGACCAGGTACTGCTTGACCGGTCCGCCACCACTCGGCGCGGTGAAACCGAGCGAAGTGGCTAGCGCTTGCCCGGGCTCGACGAAGCTGTAGTGCCGCTCCCAAACGCCCGCGCTCGCGAAGTGAGAGAGCTGCAGCGACTCGCTGGGGGTCGAGCCGGAAGCGGGCTCGCGCGCTGCCTCACCGAGCGAAAGCTCGAAGTGGCGCGCCTGCTCGGCGTCGAGCACCGGCGTTTCGGCATCGCAGGCCGGCGGCCTCGTCGTGGCATCGAGCGGCAGTGCGACGCCGCCCGCCGTGACGCTGAGCTCGGATAGATCCGGGTTCAGGTTGACGAAATCGTCGCTGGTCACGCGTGGGTCGAAGCTGAAGCGCAGCAGCTCGGCCCCGTCCGAACAGCCCCAGTCCATGGGACTTTCGGCGAGCTGCGGCTCGCTTCCCAGGCAAACCGCGCCCAAGAGCACTAGCGCCGCGCCCGGCGTGACCGAAGCCGGGACGTCGATCGCCACCGCGGAACCGTCCAGGTCGACGCTGCCGCCCGCCAGGGCGGGGCTGGCGCAGAACGGCACGCCACGCTCCGCCTCTGCCGACTCACACAGCTCGAACGCCAGCCTGGCTCCTGCTGGCATGCCGTCCGGTCCCGCCAGCAGCACCTCGAGCTCGGTGGTTTGACCGGGATCGAGGCTGGCGCGGTCACCGGGCGCGGCGAGTCGTACCCCGAGCACGCGCGTCTCCTCGAGCACTTGCGCGGGCTTGAGCGGATCCTCGCAGCCGACGAGCAGGAGCCCGAACAGCGCGGCCTCCCGAGCTCGCGCGCGCCTCACAGCTCACCTCGCAGGCCCAGATTCGGAAAGATGGGCATGCCGGTCACGCCCGCCGACTCTCGGTAGTCGAAGCTGTAGCGCCGGGCCTCTTGGTTTGCGGCATTGTAGGTGTTCATGATCTCGAGGTAGGCGGTGAGCCCGACCGGACCCACACGCCACAGCTTCTCGACGCGCAGGTCGAGCTGATGAAAGGCCGAGTGCCGCGCGGTGTTGAGCGCGCCGTAGAGGGGCCGGTAAGTGTCGTGCGAAGCGTCGTACACCGCGCCCTGCACCGGACTGTAAGGATTGCCGGTGACGTAGCGGAAACGAGCGCCGACGAGCCATCCCGAGCCCAGGTCGTAGCTCGCGGCGAGGGACAGGTTGTGCGTCTGATCGCGATCGAACAGCCGCTCTTCGGCGCCCGGTGCATCCTGACGCGTGCTGCGTGAGAGCGTGTACGACAAAAAGCCGCGACTCTGCGCGCTGAGCTCGGCCTGAGCGAGCAGCTCGAGGCCGTAGGCCCGCCCGGTGCCCTGGTTGACGTAGCGCGGCGGCGCGCCACCTTCGGTGCCGATGATGCGATCCTCCCAGCGCTTGAAGAATCCATCCAGGTCGATCCGCAGCTGCCGCCCGAAGGCCTGCTGCACGCCCACCGAGGTCTGTAGCGTGCGGTACGGCTCGATGTCGGGGTTACCGAACACGTCGAGCACCTCCCAATATTGCGGCGCCTGGGAGTAGTAGCCGGCGCCGGCTTTCAAGGTGGTATCGGAGGCCACCTGCAGTCGCGTCGTGACGCGTGGGTCGGCGGTCCAGCTGCCTGCATCTTGGTAGTAGTCGAGACGGACGCCGGGTACGATGAGCAGCTCTTGCCGGGGCGTGAGCGCCACTTCGAGGTAAGCGGCGGGGCGCGTGGTCCGAATGCTCGACTCGATGCGCTGAGTGCCGGCGCTGGCCAGCGGCCCCGCGCTGGGCACGCCTTCGTCGGGCGGTGGTGTCGGACCCTGATACCGAAAATCGACGTTCAAGAGCAGCGCGTCGACGCCCGCATCCAGCCGCAGCCACGGCGCCGCGAAAATCGACCAGTCGCTGCGCAAGTGGGCTTCGTAAGACGTGAAGTCGTAGTCGACGTTGCCCACGAGCCCTCGCCCCGGAAATACGCCAGCTGAAAGCATCAAGCGTTGCTCGACCCGATCCGAGAAGCGACTCTCGAGCTCGACCTGCAGCCGATGAAAGCTCTCGCTCGTGCCGAACTGACCCTGCAGAGCCGGGTCTTCCCCGGCGGCCTCACCGAAGTGCAGCTCGAAGGAGTCGTAGCTGCCGAAGCCGAGGACGCGCAGCTCGTGCGCCTCATTGAAGCGATGCGCGACAATCGCCTGGTAGTCCCAGTACACGGGCGCGGCGACCACCGCCGTCGAGTCATCGGTCAGCATCAGGTCGACGAAGGGCTCGATGTTGCTGCGCCGCGCGGCGAGCGCGATGGACGTGCGCTGACCCAAAGGCCCTTCCGCCAGGGCAAAGCTGTCGATCAGGCTCAGCTCCAGCTTGGCGTGCAGCCGATCCGACTTCGGATCGCGCACCTTGGCCTCGACCACGCCGCCGCCGGCACGACCGTAGCGAGCCGAGAAGTTGCCTGGATACAGCATCACGCTCTCGAGCAAGTGCGAGTTGAAAATGCTAGTCAGACCGCCAAAGTGGTAGAGCAGCGGCAACTGCGAGCCGTCGAGCAGCACCAGGCTCTCGCTGGGGGGGCTGCCCCGCAGGCTGGGCGGACCCGGGTTAGTGCCGAACTGCGTGCGCGCTACGCCCGGCATGATCTCGATGGCCCGCAGCGCATCACCGCGCGTCCCGGGCACGGTCGTGAGCTGCTCTTGCTCCAGCGTGCGCTTGGTCGGCTCGCGCGGCGGAGCCTCCACCTCCGCGAGCGCTTCGAACTCCGGCTCTTCGTCCGACTGCTCCCCCGCCTCTTGGGCCTGCGATGCAGAAGCGAAAAGCACGTACGGCAGCGCCCAGCTCGACCGCGCCACGACACCCGAAAAGCTCCGGCCACGACAACGACTGTTCACGAAATCCTCACCCCAACGAACACGCAGCCCCCGCGCCCGTTGAAGCGTACAGTGCAAATTCCTGCGTGGGCTCAAGCGTCAGGTTCGCAAACGAGACGGATGCCCGACCAGACTTCGGCGAGGCGACTGCTCGAAAGCTGCCCCAAGCGCGACCCCAGTTGCGCGCGATCCACGGTGGCTAGCTGCGTGACGTTGATCACCGAAGGGCGATCGAGGCCTGCCTCGCCCATTCGGTGCCTTCGTCACGGCGCGCGCGCTGCAGGTACCTTACGAAGCCGAGATCCTGCTCCGAAATCTCGGCCAAGGCCTCGTCCACCTGCTTGGAGACGGCCGCGTCGCGCTGGCGCTTGGCAACCCGCGCCAGCACCATCGAAATGTAGCGGCTACGTGTCACCCCCAGTCGTTTCGCAGCCCGATCGACCTCTTGCATCGTCTCCGTCGGGATCGAGATCGCAAACTTCGTGGCCCGCATGGGTATTCCACTAGGAGAATACCGTGGGGATCGTGAGGCAGCAAGCATAGCCACCTATCGGTCGGGCCAGACTCCAGTTGCTACAGCGAGCCCGACAGCGACAAAAAGGCGCCGTCGGTGCTCAGGCTGATGGACGGCTGGTACTGATTCAGGCTGGGGTCGTCGCGCCAGATCTTGCTCAGGATGTCGGTGTGCGAACGCACGAGCAAGGCGTCGCCGAGCATCAGGCCGCCGCCCACGAAGCCGCCGCCCCAGCCGAGCCGCGGCGCCATGCGCCCGCTGCTCCCGTCAGCCAGCACTTCACTGACCACGAAGCCCGTGGCGCAGCCAAGCATCGTCAGGCTGCCGATGAAGGCGCCGGCGATCTTCTCGTACCGCCGCGCAAGCGCGATCTCCTGGATACGCTTATCGGCGGCAGCAAAGGCCTGCGCGGGATCGCCGCCAGCCTGGATCAGCTGTCGAAACTCGTCGCGGGCTTCCTCACCCTTGCTGGGCGCGAGCAGCGCGCCGGTACCGCCAATGACGAACAAGCCACCCAGGCTGACCAGGCTGACTCCGAGCACGCGCGCTTCGGTCTTCTCCCCCTTCGAGAGCTTGGGGTCGATGTGCAGTACGCCGATACCGGCACCCGTCAGCAAACCGCCGAAGCCGATGCCGCCGATCGATTCCGAGACGCGCAGGCCGCTCTCGGCCCGCGCCAGCTCGTCGAGCACCAGGCCCATGCGTTCGGTGTCCTCGCGTGAGACGCCGTAGACACGAGGCGGCTGTTTGCCGCGCTCGGTTGTATAGCTCTCGAGCGCACGCGGGCCGAAGGGCTGGGCGAACAAGGTCTGAAAAGTCTCGTCGGGTCCGCGTACTCGGCTTTGGGCACTAACATCGGTCAACGCGGCCAGCGTGACGACGCCAGGCGCTTCGGGCAGCGCATGCAGCGTGGGAGCGACGCCAGCCGCCGCGGGGGCCTGACGCCTTTCGATGACGGCGCCGCGCGCCCACGCCTCGGGCAGGGCCACGATCAGGCGGCTGGGGCGCTCCGTATGCGCGTCGAGCAGCGCCAGGCCGTTGCCGTCGCGCAAACGCAGGCGCAGCGAGCCGGCGTCACCGAGCTCCAATCGGCGCACGCCAGTCATGCTCTGCAGGCGCGCGATGGGGGTGTGGTCACGAGCACCGGGGCCGCGCGCGAACACGTGCGGGCGCATGTTGGGGTTTCGGACGTCGCGCGTCGCGGTGTCGACGAACGCGGCCAGCTCGAGGTAGCTGACCGAGCCGTCCGCGTTGGCATCGGCGGCTCCGAGCAATCCCGAGCGCACCACGTGACTGAAGATGCCGGACTGGATCTCGGACCACTCGAAGGCCTCGCCCTCCGCGCTGGTCGAGAGAAAAACGCCGACATTGGACAGGCGCTCGGCCATCGCGCGCTGCGCGTCTTCCGACGTGGCGAAACGTCGACCGCCCGGCTTGCGCACTCCCAGCATGAAGAACGAGTTACAGCTATCGAGGATGACGTGACCGCGCGTGAAAGGAATGGAAAGCAGCCAGGCCCGCAGGTCCCGCGAGCGAAAGCGCGCGTCGGCCATTTCCACGAAGCCTTCACCCTCGGCCACGTCGCCATGGCCTGCGAAGATGAAGTAGAGTTCGGTCTCGTGTCCTTGGGCGCGCGCGGCCCGCACTTGCTCGCCCAGCTTTCGGCCCACTGCCTCCACGTTCTTGACCGTGGGCGCGCTGGCGTGGCGGTGCGCTTCGGGAAACAGGCGCTCGCTGTCGCGATCGAAGGCTGACAGCAGCCAGACGCGACCGGGCGCCATCGTCTGCAGGATCTCGAAGTAGCGCGCGGCGTCGTCGTCCGCGTAGTGCAGCTCGGGGCGGCGCTTGCCCAGGCTCTTGTTGTTGCCGATCACGACGGCAAAGCTGAGGCGCTCGCGCGCGCCCGACGCGGTCGCGCCGTTGCTGGTGGGGGGACTTACGCCGTCCGCCGCGCGAGCTTCCGCGCCCAGCGACCACAGCAGACCGAATGACAGTAGGGTGAGGAGGCGTCGGAGGGTCATGGCGCGGCGGCGGGGACGACGACCAGCGAGTACTGCCGAATCTCGGCGCGGGGAAAGCGTTTCATCAAACCCTCGGCGTCGAGCTCGGCTTCGGTCAGGGATTCGACCTGCGAAACGCGTGTCGGGTGCTTGCTGATCACGGCCACGACTCGCAGCGGCCCGAGCGCCAAGTCCTCGAACGCCGCCGCAGTCGGCAGCAGGTGCTCGGTCGTCGAGGGCGCCACGGACGCGGCTTCCGGATCCGAACCGACCGCGCTGAACTCCGGCGCAATCCAGTGCACGACGTGCCGTGCATCCACCGCGAACAGCAGCAGGTGGGCCCGCTCGCCACCGAGGTTGCGCAGACCGGCGGTGAGCGCGGTGCTCGGGCGTATCCGGTCACCGACCTCGAGCGGCCGCAAGCGCTGCTCTTGCGCATAGAGCTGCAGCCCGACATCGCGCGAGAGCGACGCCATGGCAGGTCCCCCCCGAGGGGTGAGCTGGTCCGGAGAGGGGCCTTCGGTGCCCGAGAGGCCGACCGCCAGCGCGACGGCCGCCGCCGCCACGAAAGCACCGCCCCAAGGAAGCCAGCGCAGTCGCCGCTGTGACTCGAGCGGCGCGTCCAGCCGTCGCATCACCCCCGCAAGGTGCTCGCTGACGTCCAGCGGCGCACCGGGGACGGGAGCAGCTACGTCTGCGATGAGAGCATGCAGCGCCATGACGTGCTTGGCGCAGCTGCTGCATAGCTCCAAATGCTGCTCGATGCGGCGTAGCTGCTCCGGCGGCAGGTCTGCATCGGCGAAGGCCAGGAGCTCGTCCTCGCTGGGACAGCGCTTGTCGTTCACTGCTCCTCCGTAAGCTTCTGCTTCAGGGCCTTGAGCCCGTGGTGCACCCGCGAGCGCAAGGTGGACTCACCCGCCCCGACCACGCTCGTGATCTCGTCGTAGCGCAGGCCCTCGGCGTAGCGCAGCAGCAGGGCCTCGCGCAGCGGCGTCGACAGCTCGCTCAGCGCCTGACGCACGCGCCTGCGGCGCTCTTCGACCAGTAGGCCATCGAGCTGACCGGCACCGGTCGCGCGATCTTCTGGCAGGCTCTCGCGCTGGTGCGCCGCGACGGTCTTTCGGCGGCGTAGCTCGTTTCTGCAGTGGTTGCGCGCCACCGTCACGAGCCAGGCCACGAAGCCGCCTTCGGCTCGGTACTTCTCGCGACCCTGCCAGACCAGCACCCAGGTGTCCTGCGCCAGCTCGCGCCCCAGCTGCGCGTCGTTCACGAAGCGGACGCAAAGGTTCACGACGCGCTGGGCATGGCGCTCGACCAGCGCCCCGAATGCGCTGCGTAGCCCTGCCCGAGCGAGCGTCATCAGCTCGTCGTCACTGCGCTCACTCAGCGCATCGGGCGGGGGGTCCTTGGCGCGGACCAGCCGGGGGAAGACCATTTTCCCCCGTAGAACACGCCCCGCCGCGCGGCGTTGAAAACTTTTTTCGAGAGTCGCGGCCGGGGCCGAAAATCAGCCGAAACGGATCGTCACGTCGGGCGCGGAACGTTCGCCGGGGCCGTGGAAAACCACCTCGATGTTGTTGCCGTCGGGGTCGAGCAGGAACGCCGCGAAATAGCCGGGATGGTAGGGGCGCGGCCCGGGCGTGCCGTTGTCCTTGCCGCCCGCGGCGATGCCCGCCTCGTAGCAGGCACGCACGTGGTCGGCGCTGGACGCTTGGAACGCCAGGTGGACGCGTCCGGTCAAGGCACCGGCCGCCGCCGGACTGTCGCGCGTGGATACGAACAGCTCGTCCGCCCAAAAGTAGTCCGCGCCTTCTCCACCGATTGGCACGCCCACGGCGCCCAGAACCGCAGCATAGAAGCGCTTGCTCTGTTGCAAATCCGCTACAACCAACTGCAGGTGGTCGATCAAACGCCCGCGCTTAACTTCTTGCGTCTCCATGACCACCACCTAGGGCCGCGATCGCCGCTGACCAGTGCTGGGGCGGTCTGAAAGCAACGGGCAAGGCCTCGGGACGGGCCCGGTCAACATCGGCGACCCGTAGCCGGTTTCCTGCTACGGAGCCGCGATGGCCATGGCGTTGCTGCCGTCGCACGGAATGAGGAGCTGCCCGTCGGTGAGGGCAAGGCCGCGGATTTCGCAATTATCGATGGTGGTTTGAACCCAGCTGGCGCCGAGCGTCGGCGAGTAGGCGACCTCGTCGCCGAGCAGGGGCGCCGTCGCAATCAGATTGGGAGTGTCGGGGTGGCTGACGAAGATGCGTTGGTCGACAGCGGGGAGGCCGCCGGAGCCGGCGACCAGAACGAAGCTGGCGCCGTTGTCGGTCGAGACCGCGATTTGGCCGGTGCGCGAGATGACGCGGAGTTGCCAGATGGCGCCCACCTTGACCAGATCCATGCCGGCGGGGGTGGTGAACGGCAGTCGGCTGGTAATGTCGGTGTCGGTACTCCCGGCCTGATTGAATTCGTAGAGCCGGCCGCCCTCGTCGCCGTACCAGGCCACGTTGCTGCTCGCGGGACTGATGAACGCGGCCGGCCACGGATACCAGACCAGGTCGCCGTCGGAGGTCGAGTCCGTGAACGATAGACCACCATTGGTGCTGAGCTTCGGCTGCCAGCCGAAGTAGTAGAGGCGACCCGCATCGGCGGCGCCCAGAGCGAGCACACCGGCCCAGCCGTAGCAGCAGTCGGCGGTGCTGCTCCAGCTCGCGCCGCCGTCGAGCGTGACATCGACGCGCTCGTCGTAAGTGCTGTTCCAGCTCTCGGGTCGTGCAACCAGCTGGGCAATCACGCCGGGGTTCAGGTGAAGCTCGGTGTCCGCATCCAGCGCATTGGCGGGGGCGTACACCTCGGCCCAGTTCTGGGCGGCGTCCGTGGATTTGTAGATGCGGGAGTTGGCCGCAGCATAGAGCAGCGAGCCATGAGCCACGATCGACGAGGCAACCAGTGACCCCTCGGTGGATGGAAACGTCACCGGCGAGAAGGTGCTCCCGGCATTCGTACTGAGAAGCAGCCGCCCCTCGAGCACGACCGCGATGGTTGCTCCCACCACGCTCACCATCGAGACGCTCAAATCCGCTTCCACCCCGGTGAACGTGTGCAGCGTGGACCAGATCGGGCTGGTCATGTCGGCGGCTCGCTGAAGCTGCGTCGTGCCGACGCCCGTGGTCAGACGATACCCAGCGCCAGCCGCGTCCACCTCCAGGCAGTCGAAGCTCGCGTTCGTGGTCCAGGTCAAACCACCGTCCTTCGAGTAGTGGCCGCCGTCCATGTAGATCCAACCCTCTACCGCCGGGTTGAAGCGAATGCCGCCTTGGTAGTTCGTGAAAGTCGCGTCGGTCTGGGTCCAGTTCAGGCCACCGTTCAGCGAGTGGTGGATGCCCTCGGGGCTGGTGCTGTGCTGGCTGAACACCGCCACCAAATGGTCATCGTCGAACGGGTCCACCTCCATGGAATTGAACAGGCTCGGGATGGTGTTGATGAGGTCGTAGCTGACGCCCTTGTTGAGCGAGCTGACCAAACCCTCGGGATCGGTGAAGGTCCAGGTATAGAGCTTACCCGTCGAATCGATAGCCAGCCGATTGGAGTGGTAGTAGCTGGCCCAGGCCGCACTACTGCTAATGGCGAGCGGGCACTCCGCGCCGTCGAGCGGCTCTACCCGAGCGAATTGGGTGTGGCCCGTGGCGTAGGCGGTGCCGTCGGGGGAGACGCGGATGTGTCCATAGTTGCTACCGAACGACCCGATATTCGAGGACTTGCATTGCAGCGTCCAGCTCGAGCCGGCGTTGACGCTCTTCTGGACCTCACCGCTCGAAAGCGTAGCGTAAAGGATGGATGCGTTCTTCGGGTCGACACGCACCTGAAAGATGGTCTGCGGCAGGCCCTTGAAGATCGCCGCATAGGGCTCACCGCCCGCGGTCTGGATGGCTGGTGAACAACCGGAAACCGCTGTGTTGCCCGCGAGGTCCGCGGTGATCACCTTGTACGAATAGCTGGCGTTGCTCGGCGTGACGATGGGATATTGCTCGGCGTTGGCCGGCGCCACCACGGTGGGAGCGCCCAGCTCGACTGCGCAGACGCCGCCGCCGTAGAGCTGGATCGACTGCGAACCGAGGTCGGTCGACGGGGAGCGAATCCAGGTTCCGTGCACCGTCAGCGTGTCGTGGGGCGAGGACTCGAGGAAGCCGAGCCCCGTGGCAGGCTGCGGAGCGGTGGTGTCCACCACGAGCGCAGGCGAGCACTCCGACGTGGACTCCCGGTCCGCGCCGTCGCGCGTGATGATTCGAAACGTGTAGTTCCCTTCACCTACCACCGGTACCTGAAGGGCGGCGGTGCTGGTCGAAGGCAGCGCGATTGGGGCGCCGCTGCCGGTAGTGCAGCTATCGTCGGAGAAAAGCTGCAGCTCTTGAGCCACCGGATCCGCAGCCGTCGACGGGGTCCAGATGGCGACCGGATTGGTGGAGTTGGTGTGCGAGCCCTGCCGCCAACCCAAGCCGGTGGCAGGCTCGGGGGCTACTTGACACGTCCCCCCGGGTCCGTCGGGGCACGTGTCGTTGAGGCTTTCGTTGCCGTCGTCGCACTCTTCTTGGCCTGCCCAGACCAGACCATCGCCGCAGCGGGCCGCCACGCACTCGTTGGTGCAGGCGCTCTCATCGGCGTTGCTGGCTCCCTCGTCGCATTCCTCTTCGCCCGCCCAGACCAGGCCGTCGCCGCAAGTGGCCTCGGCACAAGCTTCGGTGCAGGCGCCATCGTCGGCGTTGTCCGCGCCGTCGTCGCACTCTTCGCGGCCCGCCCGGATCAGACCGTCGCCACAAACCGCGTCGAGGCAGGCGCTGGTGCAAGCGGCATCGTCGTCATTGCGCTCGCCGTTGTCACATTCCTCGTCGCCCTCCTCGAACCCATCGCCGCAGGCGATGGGATGGCACGCCCCTTCGCGACAGGTCTCTCCGTCGTCACAGGGCGAGCTGCTGCTACAAACAGGTCGACACTCGCCGTCGCCGCAGACCTCGTCCGCACCACAAGCCTCCTTACAGGCGTTCGGGTCAGGCTCGGTCGCAGCCTTCCCCTTTTCACTGTCGCCGCAGGCAATCAGCAGCAGGCCCGCGCCGACCACAAGGCAGATCCCTCTCAGCATGATCGGTCATCATACGGCGCCCCAGCTCGCCGGTCTTCCCCCAAAATCCATACTCGCGCGCGTCCCGCTGACATTTGCGCTATTGAACCGATGGCGTCGATGTAGGCGCATTGGGCGGTCCGACGCAAGCACCTGATCAAAGAGCGGGCCTGAGATATGCTGCGCGGCGCATGACGGCTCTTCGCAAGCGACGGCTCGGCAAGACGGACTTCCAGATCACGACCGTTGGGCTCGGTGCGTGGGCGATTGGCGGCGGCGGTTGGGCGTACGGCTGGGGACCGCAAGACGACGATGCCGCAGTAGCGACCATCGTGCGCGCCGTGTCGCGCGGGCTCAACTGGCTCGATACCGCCGCGATCTATGGCCTTGGGCACTCGGAGCTGGTCGTGGGTCGCGCGCTTCGTGAAATTCCGAGCAGCGAGCGGCCGCTGGTGTTCACGAAGTGTGGGTTGCTGGTGGATCAGGCCGATCCGCAGGCCATGCCGGTGCGCAACCTGACGCCGGCCAGGATCCGGCGCGAGGTGGAAGAGTCGCTTGGCCGGCTCGGCGTCGACCAGATCGACCTCTACCAATTCCATTGGCCGGACGCGGGTACACCCGTCGAAGACAGTTGGGGTGAGATGGGGCGGCTGCTCGAGGAGGGCAAGATCCGAGCGGCGGGTGTCAGCAACTTCAGCGTCGAGCTGCTCGAGCGGGCAGAGGCGATTCGGCACGTCGATGTCGTACAGCCACCCTTCTCGTTGATCGAGCGCGGCAGCGGCAGCGACGTCATTCCCTGGGCCGCAGCGCATGGCACGGGCGTCATCGTCTACAGTCCCCTGCAGTCGGGCATCTTGACCGATTCTTTCTCGGCAGAGCGCGCACGAGCGCTACCGCCCGACGATTGGCGCCGCCGCTCCCAGCACTTTCAAGAGCCAGCGCTCTCCCGCAATGTCGCGCTACGCGACGCCCTGTGCCCGATCGCCCAGCGCCACGGCACCAGCGTCTCCGCCATTGCTATCGCCTGGACGACCGCGTTTCCCGGCGTCACCGCCGCGATCGTGGGCGCGCGCAAGCCCGAGCAAATCGACGGCTGGCTCGACGCCGCTCACCTCGAGCTCACTCCCACTGATCTGACTGAGGCCGCCGCCGACACGGGCTAGGAGGCTCCAGGTGATCCCGGGATAGGGTCAAAAGCGGCCTCCGACCGCAAGCCCCCGCTGCCGCGTGGCCCTTCATCAGGGCGCTGCTTGCCCCTTTAGCGCTCGGACCACGAGCGGGGTGATGGCGCTCGTGTATTTGAGAGCGCCCCGATAGTTGAGGTGTGACTGCTCCCGAAAGTCCTTGGGCTCGAAGCTGACCCCGAGCTCTTCCACCGTCACGAATGGCGCGCCATGCTCACGCGCCACAGCGCTCATGTAGCGACGAAACTTCTGTTGAGTCTTGCGAGGCATGCCCTTTTCGAGCAGCTCGTGAACGGGTATTTCGACCAACAACAGCGGGATGCCCAGCTCTCGCACGTGCCGCACGGTGGCTTCGAGGCGCTCGGCCTGATAGTTACGCGGCCAGTTCGGCTGCGTGAACGCGTCACCGAGGTAACGTTTCACACGCTGTCTGCTCACCTTTCGTGACGCGTTGCGCTTCGAGCCCATGAAGTCCCCTGGCAAGCCACCTTGCATCGGTGACGGTGTGCTGCGCGTCGGCACGAACACGTTCTTGAACGTCTCCCAGCGATTCTCGGGCTCCGCTTCTGCCTCGTCATCGGTTGCGACCAGCATGTCGCGCAGCGCAAAGCGGCAGCGCACGATGTGGGAACCTCGTGCTGCTTCGTTCCGCAGCGCGTCGGGCAGATGCTGATCGACGCGGGCTCCGAGCCGGCCGCGCGCGTCCAGCCAATCCGAAAAACGGGCCAGATACCGCCAAGACTTACTGGGCGCTTCCTCGCGGTGCCGGAGCTCCTTGGCCGTCAGGGGCCAGAGCACCAGCTTCGGGCGCCGCCCCGACTCGCCGATGCGCCGAACCATCAGCTCGAGCTCCTCGGCTTGAGCACCACCCAGACTGAAATTTTTGACACTGCCAGCGAGGCCCTGCTTCTCGAGCGCTTCGCGAAGCACCGGCGCGAGCACGCCACGTCGAGCCCGGCTGGTGCCAATCACGGCCACGTCCGGTGCACCTTGCTGGATCTCGAAGGTGACGGCGCGAAATCCGAACTCCCTTTCTCCCGCCAGTGGCGGCAGGTTGCCGGTGGGATTGAGCCGACGCAGCATCAGCTCGAGCCCCAGCAGCAGGATAGCCGCGATGGCAAGCCCCCAGGGCGGTCCGAGCCTGGCCCTAGAACTGGAAGTAGATGAACGTTGCGCCTCCATCTTCTCCAATCCATACGAAGAGCACGAAGCCGACGGCGTAGATCAAGCCGCGCACCGGAGCCGGAGCGCGGAAGACCAACCAAGAATCATCGCGCCAGTACTGGAGCAATTGCACGACGAGCAGCCCGCTCACGAGCACGGCGGTCGGCCAGAACGGACCGAGCGCCGCCAGCGCCTCGACCAGATCGCTCGTGGGCCGGCTGACCAGCGCCCCGAACATCTGGAAGGCCTGTGCAGCGCTTTTGGCGCGAAAGAACAGCCAGGAAACACATACCAGATGGAAGAAGCCGACCACCGCGAGCACGCGCAGCGCACGTCGCACGAGCGCCGCTTGCCGCTCTGCCCAGCGCTCCACCGGCACCTGCACGGCCCGGTATAGACACAGCACCAGGCCATGCAGCGCGCCCCACAAGATGTACGTCCAAGCGGCACCGTGCCACAGCCCACCGAGCAGCATGGTCAGCATCAGGTTCAGGTAGGTGCGGCCCCTGCCTTTGCGGTTGCCGCCGAGCGGGATGTACAGGTAGTCGCGCAACCAGCTCGAGAGACTGATGTGCCAGCGGGTCCAAAACTCGCTGGGGCTGGCGGAGAAATACGGCATGTTGAAGTTACGCGAGAGCTCGAAACCCAGACAGCGCGCCGCACCGCGCGCGATGTCGCTGTACCCGGAAAAGTCTGCGTAGATCTGGAAGGCGAACGCATACACGCCCAGCAGGACCTGAAGACCCGTGGGCTGCTGTAACGCGAAGGCGGCGTCCGCCACGCGCGCCGCGGTATCGGCGATCACCACCTTCTTGAACAGGCCAACCCCCATCAAGAAGCTGCCGGTCGAGACGCGCTCCCACGTCACATGCCGCATGTGTAGAAACTGCGGAATCAGCAGGCGCGGGCGCTCGATGGGGCCAGCCACCAGCTGCGGGAAGAACGCGACGAAAGCGGCAAAGCGCAGCGGATTCTTTTCCGCCTTCAGCGTGCCTCGATAGACATCAATGGTGTAGGCCAGCGACTGAAACGTGTAGAAGCTGATGCCGACCGGCAGAATCACCTGCAACGTGAGCGGCCGCACCTCCACCCCCAGCGCCTGGCACAGCGCCGCGAAGCTGTCGGCAAAGAAGTTGAAATACTTGAAGAAGCCGAGCAGACACAGATTCGCGGTCACGCTGAGCGTGATGTAGAGGCGACGGCGACGCGCGTCGGTCGTGTTCGACATGGCGCGTCCGAGCACGAAGTCGTTCGTGGTCGAGAGCATCAGCAGGCCCAAGAAGCGCCAGTCCCAGGCCCCATAGAAGACGTAGCTTGCCGCCAGCAAGAATACGTTGCGCGTCTCGATCACCGCTAGGCGCGACACGCGCGGCAGCAGCAGCCGCACCGTGCGCGGGCGCAGCAGCACCGCGACCACGAACCAGACCGCCAAGAAGAAGTAGGCGAATTGGAAGCTGTTGAAGATCATTTCAGGCTAGGCGCGGCGCTTCTCACGACGCGGGTCCCCAACAGGGGTTGGGCGAGAGCCGCACAGCCGGGCGCGGCTACTTGGTGGGTGCGGTTTTCATCTTCAGGGCGTAGATGTTGATGATCAACGCCACCAGCAGGATAACGCCGCGCACCCACAGGCGCATGTAGATGTCCAGCTGCAGCTGGTTCAGACCGTTGTTGAGCACGCCGAAAATCAGCAGGCCCATCACGGTATTCTTGATGCCGCCCTCGCCGCCGAATAGTGAGGTGCCGCCCAGCACCGTCGCCGACACGCTGTCGAGCAGCATGTCGTCGAGCCCATAGCTCTGCGCGCTGCCGAGGCGCCCGGTGTTGAGCATACCCGCCAGACCGGCGCAGAGTCCGCAAATCGCCAGACACGCGGCCACGATGTTCTTGGTGTTGATACCGCTCAGCCGCGCCGCCTCGCGGTTGCTGCCGGTCATGTAGATGTAGCGACCAAAGCGCGTGTACGTGAGCACGATGTGGCCGATGACCAGAACGACGATACCGCTCAGCACCACCACCGGCATGCGGAACGGATCGGTCTCGCCAATGTACTCGCCGCCCAAGTACTTGAGTGAGTCCGGGATGGTGTAGACGATGTTGCCGCGCGTGATGTATTGAGCCAGACCCGATGCGATCTGCATCGTAGCCAGCGTGACTACGAAAGATGGCAAGCCCACGCGCGTCGTGGCCCAGCCGTTCAGCATGCCGAGCAGCGTCGCAACGCCCGCTCCGGCCAGAATGCCGACGCCACCCGGCAAGCCCAACTTGCCGAACAGCACCGAGGAGATCACGCCCGTCATCATCGCCACCGCCGCGATGCTGAGATCGATCTCGGCGCAGAGCAGCACGAAGGTCACGCCCGTGGAGACGACCGCTAGCGTCGCGACCTGCGCCAGGATGTTCCGGAGGTTGACCAGGTCGAAGAAGGACTCGGTCGTGACACCGAAAAAGACGATCAGCACCACCAGCGTCGCAAAGGGGGCCAGGTCGCGCGCGCGCTGCTTGATCCAGGTCAGCGCGGGGGTCGGAGGGGTGGCGGCGGCGGTTTCGGTGCTCACGGGTCGTGCTCCTTCAGGCGTTGCTCATCAAGGCTTCTTTGGTCAGGGCGCCACCGCTCAGCTCGGCCGTCACGCGGCCCTTGCGCATCACCAGCGCGCGGTCCGCGATGCTGAGGATGGCCTCGGGCTCGGTGGTCACGAGCAGGATCGCGACGCCCTGCTCGCGCAGCCGCTTCACGATCGTGACCACCTCTTCCTTCGCGCCCACGTCCATGCCGCGCGTCGGCTCGCTGAGGATGAGCACGCGCGGGGTCTCGGTCAGCCATTTGGCCAGCACGACTTTCTGCTGGTTGCCACCGGAAAGGCCACCGACGTGCAGGTGCGGCAGCGGCGGCCGGACGCCCACGTTCTTGATTTGATCCTTGGCGATGCCTTGCTCCTGGCTCTCGCGGAACCAGAGCGGCACCAGCTTGGCCAGATGCGCCAGGGTGATGTTTTTGAAAATCTCTTTCTGGTGCATCACCGAATGCCGGCGATCCTCCGGCACGAAGGCAATGCCGGCGTCGCGAGCGCGCGTGGTGTTTACGAGCTTGAGCGGCTTGCCATCGAGCAGGATGCGACCGCCGTCGACCGGATCGGCACCGAACAAGCACCGCGCCAGCTGGATCTGCCCCCCGCCCATGAACGCGAATAGGCCCAGAATCTCGCCCCTTCGCAGCGACAGCGAGACCTCGACGAAGGCCCCCGCCTTGCTCAGCGCCTCGGTGCGAAGCAGCTCGGGTTTCTCGGCGCCGCCATTCTGCGAAGCCGCCGCCGCGTTCGTCTCGTACAGCGCCTTGAGCGACTCGGCATCGCCGCCGATCATCAGCTCGACCAGCTCCTGCTTACTGCTCTGCTTGCTCTGCAGCGTCGTCACCTTCTTGCCGTTCTTGAAGACGGTGATGCGGTCGGTCACCTCGAGCACGTCGTCCAAGAAGTGCGAGATGAAGACCATGGTGCGGCCCTGCGATTTGAGCCGGGCCATCAGCTCGAACAGCCGGCGTGTTTCGGGCGGCGAAAGCGCGGACGTCGGCTCGTCCAGGATGATGCTCTTGGCGCCGCTGAACACCACCCGAGCGATCTCGACCAGCTGCTGATTGCCAACCGGCAATGCGCCCATTGGCATGGTGACGTCGATGTCGAGACCCAGCTCGTGCATGTGCTGCTGAGCCTCGCGATTCATGCGCTTCCAGTCGACGAAACCGAACCTGGTCGGTACGTGACGGCCGAAGATGTTCTCCGCGACCGTGAGCGAGCCGAAGGCGCTCAGCTCCTGGTACACCATGCCGATGCCCTTGGCCTGGGCGTCCGCGGGCGACGCGAAACGCACCGGCTTGCCGTCGAGCTGCATCTCGCCATCGAACTCGGCGTGGACGCCGGCCAGGATCTTCATCACCGTGCTCTTGCCGGCGCCGTTTTCACCGATCAGGCCGTGAATTTCGCCGCCCTGCAGATCGAAGCTGACGTTATCGAGCGCGACGACACCGCCGAAACGTTTGGAAATGTTGCGCAGCTCTAGGAAAGATTCCGACACGGGGCGTTCACTCACAGCCAGGGTCTCGAGAGCCGGTTTCGTGACAAATGAGTCAAATTTTAACTGCCAAGTTGGTTGTTTCGAGCAAGTGAGCTGATGACTCTTGCGACCTTCGTGGGTTTCACCCCAACGGGCGCCGGCCGCGCCGGTTGGGTCTCGTGGGTGGCTGCCTGCACTCGCCGATCGTGATCTGTTCTTCCAAGACTCACATGTCTTGTCGGGCTGGGGCATCCGCCCCAGCTAGAGCAAGAACTGTGACTCCAAGAACGCCACGCCGTCCGCGATCTCCTTGGTGACGACCGGGCCATCGATCTGGATGTACTTGGGGATGTTCTTGGTGCCGGTGGCCGCCAGCGCGCCGATCACGACCGCGCCCCAGTGGATACGACAGGTGGAGTTGCGCACCGTGACCAGGAGCCGCCCGTCCTTGACCGCCTCGATCGCCTCCGGCATCGCGTCCACGCTGCCGAGCTTGACGTTGCGACCCGCGTTCTTGCACACCTTGGCGGCCGCCAGCGCCATGTCGTCGCTATGGAAGAAACCCGCGTCGATCTGCGGGAATTTCACCAAATAGTCCTCCCAAAGCTTGGCCGTTTTGTTCACGTCCCAGTCGGCCGTGTCTTCGGCCAAGAGCTTGATGTCGGGGTAACGCTTGAGCGCGTTGGTGAAGCCCTTGCCGCGCTTCTGCGCGCCGCTGTGGCCGAGCGCGCCCTGCGTCATGATCACGTTGCCTTTGCCGCCGATGGCCTTGAACAACTGCTCCGTCACGGTCTCGGCCATCGCCACGTTGTCGGGCTCCAGGAAGGTCAGGATGCCCGGATCCTCCTTGGCGATGATGGTGTCCATCTGGATCACCGGAATGCCCTTTTTAATCATCTGCTTGACCGGATCGACCAGCGTGTCGATGCCGAACGCCTGGATCGCGACGAAGTCCCACTGCTTGGTGGCCATGTCGTCGACCGCCTTGCGCTGCTTGTCGATGCTGAGGCCGCCGTCGAACCAGGTGAGCTCGATACCGAGCCACTTGGCGAACTGCTCGCTCGCCGACTTGCCCTGCGCGGGCCAGGAGTTGGCGAGACCGACGTTGATGAACGCGGCTTTGAGCGGCTTACCGAAGGCGTAGCTCTGCCCGCCCGCGCTCCCGGCCGGCGCTGCGCCGCCACCCTGAGGCTTGCTGCAAGCGGCGAGCGCCAGCGCGCCGAGCGCGCCGCCGAGCAGCCCACGCCGACCCAGCTGCTCCATGATCACGCTCGAAAAATCGCTGGCTTTCGGTCCGTCGTCTCGCATTTGGTTCCTCCAGTCGTGACAAGTAGGCGCAAGCTGACAGCGCTGGGAAAGCGCTATTCCACAACAGGCGGCGAATCTTAGGTGAGGCCCATTGGCGGTCACAAGCGAAACCGCCCTTCCAAAAATCGGCCCATCAACGTAAAAAGAGACCAAAAACAGTCAGCTGACCGTTCCGCTGGGGTCCCACCCCTCCGCGGCGACGATTCGTGCCGCTCGGCTGAAGCCCCTTCCCGATTGAATCTCGCAGGTCCTCGCCGCGAGGGTTCAGGACGAGGCAGCCCGAGACACGCCGCTCGGTGCGACCGAAGGACGACGGGCGAGGGCGCAAGACCGCGCAAGGTGGAGCTAGCGCCAGTCGACCACGACGCCGCGGTACGTGTCCTTTTCAGTCAGCATGCCGCGGTAGGCGTCGCCCAGCTCCGCTGGCTTGACGACGTGGCTGACCAGGCCACGCACCTTGAGCTTTTCCGATTTGATGAGCGACAGCGCCAAATGCAGGTTGCTCTCGACCGAGTTTCGGATACCGCGCGTCGGATGACGGGGTAGCTGCCACTCCAGCGCTCCGAGCACGGTGAGCGACTGCATGTGGATGCGGTTCAGCACCTCGGTGATGTTGCCTTCCACCTTGACGCGCGGAGAACCGAGCAGCACGACCTTTCCGTACTGAGCGACTGCCTGCAAGGCATTCTGAATCACCGCGGTGTGACCCACCGAATCCACCACGATGCTGGCGCCGGCGCCCGACGTCAGCTCGAGCACGACCTCGACTTGCTTGTCGGACGCGACGTCGAGCACCGTCGTCAGGCCCGCTTCACGCGCCGCGGCGCAGCGCCCCGCGCTGGTATCGAGACCAATCACGCGCGCGCCCGCCAGCTGATAGAGCTGCGCTGCCAGACAGCCCACCAGCCCCAGCCCGAACACCGCCGCGGTATCGCCCGGCTGCACCCCGGACAGCTGCGGCGCCGTGAACCCGATGAGCACCATGCGCGCCACCGCGGCCGATACCGCGTCCACGTCGTCGGGGATCGGAAAGATGCCGTTCATCGGCTTGGTGCCCGAGTAGTCGTAGATCTGCAGCGAAGCGTGCTTGCCGAAGCAGAAGACGCGCTGGCCCGGCTTCAGCTTTTGCTCCTGGGGCGCGACGGCCTCCACTCGACCGATCAGGCCGTAGCCGGGTCGCCAAGGGTACGAGTTCCATCGACCCGGGATGTAGACATTCTTCGAAAGCGCGGTGAAGGCAGCCAGCTCCGTGCCGGCGCTCACCATGGTGGTCTCGGCGCGGATTAGCGCCTGACCCTCGCCGATCTTCGAAGGGTCGAGCTGTTCGGTATGGAGCTCGAACACTTCTTTGTCTGGGATCAGGGCGTAGCGGGCTTCCACGGGTGGCTCCTCGAGGGCTCGGATCTATAGGTGCACGATCTGCTGGGTTTCCTGCGACTTCAGTGCAGCTTCGATGATTCGAATTTGCAGCAGGACGTCGCTCAGTGCCACCGGCGAGGGCTGCCCGCCGGCGAGGGCGGCGCAAACCCCGTGGTAGAACAGGCGATGGTCACCGGGAAGGGTCTCGACACGCTCTTCGATCAGCTGATCGCCTTGAAGCAGCCGCAGCGCGCCCCAGCCCTCCGCTGCCTCCCTGCCCCAATCGGCTGTGTCGGGAAAGCGGCCAGCTGACAGCTCGGATTCTTGAGGATCAAAGCCGCGCTTGTCGAAGGAGCCCCTCGTTCCCCGCAGCACCAGCCGTCGGCCCCCGAAGGCATCCAGCTGATCGACCTCCAGCACGGCCTCGAGCCCGTCCGAATAGAGCAAGGTCAAGTGCACGTAGTCGTGCACGGTGCCCTGAGCGCGATGTTGGGCGATGCGCCCCAATAGCCGCTGCGGCTTGCCCCATAGCACGATGGCCTGGTCGATCAGGTGCGGACATAAATCCCAGAGCGGCCCGTTGAAGGCGGGCTCCGCCTTCCAGGCCACGCGCACGCGCGGCATGCCCTGGTACTTCGACCAGCTGCTGTAAAACGCGTGCACCTGGCCCAGGCGCCCCGCGCTCAGCAGCTGCTGCAGCGTACGGAAGTCGCCGTCCCAACGTCGGTTCTGAAACGGGATTAGCAGTCGACCAACCTGCTCCGACACGCGCATCAGCTGCTCCACTTCCACCGCGGTCTCGGCCAGCGGTTTATCACACACCACGTGCTTTCCGGCCCGCAGCGCCGCCAGGCACTGCCGGACGTGGAAGGCATTGGGCGACGCGATCACGACCAGGTCGATCGAGTCCATCTTCAAGAGCTCCTCGAAGGACGCCACCCGCCGCGCGCTGGGAAACAGCTTGGCGTCCACCTCGCGCGATGTCACTACCGCCGTCAGCTCGAGCCCGCTCAGCACCTGAATGAACGGCGCATGCAGTGTGCGGCCCGCCAGACCAAAGCCCACGAGCCCGACACGCAGCGGCAGCAAAGACATCAGGCTCGGATTGTCCGGCGCGCCACACCGCAGTGTCAATTGCGTCGCGGTGCCGTGGCCTGGCCGACGACTGATGGCGGTGTTACGAAAGGAAACGTCTTGTCATGAACAATCGAGCACGCTGGACCATGGCGCTGTGCGGAGCGTCGCTGCTAGCCAGTCCGCCTAGCGAGGCCGCATCCGCCCAGCGCGGCTGCGTCGTGGTGCGGGCGGTGGCGCGCTACGGCGGGGTCGGCTACCACCACCTCTCATGATTCACCTCACAGGTATGGAGGTGCTCAAGCAACTTCGGTTCCCGCATCACGCATCTCACCTCGCGCAGCCGACGATTTCGTTCGCGAGCGCGTAAGCGCCACAGCAAGCTTCGTCACACCGCAGAACAATGCCTCAGCGGACGCGTCGCCTGCGCGCGTACTGGATCAGCAGTAACGCGAGAAACCACGCACACGAGCTCGCGTCGCTACGCTCCGCACGGCACGCGCAGCCACCGCGCGGCGTGACTGCGTCAGCGCCGGCATCGGCCCCCACCTGCCCGGCCGTGGCACCTGCTGGATCTGGCGCGTCACCGCCCGCTCCGCCGGATTGGTCCGTGGCAGGAGCGCCTGCAGCACCGGCCGCGCTGCACTCACTCGATCTGAGCACCTCACAATCCGCTCGGCCCCAGCCCGAACACGCGGCGTACCAATAGTCCCGGCAGATGTCGCCGGTCCGACAAGCCTCACACTCGATGGGGCCCAGCACATCCTCGAGGCGGAGCAGCGCCTCGAGCTCTGCGGTCGCATTCAGATCGAAATCGGTCTCCCTGAAAAGTCCCAGCGAAAACCCGGTATCGGCCTCGAGCGTGCAGGCGTAGATGCCCTCACCAGTCCAGGTCAGACACCCTACCGAGCCCGCATAGCGTCGCTCGAAGCGGCTACTGCCCTTGGGCGCCCGGTAGATGCCGAGCGCCTCTTCGTCGGTCGAGCGCAGACCGCCCGCCTCGACCGGATCGCCGTAGCTTACGAGCAGCTCACTGCCGTCGGGCGAAAAAGTGAACCCAAAGAGCTTGCCGCCTTCGCGCAAGAGCTCGACGAACGACTCGCCTCCGTCGTCCGAATAGAGCAGCGCGTCGTTGGCGTAAGCGACACCGGCCATCGGATCGTAGGCCCAGAGATCGGTGCGCACGTACAGCTGGTCCGGGTTCTCCGCGTCGACCGCTGCAAGGTACGGGTGTTCCTGCTGCGCGGAATCCGTGGGGATCTCCAGAGTCTGAAACGACTCTCCCCCGTCATCGGAGCGCAGCAGCACACCGGCGTCACCCTCTCCGAGTCCGCTAATATAGACGCGCTCCGCATCGGACGGCGCGATGTCGATGGTGAGCGCTACGCGCATGCTGGGCGGCAGTGGCTCGCCCAGCGCACGCCAAGTCGCGCCGTCGTCGTCCGAGCGGTAGAGCTGGCTGAACGGGTCGCCCACTTTGGGCAGTGAGACCAGAATCGCCAGGACACGACCCGGCTCGCTCGCAGCGATCGCAAAGTCGGGCACGGCTTCTCGATTGCTCATGCCCAGGGTTCTGTGAAAATCGCAGGTCTTGGCCTGAGAGGCTCGCGACACGCCGGAGTAAATGCCAGCGAGCAACGCGCCATCGGCGGTGAGGGTCGAGATGCCGTCGATCGGCAGATCCGTCACTCCGTAGGCGGCCTCGCACACGTAGCGCCAGCTCGCGCCGCGATCGGTCGTGACCAGCATGCCGTAGGTCGCGCCCAAAATCAGGTGCGCCGGGTCGGCTGGATCCTCGATCAGGCGCTGAGTGCGCGGGAAGCGACCGTTGGCAGCGGCGGGCGCGGCGAGCGCGAGCGCCAGCAGCGCACTAGCGGCAGTGGTTCTTTTCCTTCCAGCCAAGCTCGTAGGGTAGCCGATCTTCGTCGAAGATCGGGGGCGCGCCCATCTCGACGGCGTGGTTCCTCAAGTACACGTAGTCGCGGATCGGCGCGTTGGTTTCCCCGTGATCGGGCCGGCTCTGGTCACCCCACGGACCACCGGCCATGTCGAGGTCGCCGTCGCAATCCGCGTCACCTACGCGCGGCGTGTGGCCGCGGAAGTCGTCGACGATCCTGTGCTCGACGAAGGTGCCCTTGCCGTCGGTGTTGTCGTAGATGAACGAAGGGCCGACGTTGCGGGCCCACAGGATGTCGAGATCCTCGTCGTTGTCGAAGTCGGCGAGAATCACGCCGTGCGAATAAAGGCCCGTCGTGCTCAGGCTGTGCATCGTCCAGTTCATGCCCATGCCCGTGTTCTCGAACCAGGCCAGGCGCGCGGTGTCCTGGCCGCCCAGCCAATGGCTACCGACCGCGAAGTCGTTGTCGCCGTCGCCGTCCAGATCGCCGACGTAAGGGAGCGGGGCGTTAGCGGAGCTGCAGCAATCGAAGCTCGACGCGGCCGCGATCGGGCGCTCGGTGAAACTGGCTCCATTGTCGTTGTTCTGGAACCAGGCGCGCGCACTGATCAGCCAGTCGTTCATGCCATCGCCGTTCAAGTCACCCCACGCCGAGCCCTGCTGGATGTTGGGGATGTCGAGCTGCCCACCCAGCGTGAAGCCCTGCTGTGGCATCGCACCGACCTTGAACCAAGTCGGTGGAAAGTTGTTGTTGACATAGATGACTTCGGCCATATCGTCACCGGTCACGTCACCGACGGTCAGATCTTCGGCGTTGAAGTTACCTCCGGCACCGGGGTAGCGCTGCCACTCCATGTCGCGCGACTTACCCGGGTTCTTGAACCACGAGTCGCCGGTGACGATGTCGATCAGGCCGTCCTTGTCCACGTCCAGCGCGTCGCCCGAGGAGTCGGACGATTGCCCCACGCCCACTTCGTGCGCCACCCAATGATCGTCGGTGCAGCGTTCCCACCACCACATGCCGCCGGCTGCAAACGAGTCACGTTGCCCAGCGGCAAAATCGAGATCTCCGTCGTCATCGAGATCCGCCATCACGGTTTGGCCCATCATCACGGGCTCGGTGTTGGCGGGCCAGGGACCCATCCAGTGCTTGCTGAACGGAAACTTGGTGTCCACCGGATCCGCCTTGAAGGCCTCTTTGCCAGCCGGCGGAGCGGTGCGCAGGTCCTGTTCGGAGCAGCTGCCCTTGGGGTATGAACCCTCGTACGGCGCGCCGCCCGAGCCGGCGCTGCCGCCCAGGGTGGTGCCGCCAGCGCCCCCTGGCCCTGCGCCGCCCATCTGGGAGCCGGCCGTGTTGGCCATGCCGGCGCTGTCGGTCCCCGTGCCATTGCCAGCCGTGGGGTTGTCGTCCGTACCGGCACCGCCAGAGCCCGCCATGGACGCAGAGGGAGTGGTTTGACCGCCACTGCAGCCGGCCAGGGTGAGCGCTACGAGACTGCTAGCGGCAAAATAAGCTGTCAGGTGCTTCATGGCGGTACATCCAATCGCCCCTAACCCCTAATCCTTCCTTAAGACCCCGCGGGCTCCCACTCGCAGATGTAGCCGTCTTCGAGATCGCAGCGTTGGTCGGTCCACAGGCCGTCGGCTGTCATACGCGCGCAATGCTCGTAGCATTGGCGGCCGATCGGACGGGAGAAGCTGCAGCGGGCGCCGCCGCGATCCGGCTCGTTGTTCTCCTCATCCCAGTTCGTGAACGTGAAGGGCTCACCGGTGACCCACTGATAGGTGCCGGCCGCTTCGCTCATCAGGTCCACCTGCTCGAAGCCACCGATGAGCTTCGAGTAACTGACGAAGGTCTGAGCGATGTCGTTCTCGGCGTCGCTCGAAATCGTGACCAGGTGCCCGCCGCGATCCATGCAGTCTTGCTGTGCACCTTCGAAGTCGGCCTGGTCATAGCCATTGTAGCAATGGTGCTCCTCGGACTCGATGGTGCCTAGGCCGAAGTCGCTGCACAGCACTCTGCATTCGGCAGTGCAGCCGTCCTCACCGACGTGCCCCCCGTCGTCGCACTCCTCGTCACCTTCGAGCTTGCCGTTGCCGCATTCAGGCTCGACCGGCAGACCACCGCCGTCGTCCGCGCCCGCCAGGCCCGTGGGATCGGTCCCGGTGCCGCCGTCACCCACCGGCTCTCCAGTGCCGGCTGCAGGCATGGCGCTGCCGTTCTGGCCGGCAGTGCCCCCCGCTCCGCCCGTGGTCATGCCGCTCGACGCCGCGGCGCCGCTTCCAGCAACCATCGCGCTGCCACCGCTACCCTGCGTCCCGCCCGAGCCGCTCGGCGAGTCGAACAGAGCAGATTGAGGTGGGCTGCAAGCGAGCAGGCCGAAGCAGACGGACCAGGCGGAGCGAATCACGACCCCAAGGGTTGCACCGCGAGTCCATCGCTTCAAGAGGGTGCGGCCAGCACTTGGCGCCCCAATTGCGCGATGGCGCGCAAATTCGCATGACGCGATTTCTCGTTACGTGTTTGCTCCGCGCACAGCAAACTTTTCCAGAATCCACAAGATTTTTCACTGTCCTATCACGTCGCCGTCCGTAGCGCTCCGAGTGCGCCCTTGTCGCTGTGCCGCACCAACCCCAAGCAACGCTAACGACTGGCGTTTCTGTTTCTCTTCGCGGCCTTGGCTACTGGCGCTCCCGATACGATTCGAACATACGACCTTGGCTTGATGCGGACTAAGTCCAGCGCCCACGTGGCGCGACGGCGCGCTTGAGTCAACGTTTCATCCGCTCGAGCTCGTCGGTCTCGTGCTCTGCGGCTTCCGCCACCGCCTCTTCCTCGAGCACCCGCCAGCGCCGCTCTTCGCCCTCGAAATCGTAGACGATGTGACCCTGAGGGTCGACATCGACGGTCACGGCCGTGGCTCGCTCGCGCGCCAGGCGTGTCAGAAGCGCATCCACCTGCGGCTCGGGCAACTGCAAGGCGGTCGCCACCTCGAGCGCGCTGATCGGGCCCTTGCGGTGCTGAACCAAGGCACTGACCGCTTCGAGCTGGACCTGCTCCTGCCGCGCCTCACCGCTGCGCCGCAGCTTGCGACCACCGAACATGAGGAGCGATCCGAAAAGCAGCGACGCCACGGCCACCGGCACCGCGAACGCCCAGCCAACCGTGCTGTTAGGGAAGAACGACTGGAGTAGAAACCACAGCGCGGCTGCCAGCGACAGACCGAGCACACTCAGTGACCCACCAGCGATGATGGCGGCAATGCCGCCCACGCGCGAGGGCTTGCCTGCCAGCGACAGGCTCGGTGCTGCCAGCAAAAACCGTGGCGCGCCGCAGGCCGCGCAGCGCGATTCCAGCCCGCGGAGCACGATCGGAGCGCGCTGACCACACTTGGGGCAACCCGAGCCGGACGATGAGCTGATCACCCGCCCTAGCCTATCGCCGCTCAGGCTAACGCGCGATCTCGTAACCCGCGATGATGGGACAGGGCAGCGGGCCGCCTGCGACGCCGCCAAAACCGCCCGCCGCGAAATCCCCTGCCATGCCAATCATACCGCCGAGGCCCACGGCGCCGCCCGCCGCGTCCGCGTCACCGGCACCTGCCGCTGCCATGGGCCAAGGAATCGGCTCGGGCTTGGGCGGATTGCATTGGTTGTAACAAACCTCGTAGTGCTCGCAGTAGCCGCCGCAATCGACCAGCGGGTACTCGCAATAAAGTGGAGGCTCCCGGAACTGCTCGAGCTCGGTCGGCAGCACCGCCAAGCGTGTGGTGAGCCAGTTGTCGAGCTCCGTATAACGGTTGTCGTCACCGGAGCGCAGCATGCCCTCCGCGTCGAGCTCGTCGTACACCTTCTTGAGCATGCCGTTCGGATTGAGCGCTGCAAATTCGTCGATCAGTCCTGCACAAGTCGTGATCGTATCGGCCCAGCACGTCGGATCAGCCTGGCAGGCGCGCGCCAGCACGTTGTTACCGGTGAGCGGCGTGTTCTGGTACCAGTCCTGGCCCAGGCTGATGTCGACCGAGTAGGGCAGGTACATGAACAGACCGTCGGCCTTCTCGAGCAGCACCACGTTGTTGGTATTGTGGAACGCGTCGTCGCCGACCCAAAACATCCAGGACAGACACTGGAACGCGTGGAACGCGGGCCAATCGATGAAGTCCGACAGCGCCAGCTTGAAGCCTTCACCCTGAGGCGTCTCGAAGATCTTCTGCTCGAGCTGCTTGACGCGGGTGCTGTCGCAGCTGCCGAGTTGGCAGTTGTCCGGATAGTCCCACATCGGATTGTCTGGCCCCGGCAGAGGTCCCGGACCCACGATGCCGCCTCCGGCGCCGATGTCAGCCAGCCTGGGTCCGCCACCACCGCCATAGTTGGAGAAGTCACCGACGAGCTCCCACATGTTGGCGCAGCCACCGCCAAACTCCTCCGCGTAGCGCTCGCAGAACGGAGCCTTGTAACGCTCGACCAGCACGTATGGGATCGAAACGTCGGGACCCCACACGTTGCTCGACACCCAGGCGTAAGTGGCGAATGGCGCCGGGTAACCCAGCCTGCGATACAGCTCGAGCGTGAGCCGCTCGCGGAAGATCGCGCCCACCTGGGCGTTGTTGAAGCGCAGGTGCTCGTAACCGCCGATGCGTTGCTGCTTGGTGAATTGATTGGTGTCGATGTTCAGATTGGGGATGCTGAGCTCGTCCCACGGGCGCCAAGTCGATTCACCCACGACCTTGACCTGGACCTTGCCGTAGTCGCTCACTTGGGCATCCGCGCCTGCGGCCGTGACCCACAAGTGGTCGACGAAGTTTGCGTCACCGCCACCGTCGCCAGGCGAGTAGGGGTCGCCCCCACACTCGGGGCAGGGTCCGCCGCCGCCGTGACGAAGCTCGTTCATGTCCTCGCGTTCTTCATCGGTCACCGCAAACCAGTAGCGGTTGCCGATCTTTCCGAACACGTCGATGGTTTGCTCTGCGACCGGTGTATCGGCCAGGGGCGCGTCGGGGTAGCTCGGATCAATCAGCGGATTACCCTCACCGCCAACGCCACCAGCGGACGGCTCGCTCGGTTTGCCAGCGTCGCCGCCGTCCTGCGGTAGAACCGTATCGCCAGCCGTGCCGCTGCCGCCCTTACCCGCGGTGAGCGGGGGCACGTCAGGCTCGGCTCCGCCGTCTCCGTAGTAGTTGTGGAAGTGATTGGCGACGTCATCACCGCAGCCCGGCAGCGTGGACGCCGGCAGAGCGAGGAGGACCAGTAGGGAGAGGCGAGATCGGGGCGCGGACGGATATGACATGAGGGGGGCCGATTGGTGACATCAATAAGACAACGCCCATGCCGCGACAATCCTTGCGGTGATTTTCAGCCATTTGGGGCCGGACACCCCGCTCACTCAGGCGGGTGGTCCCTGACGCGAAGATCCGAGCTGGCTCGCAGAAAACGCCGCTGTCATTGCAACAGCGGAATGCTTGGACGACTATTGGAAGAGCGTGCCCCCTTGATCCCGTCCCGCGACGTCGAGCTTGCTGCTGAAACCCTGCGTCGCGGGGGCCTGGTGGCCTTTCCTACCGAGACGGTTTACGGGCTCGGTGCAGACGCCCTGAATCCCAGCGCCGTTGGCCGCTTGTTTGCGGTGAAGGGCCGTCCCTCCTGTCATCCCTTGATCGTACACCTGGCTTCGGCGGAGGAACTGCCGGCTTGGGCGGCACGCATTTCGGAGGCAGCCCGCCGCCTGGCGGAGGTGTGCTGGCCCGGGCCACTCACCTTGCTGGTCGAGAAGAACGCAGGCGTACCCGATGTCACTACCGGCGGGCTGGCCAGCGTCGGACTGCGCGTGCCTTGTCATCCGATCGCGCTCGAGCTGCTGCAGCGCTTCGGAGGCGGCATCGCCGCACCATCGGCCAATCGCTTCGGACGCGTGAGCCCGACGCGCGCCGAGCACGTGGTGGCGGATCTCGGAGACGATGTCGATCTGCTCCTCGACGGTGGCGAGTGCAGCGTGGGGCTGGAGTCGACTATCCTGGACGTCAGGGCCGAGACGCCGGTGCTCCTGAGACCGGGTGCGGTGACCGTCGAGCGCATCGAGTCCATCTTGGGCAGCCGCGTGAGCCGATCGGTGTCGAGCGAGGCGCGCGCGCCTGGCATGCTCGCCTCCCACTACGCGCCGCGCGCCCGGGTGGAGGTCGTGGCAGCCGCCGCACTCCGTGAGCGGGCGCAGCAGCTCACTCTTCAGGGTGAGCGAGTTGCCTTACTGCTTTCGAGCGAGATCGAGCACGAAAGCATTTCATCACTGCAGTGGGTGATTCTGTTCGATTTGGGCCAAAGCACAGAAGTCGCCGCGCAGCGCCTTTACGCCGCTCTGCGAGCCGCTGACACGCAGGGCGCGAGCGTCGTGCTGGCCAGCCCGCCGGTTGCGAGCGGTCTCGGCGAGGCACTGGCCGACCGGCTGGGTAAAGCCGCGGCTCCTCGACCCTAACCTGGCCAGCGGGCCGAGACGGGCGAGCCCACCGAAACGAGACCGGGTGATGTGCCGCTATGGCCATTTTTTGGGGAGATATGTCCCACACTTGCGCGGAAACATAAGTCCGTGTACCTGAAAAGAACCTACATTCCCCTACCCATACCCAGACTGACCTCCACATAGGTTTCGTCACTGTCCTAGCGTGCAACCTCTCAGCCCCGCCACCGTCATAGCCGAACGTTACCGGCTCGAGCGCAAGCTCGGCGCGGGCGGCATGGGCTCGGTTTGGCTGGCAACGGATCTGTCGCTCGACAGCACGTGCGCGATCAAGCTCGTCGACCCCGACAAGATCGGTAACGAAGAAGTGCGGGTTCGGTTCCAGCGCGAGGCGCGCGCCGCGGCACAAATCCGCTCCGCCAACGTGGTCGACGTGTTCGATCACGGCCTATGGCAGGGCATGCCATTCATCGTGATGGAGCGCCTGGAGGGTGAGGATCTGGGTGCCAGGTTGGATCGCAAGGGGCGGCTCGAGCTGCGCGAGACCTACGAGATCGTCGCGCAGGTAGCGCGCGCGCTGGCGCGAGCGCACGCGATGGGCATCGTGCATCGTGACTTGAAACCAGAGAACATCTTCCTGGTGCCGGGCGATGATCACGAGATCGCCAAGGTGCTCGATTTCGGCATCGCCAAGCTCGACCAGTATTCGCTGCGCGACAAAGCCACGAAAACGGGCTCTTTCATGGGTACTCCGTACTACATGAGCCCGGAGCAGGCGCGCGGTAAGAACATCGACTGGCGCTCGGACTTGTGGGCGCTTGGCGTGATCGTGTTTCAGTGTTTGACTGGCAAGCCGCCGTTCGAGAGTGAGGCGCTCGGCGACCTGATGGGGATGATCCTGTACGATCCGATCCCCAGGATCACCGATCGTGATTCGAGCTTGCCTCCGGCGCTCGAGACGTTCTGGGAGCGCGCCTGCAATCGAGATCGCGAGCTACGCTTCCAGTCCGCCAAGGAGCTGTCGGATGCGCTCGCCAACACCGCCATGCTCGAGCGGCTCGAGGTGCCGACGCTGCCGCCACGAACGTCACTGACCAGCTTGGGTGAAGTCGATCAAGGCAGCATGCCGCCGACATCGCGCAACGTGCGCCGCGGCTCGCGGCCCGGTTTCCAGTCGACCTCGGACCAGCGTGACGCGAGCGAGAACGACTTCGAGACCGGCGCACCGGTATCCCAGACTCGGCGCTCGGTACTGCCCACGCTCTCGCAGCTTACGCCGCGCCAGCGCACTTTGGCCTTGATTTCTGGGGTGGCGGCGCTTGGCCTGATCGGATTCGGCATTTCGGTGGCTGTCGATGGCGAAAGCGGCGTGCACGCCGGTGATCCCGCGGAGCCCGTGGTCGAGCCGGCCGCGCCCCCCGTGCCCGCCCGGCAGCCGCGCTTGGCAGAAGCGCCGCTCGCGCCCGCTCCGCCCCCTTCGACCTCCACCAGCACTCCCAACGCCCGCCGCCCTAATCCTGCGCTGGACGAAGCGCAGAAGAAGAAGGATAAGAAGAGACGCATGGGTCCTGCCGCGCCCCAAAACTCTGCTGGCCCCGACTATGGGATCTAAGAGGACAATCAGGCTCGCGGCGCTTTGCTTGGTGCTGCTATGCGCGGTGGTGGTAACGATTCCGGCGCGAGCCGAGACCGAGGCTGATCGTGCGACCGCGCGAGCCCTGGCGCTCGAAGGCCACGCTGCCCTTCAGAAGAAGGACTATGCCACCGCGGCGGATCGTTTCAATCGAGCTGACCAGCTCGTGCACGCTCCGACTTTGGTCGTCGACCTGGCACGCGCGCTGCAAGGTCTGGGTCGCTTCGTGGAAGCGCACGAAAAGTACGAGCTGGTGCTGCGTGAGGGTGTGGACTCGAGCTCCCCCAAGTCCTGGACACGCGCGCTGGAAGAAGCGAAGAAGGAGCTCGACGCGCTCAAGCCGCGCCTGGCTTGGGTGACGGTCGTGCTGAAGGAACCCAGCGAAGCGACGGTCAAGATCGACGGGCTCTTGGTGCCGCCCGCTGCGGTCGGCGTGAAGCGCGCGGCGGATCCGGGGTTCCCCGAGGTGACCGTGAACGCCGAGGGTTACGAGCCGTTCAAGCAAACCGTGACGGTCGGCTCCGGTGAGGAGAAGGTGGTCGAGGTCACGCTCAAGAAGCTGCCCGAGGTGCAGGGGCCGGAGCCGCAGCCGTCGGACGCGGTCTATCGGCCACGGCGAAGCAATCCGACGCGCCGCGCCTTCACCTACGTGGCGTTCGGCTTGGGTGGCGCCGGCGCCATCACCGGCGGTGCGTTCGGAGCCATGGCCTTGAAGAAGCGCTCCGATCTTCGCTCCGAGTGCGTGGGCGGGTACTGTCGCTCCAGCTCGACCAAGAAGATCAGCACGTATCACACGTATGGCACGGTCTCGGTAGCCGCAGCTGGTGTCGGTGTGTTGGGGCTCGGCACCGGCTTAGTCCTGCTGCTCACGGAGCCCAAGCTGGAGGAGCCGCCGCCAACCGCCGGCTTGCGCGTGCGCCCGCTCTTGGGCGTGGGCCTCGTCGGAGCCGAAGGGACCTTCCAATGAGCGGCCGTCTCTGGTTTCTGCTGGGCACGGCGGCGCTGCTGCTGGCGAGCTGCCACAAGGTGCTCGGAGACTTCGAGGTCGACGACTCGAAGTTCGGCATCTGTAAGGACGGAGAGATGCAGTGCGTCGGCCCGGTGCTGCAGTCGTGCAACGCGGCGAACGACGGCTGGACCAACGAGATGGTCTGCTCCACGGCAGCGCTGTGCAACGACGCGGCCGGCATGTGCGATGAGGCGGCCTGCGAAGCAGACACCTTCCGCTGCGAGGACGCCCAGCTCCAGGCGTGTAACGATACCCAATCGGCCTGGGACGACGTCGAGATGTGCATCAGCGCCGCGCTGTGCGACGCCATGCAGGGGCAGTGCGATATCTGCACGCCTGGCGCCTTCTCATGCATGGGCTCCGACCTGCACCAGTGCGACACCGACGGTCAGGCCAACCCGGTATTTCAACCTTGCAACAGCGAGCCGCACTGCCAGGCGGGCCTCGGAGTGTGCTGGCAATGCGATCCAGGTGAGCACCGCTGCAATGGCCAATTCTCCCAGGTCTGCAAGGCTGATCAGACCGGCTTCGACGTCGACACCCAAATGGATTGCGGGGATTCGTCGCTATGCGACATGGCGACCGGCCTTTGCATGTAGGGCGGCCGCGACTGGCCCTAGCCGACTGGCTCTGGCGTCCAGCGCAACCGCGGCTTGCGAGCCGCGCGCGCCTCGTCCAGCCGTCCAAGCCTCGTGAGGTGCGGCGCGGTCTTGAGCAGCTCCGGATTTTCACGGGCTTCGGCCAGGATCGCGAGCAGGGAGTCGCAGAAGGCGTCGATGGTCTGCTTGGTTTCGGTTTCGGTGGGCTCGACCATCAGGGCGCCGCGCACGACGAGCGGGAAGTAAACCGTGGGCGGATGAAAGCCGTAGTCGATCAAGCGTTTGGCGATATCCAGCGTCTTGATCGTGGTCTCGGCCTCGAGCGTCCGGTCGGTGAACACGGCCTCGTGCAGCATCGGCGTGTCGTAGGCCAGTGGGAAGTGCTCGCGCAGCCTGGCGGCGATGTAATTGGCGTTGAGCACGGCCATGTCGCTCACCTCGCGCAGACCGTCGGCACCGAGCTCGCGAATGTACGTGTAGGCTCGCACCATCATCCCGAAGTTGCCGAAGAACGAGCGCACCGTGCCCACGCTATCGGGCCGATCGCGGTCCACCGCGTAACCGTCGCCGCTGCGCCGCACCACGGGTGTGGGCTGAAACGGCTCGAGGATCTTTCGGAACGCCACCGGCCCCGAGCCGGGTCCACCGCCGCCGTGAGGCGTGGTGAAGGTCTTGTGCAGGTTGTACTGCATCACGTCGACGCCCACGTCGCCCGGCCGCGCGCGGCCCAGAACCGCGTTCATGTTGGCACCGTCGCCGTAGACCAGGCCGCCGCGCTCGTGGATCAGCTGGCAGATCTTGGGCATCGCGCTCTCGTACAGCCCGAGCGTGTTCGGGTTGGTCAGCATCAGACCCGCCACCTCACCGCCGGCCGCTTCGATCGCGGCGATCAGCGTGGCCGGCTCCACCACGCCCTGCGGACCCGAAGCGAACGGCACGGCCTCGAAGCCGTTGAGCGCACAGCTCGCGGGGTTCGTGCCGTGCGCGCTGTCCGGAATGAACACCTTGCGCGGCTCGCGACCTTGCTTGTGATGGTAGGCGCGTATCATCATCAGGCCGGTCAGCTCGCCCTGCGCGCCGGCCGCAGGTTGCAGGTTCACCCCGTCCAAACCCACGATCTCGGCCAGGATCGCCGACAAACGCGCCATCAGCTCGAGCGCGCCTTGCGCCAGGTGATCCGGCGTCAAGGGATGCAGGTTAGCGAAGCCGTCGAGGCGCGCTGCCCATTCGTTCACCTTGGGGTTGTGCTTCATGGTGCACGACCCGAGCGGGTAAAACTGTGTGTCGATGCTGAAGTTCCACTGGCTCAGGCGCACGAAGTGCCGAATCGCCTCGGGCTCGCTCACCTCGGGCAGCCCCGCCGGCTGCTTGCGCACCAGCGCGCCCAGCTCCTGAGCAAGATCCACGGCGGGCACGTCGAGCTTCGAGACCGACGCGGCGCTACGCCCGCTAGTCCCGCGCTCGAAGATCGGCGGTTCCTTGAACTGGAGTCCCTTGGCAGCTTCAGACGTCAGCTTCGCGGTCATTGACCCGCGATGCATGGCACGTCCCGGCCAGCGCGAAAAGCCTCAGCGAAGCGCGGTTCAGGGCGGCGCGGGATCAGCGTCGGACTTCTTTTCACCTTCCGAAGAATCCTTGGGCTTTTCCTCGCCGCCGCCCTCTTCATCCCAGCCGCCGACGTTGGTGCGACCTTCGACCTCATCCGGTTTGACCGACTCCGGCTTCGGCTCCATCCGAATCTGCTTGACCGCTTCCCACGGGTTGCCAGCGTCGCTCTCGCCCAAGCCCCATTGCCCCGCGATCTTGGCGGCCTCGTCCGGCTTCGGCTTGGTGTACTTGAAGTAGCCGTGACCCCTCTTGGTCGCGTCCGCGCCGATCGCGCCGATCTTGCGCTCGGTCCACTCGTACTTGAACAGGTCGCCGTCGCACTGACCGCTCATCTCGCCCCAGGCATCGCCCGCGGTGTTGCGCCAGGCACCGCTCGCCGAGCGATTGTCCGAGATCAGGTGCAAGTATCCGTAGAGCTGCGAGTAGTAGACGCCGTTCCACTCCTCACCGGAGGGCATCGCTCCTGCCTGGACGTTGGCACGCTTGGGCTCGTTGCCCGGGCCACACGCGACGAGCGTCGCGGAAAGCGAAAGCGCGAGAGAAAGCGACAGAGAGCTCAGAACCTGACGGCGACCCAACATGGCGGCGGACTTTATCACGGGCTTGGGGCCAAATTGGAAGAGCGCAATTCGACCCGTGCTCAGCGCAGCTCGGCGCCCAGTCGGCGCCCCATTTCCGCGGCTACTTCTGCGTTTTCGGGGAAGGGCACGCTGACCTCGGCGCGCCGGGGGCACGTACCATCCGGCTCGGCCAAGAAGGCGCGCAGGTAGAGCTCGCTGCCCCGGCGCAGCCCGAACGCGGCGACCGGCGTGGTGCAATTACCATTGATCGCCTGCATCACGCCACGCTCAGCCGCCACGAGAATTTTCGTGTCCGAGTGGGAGAGTGGGGCCAGCAGAGCACTGACTGCGGCGTCGCCCGAGCGTTGCTCGATGCCGAGCGCGCCCTGACCGACCGCGGGCAGCATGATCTCGGGCGCGATGCTTTCGGTGACGCGGTCGGCGAGGCTGAGCCGATTCAGGCCCGCGCGCGCCAACAGCACCGCGTCCACCTCACCGCTCTGGCACTTGCGCAGGCGTGTGTCCACGTTGCCCCGGATCGCTACCACCTGCAGATCCGGGCGAAACGCCAGCAGCTGAACGCGGCGGCGCAGCGAGCCGGTGCCGACTCGGCTGCCAGGCGGCAGCTCCTGAAGCGTGGCACCGCTGCGGCTCACCAGCACGTCGCGCGGATCTTCACGCTCGGGCACACAGTCGATGCTGAGCGAGGGCAAGAGCGAGGGCGGCACGTCCTTCAACGAGTGGATCGCGATGTCGGCGCGCCGGTCGAGCAGTGCCTCCTCGATCTCTTTCACGAACAGGCCCTTGCCGCCAATCTCACTGAGCGCGCGATCCTGCACCATGTCACCGGTGGTCGTGACCAGCAGCTCGATGAGCTCCAAGCCGGGGTGCAGCGCTGCCAGGCGCGCGATGAAGGCTCGGGACTGGGCCAAGGCCAGCGCGCTCTTGCGCGTGGCCACCGTGACTTTACTCAAGGCGTCTCCTCCGGGCTCTCGGCGGAAGGCCTGAGCGAGCCTTCCTCCAGCGTCTCCAGCTCTTCGTCGGCTGCGTCACCGTGCGCCAGGTCGAACAGCTCGTCGAGCGCCAGTGTGAGCTGCTCGAGCGGTAGCGCTTCGGGGCTGCGCGCGGCCGCCGATTGCCTGAGGCGCTGGGTCGGACCGTGCAGCAAGCGGTTGATCGAGGCGTCGACCATTTTGCCGAGCGCGCTGCGGTCCTCCTCCGCAAGGTGCTTCAGGCGCCCTTTCAGGCTGCGGTTGAGCTCCAGCTCCAGGGCAGCACGCAAACGCCCGCGCAGCGCCACGATGGTGGGCGTGGCTTGTTCCGCATCCGCCCAGCGATCGTAGCCGATGGCCTCCGCGACCACGATGGCCTCGGCCCGCTCCGCCTCGCGGGAGCGCGCCGAGAGCGTCTCCTGCACCTGCGCGGTGAGATCATCGACGTTATAGAGGAAGACGCCGTCCAGCTTCTCGGCGCGCGGGTCGATGTCACGCGGCACCGCCAGATCGATCAAGAACTGACTCTGCCCGCGGCGGCGCTTCCTGGCGGCCGCCACCGTGTCGTAGTCGATCACGAAGCCCTTGGCGCTCGTGCTGGTGATCACCACGTCGGCCTCGGCCAAGGTCGCGGTGAGCTTGTCCCAGCCGCGGCCTTCGCCATCCACCGCGTGAGCCACCTCCTGAGCGCGCTGCAGGTTGCGCCCTACCACCACGATGCGAGCCCCGGCACCGCGCAGCTGCTTGGCTGCGGTCTCGGCCATCTCACCGGAACCGATCAGCAGCACGAAGCGCCCGGTAAATTCACCGAAAATCTGGCGCGCCAGATCAACCGCCACGCTGGGCACGCTGATCTGACCGCTACCGATGCTGGTCTCGCTGCGCACGCGCTTGGCCACCCGGATGGCGCGCGGCAGCGTGCGATTCAGGATTGGACCGAGCACGCGCCGCTCACGCGAAATCTCGTAGGCCTGCTTCAGCTGTCCCAGGATCTGCGGCTCTCCGAGCACCAGTGAGTCCAGCGACGCCGCGACCCGAAACAGGTGCCGCACCGCCGCGCCCCCGGCCAGGCTGTACAGATGATCGCGAATGGCAGGCGCACGACGGCACAAAGCCTCGGCACAGGTCGCGCCCAGCGCGACCAGATCGGCATCGGGCGTCTTGCCGGCCGCCACCAGCTCCACGCGGTTGCAGGTCGAGACGACCATCGCCTCCCCCACCGTCGGCCCGGCGCACAGCTCACCCAGAAGCTCCGGCACCACCTCGGCCGGTAGCGCAATCGCTTCACGCACCGCGATGGGCGCCGTGCGGTGCGAAAGACCGACGACGACGATCATGCGGCGCCCCCGCGCACCGCGTAGACCAGCATCACCAGTAGCACGCAAGCCACACCGGCCAGCGTGCCATAAGCCGCGCGGCGCCCGCGCAGCCCGATGAGCTGCCGCAGCAAGAGCACGGCGGCCAAAAGGCCCCAGGTGGCGTAGCCGAGCGCGGTGCGCAAGATCGCGGCGCTGCCAGCCTCGGCCACTTGCTGCGTGAAAACCGCGCCAGTCACCACCCCGAAGGTCAGCAGCGGAAAGCCGATCAGCAGCAAGCGGTGCGCCGCGCGATCCAGCGCGTCGAGCGGTGGCAGGCGCGAGCTGCCCGACGAAAGCGCCGACTTCTTGTGGCGCAAGCGTCGCTCCAGCAGCACATAAAGTGCCGACGAGCCGCCCGCCACCAAGAATACGCCCAAGCCGAGCAGGTTGGCGGCGATGTGAAATGCCAAGAGCCCGCGCGGCACGTCCGACTCCAGTCGCGGCGCTGACACGAATTGGGCACCGATCAAGAAGGTGAGCGCCAGCGGCCCGACGATCGCACCCACGGCGTGCAGCCGGAAGCGGCGCCGCAAGAGCAGGTAAGCCACCACCGCTCCCAGCGCGGTCAGGCTCAGACCGAACTGCAACGACTCGACCGGACAGACGTGCGAAAGCAGACTGGCCGCGACCACGTGCACCGCGTGAATCAGCGCGCCCAGCAGCAGCAGGCGCGGCCCGAATACACCGGGTTCCTTCTGCGGCTCACTGCGGACGAGCTCCAGGAAAAACACGGTCGAGGCGGCCGAGTACGCGACCACCCCCAGGTAGAACGCGATCGGTGCAAGCTCCGGCATGCTGGCGCGCTCCGTGCCTAGAGATTTCGAGCCAGGAAAGCGGCGAGCAGCTCCTCGTCGCTGCCAACCGGCGGCGCGGGGGCGCGTGAAACGCGCAGCTCTTGCCGCTCGGCGCGATGCTCTGCCAGCGTTCCAATCGGCGAGCCCAACCAGCCGGCCACGACGCGGTAAGCGTTGTCGCCCAGCACCATCGAGTCACCCAAAAGCTCCGCGCCCAGCTCGGTCAGGTACGGCACCGTCTTGACCTTACCCACGAGCTCATCCGGATCCGAATGCCCCGCCTCTTCCGACAGCACCCGGATCGCTTCCACCAAGCGATAGCGCCGCCGCTCCTTCACGATGGTGAGCTCCGATCCGGAGATCTCGACGCGTCCCTCGTGGAGCCAGAGGTCGAGCGCCTCCTGGGGGAAGAAGACGCGGTTTTTGCCCATGACTGACGTACTCTAGAACGCCGATCTGTTTGCAGCCACTGCGTTCTAGACCCTCCTGGTTGGGGGCGGCACGCGCCTCATGATTCGTCACGTCGTGCCGCCGCCCCAGCTGGCCACACGAGCACGCGTATTAGCTAATATTAGTTAATACTTTCCGTGCAGCCCCATGATTCGTGCCGGTTCGAGGAGGGCCGGGTGCCGCACAATCGGGCTTGGGGTGCGAGCAACGAGCTCCAATGACCCCAGGGTTTCAGCCCACGCGCGCCGATTATTAGCCAATATTAGCTAATATCCAGCGTGCTGTAGGGTGCACCTCCGCTCTCTCCAGCGCAATGGGACGAATCATGAGGCACGCGCCGCCCCTTCAGCCCAAGTGAATTCGGCTGAGCCTCCCCCACGCGACGGCGTTTGTGGCCGTGGCGCACCCAGGCCGCCTGGGTTCACTTTCCTTGAAGCGAGACCGCGATGTCGCCCGGCTCGACCTCGCGAATCGACTCGATGACGATCGCCAGCGAGCTGTACTTTTCGGTGCTCAGCACGCGCAGCTCCGCAATCACCTCGCTCGGGAACTGCTTGTCCTCACCGCGCGTCGGTGTGGTTTCCACCTCGACGCGTTTCGAAGACTCGATCTTGACGCGATCCTTGAGCATACCCGAGGCAACCTTCAGGCTGTTGCGCCAGGGATCACCTTGCCGCAGCACGAACAGCCTGGTGCCCGGTTCGAGCCCGTCTTCACTGCCGCGATCCATGAACGCGAGCTGATGCTGGCCCAATACCTCGTGGGGATAGATGCTGGTCAAGATGCGGGTCTGGACCGCCTTGGCCGCCGGCTTGGGCGGCACGATGTCGAAGCGACGACCCACCGGGCCGACCTTGAAGCCGCGCTCGACGACGTCGAGCGACTCGATCACCTCGCCGCGCGCCACGCGCGTCTTGGGATTGAACTGATCGATCTTGATCGTGCCCTTGACGCTCACGATTTCACCGGGCGGCTTGCGTGCTCCCGGGACGTTATCGGGCTTGCGTACCGGTGTGAAAATGGTCAGCGTCTGGCCGGGCTTCAGAGTCACACCAGGGCGCGTCATCAGGTAGACGTGATTGCCGTCCGAAAGCAGCATCTGGTCTTCGACCGCGCCGACCAGCTCTCCCCACACGTCGCGCTTGGGGTCGCCCAAAAAGCCCTGGTCACGCAAGAACACCGTGCTGGGCGGGACGCCGCCGCCGCCGGTACCTCTGCCAGCGCCTGGAGCTCCGGGGCGCCGGCCCGCGCCTAGGTCAGCACCGATTGGCGCGTTGGGATCGCGGATCCTGAGTTGATCACCCGGATAGATCCAGTGCGGGTTGACGACTTGAGGGTTGTAGCTCCAAACCTTCGGCCAACCCCACGGGTTTTGGTAGTACGACCCGCACAGGTCCCACAGCGTGTCGCCCTGACGCACGACGTGAATGGAAGGCACGTGCAGCGCGCGCTGCGGGGTCAGCACCCCCGACGAGCCCTTGCTACCGTACACCACGGCAGGACCGCTGCTCTGATTCGCGAGGTCGAAACCGTCGCGCTCGCTGCCGGTGCGCGGCTGCGAGCTCGAGGGCAGACCCGCGTTCGGATTGGGCCCAGGCGCGTAGGTGGTGCCGCCCGCGGGAGCAGGTTGCACGATGATGGTCCCGCCGCTGCTATTGACCACGCTACCCTGGCCGGGTGTGGCGCCGCCACCTTCACCCGGATTGACGGCCGGGGCCGGCGGGGGTGCAGGCGTCGGCGCTGGAGCTGGAGCCGGGCCTGCCTGAGCGAAGGCGTGACCGGTGAGAGCCAGACAGGCAAAAATCGAGGCGCCAAGAGATAGCCGCCTGAGCATTAGCTCTCGCCCTTGCCGTCGCGAGTCTCTGGCTT
>DATEDZ010000202.1:0-17833 GCA_035281385.1 Polyangiaceae bacterium
CAAACCCAGCCTCCTAGGTTTCTGGTTCTCAGGGAGGAGGCACGCGCCTCCTCCCCTCAAGAAGCAAAGCTTCTTGAGCCTCCCCTCTACGCGGCGGCTCCGCCGATTTGGACAGCTGGTGTTTCACACCAGCCTCCTAGAGGCCATTCCTATGAAATGGGATGGCCTCTACTTCCTGTCATCGGGAGCGCAGCTCCCCCCCGCTGAAGTGTGCCTGAGTGGACGGAGTCCAGCTGGCTGGACGGAGTCCACGCAGGCCTACGGCCCGAGCCGAAGGCGAGGGAGCGCCGGAGGCGCAGTGAATTCAGCGGGGCCCCCCCTCAGGTTTTGGGGCCCCAACCCCAAAACGTTCGCTCCGGAATGACTCGTCCGTTCAGAGTCTTGGGCCTGCAGCAGGTGGCGATCGGGGGGCTGGATCGCGCGCTGCTGCGGCACCTGTGGTGCGACCTTTTGGGCTTGCCCCAGCGGGGCAGCTACCAGAGCGCCGCCTACAACGTGATCGAGGATATCCTCGAGCTTGGTCCGGCAGACGCTCCTGTCGAAGTCGACCTGATGCAGCCGCTCGATCCGGGCAAGACCCCGCGTGTGCATGAGCCGCCGCTCAATCACGTCGGGCTGTGGGTCGACGACCTGCGCGCCGCCTACCAGTACCTCGAGGGACGCGGCGTACGTTTCGCGCCAGGCGGCATTCGGCCGGGTGCTGCCGGCCACGACATCTGCTTCATCCACCCCAAGCCGAGCGCGGACAAGCCCGAAAGCGGCCAGGGAGTCTTGATCGAGCTGGTGCAGGCCCCGTCCGAGGTGATCGCGCGGCTCAGCCGGACGTAGCGGCCACGAACAAGTAGCGCGAGATGGCCTGGGCCTCGGCGTCGCTCAGCTTGACGCCGTTCTTGACGCGCATCTCATTGACCTCGCCGGCCCATTGCTCGGCCGGTAGCTCCATCGGACGCTTCAGAACGTGACAGCTACCGCAGCGGCTCACGTACAACGTGCGGCCGTGCGCGAGCTCGGCCAGCGTCACGTCGGGAAAGTGCGCCGCGCCCCGGCTCGCGTCCGCGGCGCTGGGCTCCGGGATGGCGGAGCCACCGCAGGCGCCGGCCAGCGTGGCGCCGATCAGCGGAAGCGCCAGCAGCGCTCGCTTCACAGTAGCCACCCTGCGATCAGCCGCACTTCCAGGCGCTCGTGGCGCGTGAGGTCGAGGTGGCCGTCTGGGCTGCTGCCCGACAGCGCGACCAACTGCGGCTGGACGCCCAGCGAGGCCCAGAAGCCGCGATCCACCCAGCCGACCACCGGACCGCCGAACAGCGTGGAGCTCTTCTCGTCACCCGTCAGGCCGAGCGGTGCGCGTAGCTCGAGACCCAGGCTGAAGCCGCGCGGCAAGAGGAATGCTGCGCCGAGCGCCGATTCGAGGGCCAGCGCGGTCTCGAGCTCGGTGCCCTCGTCATTGCGGATCGGCGTAAGCTCGTACTCGGCGGCGAGGTTCGCAGCCAGGAGCAGCTTACCGAGGTGCAAATCGGCGATCAGCTTGCCCTCGATCTCGGTCTCGCGCGGGCCGAGTGTCGACTCGAGGTAGAGTGCGGTGCCGAGCAGATCCGTGCTGGGATCGCTCAGCTGGAACTTGAGCTCGAACGAGGCTCCGGAAAACTCGGACTCCGAGACGCGCTCGATCTCACCGGTCAGCGGATCCTGAACCACGTCCTGGCTTTGGGTGGAGAAGTTCCAGTACAGCGCCGCTTGCAGCCTGGGGAGCAAGCCGTGTTCGAGCTCGAGCCGGGCGTCCATGCGGCTGAAGTAACGCTGGCGTCCAAGGCGAAACGTCGTCCAGGGCGCGAGCTGCGAAGCCTCGGGCGAAAGCACCCACGACTCCTCCGTGTAGACGAAGGCCCGCTCGACGGCGGCGGCCGAGCTGGCGCTCAGCACGCCCGCCAGGATTGGGGCGGAAAAGGCGAAAAAAACGCGCACCGGGACGCTCGAGCCTAGCGCATGCGCGCTGACTTGCGACCCACATTTTCGGCGTGGAAGGCGCTCGGGCACAGGCTTTGCGCCGGGCAAACCGCACACGCCGGCTTGCGCGCCGTGCAGATGCGCCGGCCGTGGAAGATCAGCGTATGCGAGAGCGGATCCCAGAGCTGGCGCTCGAACAACTTCATCAAATCCTGCTCGATGTCGACGGGGTCGGTGTGGCGAGTCAGTCCAAGCCGCTGACTGAGGCGCTGCACATGCGTGTCGACCACCACGCCCTCCGGAGCGCCGAACGCCACGCCCAGCACGACGTTGGCGGTCTTGCGACCGACGCCCGGCAGCTCGACTAGCTCGCGTAGCGTGTGCGGCACCACGCCGTGGTGCTTTTCCATCAGCAGCTTGGAGAGGCCCACGATGTTTTTGGTCTTCTGTCGAAACATGCCGATCTTCGACAGCACTTTTTCGACTTCGGCCGATTCTGCTTGGGCCAGCTGCGCTGGTCCCGGCCAGCGCCGGAACAGCTCCGGCGTGATCTTGTTGACCATCACGTCGGTGCTCTGGGCCGAGAGCACCGTGGCCACGATCAGCTCGAAGGGACCATTGTGCTCTAGCTCGCAGTGCGCGTCGGCATGCCGCTCGCGAATCACGCGATAGATCTCGGCGGCTTGCGCCCGATCCGCAAACCGGACGCGCTCAGCGCTCTTCTTCGCCGCCGGCTCCTTCTTCTTCGCCGCCGGCTTCTTCGCCGCTGCCTTGGCCCGCAGGGCTTTCCGCTCGGGGCGCTTGGCTTTCGCTCGTGGCTGTTTCGCCTTCGCCTTCGCCGCTTTCTTCGCCATTCTCCTCCTCGTCGAGCCCCTGTGCAGCGCCCTCGCCGATCGGCTCGATGGCTACTACACGCTCCTCCTCGCCGATGCGCATCAGCTTGACGCCCTGGGTGTTGCGGCCCGTCTCGCGGATGCCCTCCACGGGGGTGCGGATAGTCTGACCGCGATCGGTGATCAGCATCACCTCGTCGGTCGGCTTGACCATGGCGATGCCGACGACCGGTCCGTTGCGGTCGCTGCACTCGATCAGAATGATGCCCTTACCGCCACGGTTCTGGACGCGGAACTCCTCGAGCACGGTGCGCTTGCCATAGCCGCGCTCGCACACCGCCAAGACGAATTGCCGCTCCGGCTCGGTGCGCGCGAGCCCCACCACCTGGTCGCCCTCGGCCAGGTCGATGGCCTTCACGCCGGCCGCGCCGCGCCCCATCGGGCGCACCTGCTGCTCGTCGAAGCGGATCGATTGACCCTGCTTGGTGGCGATCAAGAATTCCGCCTTGCCGTCGGTCACGATCGCGCTCAGCAGCGAATCGCCCTCGACGATCTTCACGCCGATGATGCCCTTATCGCGGTAGTTCTCGTATTCGATGATCTCGGTCTTCTTGATCTGACCGCCGCGCGTGATGGTCGTCACGTACCAGCCGGCCTCGATGGCCCTGACCTGGGCGATCGTTTCGACCTTCTCCTCGGGCGGGAGCTCCAGGAAGTTCACGATCGCGCGCCCCTTGGCATTTCTAGCGGCCTGCGGGATCTCGTACACCTTCTTCACGAACACCTTGCCGCTGGTCGAGAAGAAAAAGATGAAGCTATGCGTGCTGCCGATGAAGAGCTGCGTGACGAAGTCGTCGTCGTCGCGCGCCTCCATGCCTTGGGTGCCCTTGCCGCCGCGCTTCTGCGCGCGATAGGTGGAGACCGGTGTGCGCTTGATGTAGCCAGAGTGCGAGATGGTGACGACCATCTCCTCTTCCTGGATCAGGTCCTCGATCAGGATCTCGGCCTCGTTGTCGACGATTTCGGTGCGCCGCTTCTGGCCGTGCTTCTCCTTGACCTCTTCTAGCTCCTTGATGATCAGGGCCATCAGCACCTGTTCGTCGGCCAGAATCGTGCGCAGGTGCGCGATTTCCTCGGATAGCTCGCCATATTCGGCCGCCAGCTTCTCTTGCTCGAGGCCGGTCAGGCGCGCCAGGCGCATCTCCAGGATCGCCTTGGCCTGTCGCTCCGACAGCCGGTACTCGCCGCGCTGCTTGGCGGCCGCAATCTCGGTCTCCGGGCGCCCTGCGCGCCTGACGAACTCCTCCAGCCCGCGCAGCGGCAGCGTCATGAGCTTCTTCTGCGCTACTTCTGGATCGCTCGACTCGCGGATCGTCTTGATCACCAGGTCGACCTCGGTGATGGCCATGCCCAGGCCTTCGACGAGGTCGCGTTGGCCTTCGGCCTTGGCCAGCTCGAAGCGCGTGCGGCGGCTGACCACGTCGCGGCGGTGCTCGACGAATAGCCGCAGCGTCTCTTTCAGATCGAGCACGGCGGGGCGACCGTTGACGATCGACAGGTTGATGATGCCGAACGACGTCTGCAGATCCGTCATGCGGTAGAGCTGGTTCAGCACCACCGTCGGGAACACGTCTTTCTTCAGCTCCAGCACCAGACGCATGCCGTCGCGGTCGCTCTCGTCACGCGCCTCACGGATGCCCTCGATGCGCTTGTCGCGCATCAGCTCACCGATCTTGGCGTGCAGCCGCGCCTTGTTCACCTGGTACGGGATCTCGGTCACCACGATCTGCTCGCGGTCGCCGCCCGACACCTTTTCGACCTCGGTGCGGGCGCGCATGATGATGCTGCCGCGGCCGGTCAGGTAGGCCTGCGCGATGCCGGCGCGCCCGTAGATCATGCCTGCAGTCGGGAAGTCCGGACCGTTGATGAACTTCATCAGGTCGGCGACGTTGCAGTCGGGATTGAGGATCAAGTGCACCGTGGCGTCGATTACTTCGACCAGGTTGTGCGGCGGAATGTTGGTGGCCATGCCGACCGCGATGCCGCCCGTGCCGTTGACCAGCAGGTTTGGGAAGCGCGCCGGCAGCACGTCGGGCTCTTGCGTGGACTCGTCGAAGTTCGGTGAAAAATCGACGGTCTCCTTGTCGATGTCCGCCAGAAGCTCGCTCGAAATGCGCGCCAGACGGCACTCGGTGTAGCGATAGGCCGCCGCAGGATCACCATCAATCGAGCCGAAATTGCCCTGGCCGTCGATCAGCATGTGGCGCAAGGAGAAGTCCTGCGCCATACGCACCAGCGCATCGTAAACCGCCGCGTCGCCGTGTGGGTGGTAGTTGCCCAGCACCTGACCGACGACCTTGGCGCATTTGCTGTAGGAGCCGCCCGGCGAAAGGTTCAGGTCGCGCATCGCGTACAGGATGCGGCGGTGCACTGGCTTGAGGCCATCGCGCACGTCCGGGATGGCGCGCCCGATGATCACGCTCATTGCGTAATCGAGGTACGACGTGCGCATCTCGTCCTGGATGCTTATCGGTTGTTCCGCCGGGTGTTGCGGCTCTCGGGGATCGTCTTGCATCGATCTCGTTCCTGCGTACTAACGCGCGTAGCGTAGCAGCTGAAATACCACCACCAACCCGATCAAGAATGCGATCCACAGCCACGGTTTCTGGCGCGGCTCGGGGGGCGGCATCGATTTCTTTTGCTCGAGCATGGCCAGACGGCTGTCAATCTGGCGCAGGCGGTCCTCCAGTGTGCCGAAGCGATCCTCCAGCATCAGCTCCAGGCGATCGGCGGGCTTGCCAGCCGAGAGCAGCGTGTCGCCCGGCAGCGAAACCACTGCTGGCTCGTCGGGCAGCTGCGCGGGTCGCATGTTGCTTTCCGGCTGTGGTGTGTCGCTGTCCGCGAGGTTCGTGGACACCTCACCGCTGACACGCGGCGTAGCCGGGGCCCCGCTGGCCAGCTCGGCGGACTCGGATTGTCTGGCATCTTGCTCGGACATCAGAAGAAATTGCCGATCGTGAACTCGAATTGATACGGCTCCTCGTAGGGGAGCGGGCTGAAGGGGTAACCCCACTCGAAGCGTAGCGGGCCCAGCGGCGAGAACCAACGGAAGCCGAAGCCCCACGAAGTGCGGAGCCGGGCCAGGCTGTCGAGACCCTCGAAACAGGGGCTGGTGGCCTCGAAGCGAATGCCGGCCGCGGCCTCGCAGTAATTCTGTTCCAAGTTCCAGGCGTTACCGGCGTCCGTGAAGATGACGCCCTTCAGTCCCACTGATTCGACGATCGGGAACTCGATTTCCAGGTTCTGGATGTACTGCAAATTGCCGCCGATATTGGCGCCGTTTGGGATCGGAAGGCTGTTGATGTCGGTCGATCTCGTGAGCGGCAGGCGCGGCCCGACGCTGCGGAATTCGAAGCCGCGCAGGTCGTAGATGCCGCCCAGGAAGAAGCGCGCGAAGATCGGCACGCCTTCGCTCGAAGGGCTGGTAACGTGACCGAGCTCGGTGTTGAGCTTGGCGACGAAGCCCCAGAAAAGCGGGTAATAGAAGCGGCCCGTGAAGCGGTGGCGGATGAACTGGTTTTCCGAGCCCAGATAGCTTCCAGCAAACTCGGTCGATGCCGACAGGTAGATGCCGGAGCTCGGAAATAGGCGATTGTCGCGCGTGTCGTAGGTCAGGCCCGGGCGAATGCTGGAGGTGAAGCCGTCGTTGAACAGGTTCGACAGCGGCAGGCGCTGGAACACGCTGACACTGTTGGAGGTGCCGAGCAGCGGCGGTGGCGAGTCGGTCGACACTTCATCGACCTCGGCGGTGTAGGCGATCGAGGCGTTGAGCTCCGGCTCGATCAACGGATAGCCGAAGGTCAGCCCGCCGCCGATACTCGATTGCGCGAAGTCGTTATAGTAACGCTGCTGGTTGTAGAGATCGATGCTGGCGTTGAAGCGGCTGTCCAAGAAGTATGGTTCGAAGAAGTGGATATTCACCATCCGCCGCAGGCTCGAAAGCTGGCCTTGCAGCGATAGACTCTGACCGTTGCCGAACAGGTTGGCCTGCTGAATTTGCGCGGTGGCGATGAAGTTTTCGACGCTGGAGAAACCTGCACCGACCTGGAAAGTGCCTGTGGGACGCTCGCCGACCTCGAAGTAGACGTTCATCTTGTCGGGCGCGGAGCCCTGCTCCATCGACACGTCCACGCGCTCGAAGTAGCCCAGAGCATTGACGCGGCGCTTGCTCTTTTCGAGCTTGGTCTCGCTGAATAGCTCGCCTTCGGCGATCTCCAGCTCGCGGCGGATCACCTTGTCGCGCGTCTTGCTGTTGCCGCGCATCTCGATGCGCTCGAAGCGCACCAGCGGCCCGCGCTCGACCGGAACGATCACGTCCACCTCGTTGGTGCCCGGATCGAGCTCGGTTTGGGGGTTGGCGTCGACGTTGGCGTAGCCGTGGTCGCGGTAAAGCGTGCGGATTGCTTGCAGGTCTTCGAGCAGCGCGGCGCGGTTGAAATACTCGCCGGACTTGGCCTGCACCATCAAGCGCAGGTTGCGACGACCGCCGATCGGGTCCACTTCCTTGCCGCCCTCACCGCGCTCATAAACACGTAGCTGTCGGATCTTGTAGCGCGGCCCCTCGTCGATGCTGATCGTGATTTCGATGCCGGTGCGATCCGGTGTCAGCATCACGCGCGGTGTGCTGATCGCCACCGACAGAAAGCCGCGGTCGTAATAAATGCCGCTGATCACGGCCACGTCGCGCTCGAACGCGTCCTGCCTGAACGGGCCGCCCGACCCGAAGCCCAGGATGCCGGGATTGCCGATGAACATCAGCGCCCGCAGCTCCGCGGTGGTGATGCTGTGGTTGCCGATGAAAGTGACGCGCTTGACGCTGACCTGGCTCTGCTCGCGGATCTTGAACTTGACCTCGACCTCGTTGTTCTTGAGGGGCTTGGTCTCGCTCTCGACTTCAGCCAGGAAGTAGCCCTTCTCGGCGTACAAGTCGCGGATTTTCTGGACGCTGCGCCGCACGGCGGGCGGGCTCAGGATGGTGTTGGTTTTGAGCTCGACGCCCTCGACCAGATCGTCGTTCTCGATCTCGGTGTTGCCCTCGAACGTGACGGCGCTGACGCTCGGTCGTTCGCGCACCTGAAAGCGCAACACCACGCCCTCCGAGAGCCGCTCCAGATCCACCTCGATGTCGTCGAAGAAGCCGGAGCCGTACAGCTCGCGCACGTCCTGCGTCAGCACTTCCGGCACGAACTCCTGCCCGCTGCGCTCGCGCAGGTAGGTGACCACATCTTCAGGCGTGATGCGTCGATTGCCCGAGACCACGATGCGTAGGATCGGTAGGCCGCGCGCCAGCTCGGCCTCACTCTGAGGCAGAGGCGGCGGCGTGGCACCGGCGGTGGGATCATCGGGGGCCGGCTGAGCGGGCACTGCAATGGGGAGCAGCAGCACGGCCAGGGTGGCCAATAAGGCGAAAAGCTTGGGCACGGAAATCGAACGCGCTCGGGGGGAAAGCAGCAAAACCGCGCCCCGCGTTAGCCCAGACCACGCCTGCCCTCAAGTTGCCGGTAAATCCGCGTCAGAATTCACAAAAATCGAGGGAAATTCGTGTGTATAGGCCAGCCGGATGGGGCCTCAGCCCAGCCTAGGGGAGTCAAGTCTTGCTGAGCTGTCGGGTTCGAGCAGGTTTTCAGGTAGGCGATGCGATCCTTGCGACCTGACTCCCTCCGCCGCCCAGCACGAAGCCTACACGTCGAGGTCTGCGGCCTCGTCGGCGCGGTCCATGATGAAATGAAAACGGGCTGACGCGTCCTTGCCCATTAGCTCGCCGAAGATGCGGTCGGTTTCGAGCGCGTCGGCGATCCCGACCTTGAGCAGGCGCCGCGTCTTCGGGTTGAGCGTGGTGTCCCACAGCACCTTCGGCATCATCTCGCCCAGCCCCTTGAAGCGCGTGATCTCGGGCTTACCGTTGCCCTTTCGTTCCTTCAGCAGCTTGTCCTTGTTGGCGTCGTCACCGACCCAGAACGTTTCCTTGCCGATGTCGATGCGGTAGAGAGGTGGCACGGCTACGAAGACGCGGCCCTGTTTGAGCAGCTCGGGCAAGTGCCGGTAGATGAAGGTGAGCAGCAGAGTCGTGATGTGGTGGCCGTCCGAATCAGCATCGGCCAGGAGCACGAGGCGCTGATAGCGCAGCCGCGAAAGGTCGAAGCTCTGACCGATGCCGCAGCCGAGCGCCGTGACCAGATCCGCCAGCTCCTTGTTTTCTAGCACCTTGGACAGCGCCATGCCTTCGGTGTTCAGTACCTTGCCGCGCAGCGGCAGCACGGCTTGCGTGTTGCGGTCACGGCCCTGTTTGGCGGAGCCGCCGGCGGAATCGCCTTCCACGACGAACAGCTCCGTGGCCTCGCGATTGCTCGAGAGACAGTCGGAGAGCTTGCCCGGTAGTGTCAGACGGCCGCTGGTCGCGGTCTTGCGCGACACCGAAGCCGAGGCAGCGCGCGAGGCTTCACGCGCGCGCGAGGCGAGGATGATGCGAGCCACGATTTGCTCGGCCACGCTGCGGTTGGAATTGAGCCATTGCTCGAGTGCGGGCCTGACCGCGCCGTCCACCCAGGTCTGGATTTCTGGGTTATTCAGGCGGTCCTTGGTTTGACCCTGAAATTGTGGCTCAGCGATGAAGATGCTGAGCACGCCCAGCATGCCTTCACGGATGTCTTCGGCCGCGATGTTCACGCCGCGCGGCATCAGGTTGTGTGTGTCGATGTAGTTGCGTACTGCCTTGGCGACACCAGCCCGTAGGCCATTTTCGTGGGTGCCGCCGGAGCCAGTCGGGATGCCGTTGACGAAGCTCTTCAGGGCCTCGTCGGTGGCTTCGGTCCACAAGAACGCGGCTTCCAAGCGCGCATCGCCGTCCTTGTTGATCACGAAGGGCGCCTCGTGCACCGGCTTACGCGGCGTTTTGGCGGTGAGCTGGCGCACGTAATCGACGATGCCTTCAGCGTGTGAAAACTCGTACTTTTGGCCGCCGTGCTCATCGTTGAAGCACACCTTCAGGCCGCGGTGCAGAAAGCTCGCGATCTCCAGGCGCTCGCGGATGGTGTCGGCCGAGAACTCGATACGCGGAAAGATCGTGGGGTCTGGCCGGAAATAGACGGTGGTGCCGGTGCCGCGCACCGCCCCGAGCTTTTGCAGCTTGCCGGTGGGTTTGCCGGCCTTGAATTCGATCTGCCACTCACGGCCGTCGCGCTTGACGGTGGCGACCAGCTTGGACGAGAGCGCGTTGACGACCGAGGCGCCCACGCCGTGCAAGCCCCCCGAGGTCTTGTAGCTGCCCTGTTCGAACTTTCCGCCGGAGTGCAGCGTCGTGTAGATGATCTCGATGGCTGGCTTTTTCAGCTTGGGGTGCAAATCGACCGGCACGCCGCGACCGTTGTCGACGACGGTCACGCTTTCCCCGTCCTTGTGCAGCGTCACCGTGATCTCGTCGGCGTGGCCGTTCATGGCCTCGTCGACCGAGTTGTCGACGATTTCCCAAACCAGGTGATGCAGGCCCGCGCTGCCCACACCGCCGATGTACATGCCGGGCCGCTTGCGCACCGGCTCGAGGCCTTCCAAGACCTGAATGTCGGAGGACGTGTACTTGGTCGCCATGGCTACGGCTCGAACCCCGGCGGTATCTCGGGCAGGCTCGGGATGGCTCGCACCAGGCTGCCGCGTTTGATGATCTCGTGACCTTTCCCGCCGCGTCCGGTCGGCTTGTACTTGGCGGTGTTGACGCGCTGCTCACCGCCCTGCGAGCCCTCCAGCACCAGCGTGTCGCGGTCGTCGCGCGCCACGATGAAGCCGACCACGCGGTCTTGGTCGTCCAGCTTGATCAGCACCACGCCTTTTCCCGGCCCCGACAGGTAGCTGATCTCCTCGACCGGAGCCAGCAAGGCGCGGCGCTTCTGGGTCGCGCAGATCGCGATCTCCTTGCCGCTGGCCTTGGCGGCGCCCACGACCTCCGCGCCCTCGGCCGGCTTGGCGTAACGGCGGCCGGAGCGCGTGCTGGGCTCGACGAAGGCCGACAGGCCGAAACTGAGTGAATAGCCGTCGCTGGTGGCAGCCACACCGTAGACCTTGGGCCGCTTGCCCTCCCGCTCGGCAATGTCGCCAATCACGCGCGGATCGAGCGACAGTGCCGCCACGATGCGTTCGCCGTCCTTGAGCTTGAACAGCTTCTGGATCGGCTCGCCGTAGCCAGTCGTGGCCGGCACGTCGATGATGCGGCAGCTGTAGGCGCTACCAAAGTTCGAAAGGAACACGATGCTCGAGCGCGTCGAGCCGAGCTCACAGGCCAGTACAGCGTCGCCTTCACGAAGACGCGTGGTCGTGAGGTCCTTGACCTCTTTTTGGCGTTTGACCCAGCCGTCGGCCGTCACGACGACGTAGGCGTCCTCCGCCACGATCAGCTCTTCTTCGCTGAACTCCTGCTCCTCACCCAGTTCCTGGATCTGCGTGCGACGTTTGCCCACCTTGCCCAAGCGCGCGAGCAAGTCGCTCAGCTCTTGGCGAACGATGCCCCAACGACCCTTGGACTCCTCTTCATCGAGCAGGCCGCGGATCTCACGGCTGCGCTTGCGCTTGTCCTTGAGCTCTTTCTGGATCACCAGAATCTCGAGGCGCGCCAACCGATACAGCTTCAGCTCCAGGATGGCGTCGGTCTGCTCCTCATCGAGCTTGAACTTCACCATGATCTTCTGGGCGGCGTCGGCCTTGCCCTCGGAGGCGCGGATGATTTTCAGGATCTGATCCAGCGCGTCGAAGATCTTCTCGAAGCCCTCCAGGATGTGGATGCGCTTGGCCAGCGCCTTCAGCTCGTGCCCCAGCCGCCGCGTCACGACCTCGAGCCGAAAATGCAAGAAGTGCCAGAGCATCTGGGAGAGATCGATGCGCTCCGGCCGTCCCACCTCGGGGTTTTCGGTGGGCACCAGGCAGGTCATGTTGACCGCGAAATTGATCTGCAGCGGCGTGTGCTTGAACAAGTAAGCCAGCACCTTCTGTGGGTCGGCCTCCTTCTTCAGCTCGAGCTCGATGCAGATCTCGTCGGTCGATACATCCTTCACGTCGACTAGCAGCGGCATCTTGCGCGAGAGCGCCACGTCGGCGATGCGTTCGACCAGATCGCTCTTGTTGACGGTGTAGGGGATGCTGATGATCTGGACGAGCTGGCTGCCGCGGGTGGGCGTACCGAGCTTCCAGGTGCCGCGCAGCTTGAGTGAGCCCTGGCCGCTCTCGTAGACCTGTTTGATCTCTTCGCTCGAAGAGACCAGCTGGCCGCCGGTTGGAAAATCCGGACCCTTGATGGTGCGACTCAGCTCACGCGCCGAGAGCTGCGTGCCAGAGACCAGCGCGTCGAGCAGGCGGATCGCGCCGTTTACCACCTCTTCCGGGTTATGGGGCGGAGTGTTGGTGGCCATGCCGACCGCGATGCCGGTTGCGCCGTTGACCAGCAGGTTAGGCAGCGCCGCGGGCAGCACCACCGGCTCGAACTTCGTGCCGTCGTAGTTCGGCCGGAAATGGACGGTGTCCTGCTCGATCTCCTGCAGCAGCTCGGTCGCGAGTGGCGCGAGCCGGCACTCGGTGTAGCGCATGGCCGCCGCCGGATCGCCGTCGAGCGAGCCGAAATTGCCGGAGCCGTCGACGAGCAGCGCGCGCAGGCTGAAGGGCTGCGCCATGCGCACGAGCGCGTCGTAGATCGAAGCGTCGCCGTGCGGATGATAGTTGCCCATGACGTCGCCCACCACCTTGGCGCACTTGCGGTGCTTGCTCTCGGCCCGCAGACCCTGCTGCCACATCGTGTACAGGATGCGGCGCTGCACCGGCTTCAAACCATCGCGCACGTCGGGCAGCGCGCGGCTGGTGATGACCGAGAGCGCATAGTTGAGGTAACGGGTCTGCGCCACCTCGTGCAGCGCCGCCACCTCCTCGTAGACGATTTCGACCTGCTGAGTGTCGCCACCCCGCTTGCCGCCCCGTTTCGGGGGGTTGCCACCTGCGCCGCTTCGCTTCCGTCTCTGAGCCAATCTCGGGTTTCGCTACCGTCCTTCCTCCCCCCGCGTCAACCAGAGAGAGAGGGGGATGCAACAGGAAGGCGGGAAGACGGGAAGGTTCCAGGGTTCGAGCCGACCACCGACGTCGAGCTGGAAAATGTGAGAGGCGAACGCGGCTTTGCCGCGCGAGCCGGAACCACCCCAACCGACCTTGGCGAAGTCAGAGCACGACGATGAGTCGGTCTGGTGCCTGCTCGACCAGAGCGGCGAAGCGGCCGAGCGCGGCAAGATGAGCACGACGGGGCCGGAGCTTCAGAGGTTGGTGCGGCGGCTGGGCGAGACGGAGCCGGTGCTAGTCGGCCAGGAGGTAGGCAAGCTGGCCTTCCCGGTGCACGAATGATCGCGCGCGAATGGAACGTGTGACCAACGAGAGCACCGTAACGATGACGGACGCGTCAATCGCGAGGAGCATTGACGCGCGGCTTGAGCTTCATTTCGTCGGCGCCATGGGGGGACGTTCGGACGTGTTGTTGAGGACCCAAGTGCAGGAGCGAGCCATGTTGTCGGGCGGCGCATCACACCTTTCGACGTAGGTTGCGCGCTGGCCGCAGCCCGTGACTCCGCGCGTAGCGCTATCGAGCTCGACGATGCTGACCTTTGAGGCCGGACAACTGAGATCGAACGCGGCTCGCGTCTTGAGCTGGTCATCCGTTGCGGCGCCACACGCGAGGAGCGCCATCCACACCAAAAGCCCCGCTCCTGCGAGCTCTCCCCGATGAATCTCTTTTGCCGAATCGTCCAGCATCGGGCGCGGAGGTTAACAAATTCAGCTAAGCGTGACAATGACGTAGCGTTGGTTCAGCGGCCCCCCAAGGCCGACGCGTAGGTAATTTGATCAGGGGTGGGCACGCGATGGCTGTGGCTACACCGGCCCCGAGGGCGACCTGAACGACGTCGTGACCTCGCGTTAACCGTTCATGCCGGCGATTGAGAGCCCTCGGAACGGCGGCCTCGCGAACGGGCCGTGAAATGGGCGCCCCAACACCCAGCAACGAAGTGCGGGACAAAGTTGCGGGGCGCTTGGGTCACCGAGGTGCAAATCAAGAACCAGTGCCAATCAAGAATCTGGACGGTAGTCCGCGATGTCTATCGAGTGCCGCTTCATCCACCTATGGATTTGCATGCGGGCTTTGCCGAGCTCTCGGCCGACGGCCGCGACGTTGCCGCAGTGCCTGGTGAGCAGCTCGCGCAGGGCCGCCTCGTCCGGCGCGCTCTGGCTATCTTCGTCCTCCGCGGGATCGGCGAGGTCGTCGGCGTCGCGGCCGTAGTCGCTCATGGCCTCTTGCATGGCCTCCGGTAACACCTCTGGCTCGAGGCTGCCGCTATCCGCCAGCGCCAGCGCGCGTTTGATGCACGCCTCGAGCTCCCGCACGTTGTACGGAAAGTCGTAGTGCAAGAGGCCGCTCATGAAGGCGAACGACGGCAGCTTGCTGGCGCCCCCGTGTCGCGCCAGGAAGGTCTGCGTGAGCAGGAACACGTCCTCCTTGCGCTCGTGCAGCGCGGGCAGCTCCACCGCGTACTCATTGAGGCGCGCGAACAGATCCTCCCGGAACTTTCCTTCGCGCTGCAGCCGCTCCAGGTCACGATGCGTGGCTGCCACCACCCGTACGTCCACCGGCTCCGGCATGGTCGCGCCGAGCGGCAGCACCTCGCGCGCCTGCAGTACGCGCAGCAGCTTGGCTTGCGCCTCGAGCGGCATGTCGCCGATCTCGTCGAGCAGCAGCGTGCCGCCGTCGGCGTGGCGAATCAGGCCCGGCTTGTCGCGGTCGGCGCCCGAGAACGCACCGCGCTTGTAGCCGAACAGCTCGCTCTCGATCAGGTTCTGCGGCAGCGCGGTGCAGTTGATGGCCGCCAGCCGGCCGCGCCGTCCGCTCAGGCGATGTAGCTCGCTGGCGATCACCTCCTTGCCGGTGCCGCTCGCGCCGCTCACGATCACGCTCAGCGGCGTTGGCGCCACGCGCTCGATTTCCGCGACCACGCTGTCAATCTGGAAGCCGCCTGCCAGTAGGCTCGACTGCTGGGCGCAGCGCGACTCGCCTGCCGCCATGGCGCCGTCGATGCGGTAGCGCGCGTACTCCTCGGCGGCGCTGTCGACGAACTTGAAAATGGCATCGCCGATGCGCAGCTCGTCGAGCGGCTCCAGCTTGGCGCTCTTGACCTTACGGCCATTGACGATCACGCCGTTGCGGCTGCCCAAATCCCGCACCACGAAGCTCTTGCCCTCGCGCGTCAGCTCCGCGTGAATTCGAGATACCGCGGGCGCCTTGAGCACCAAGTCGACGGCTCCGGCTTCTCGCCCCACGACGTGCTTCGGCGCCGCGAGTAGGAACGCTGCGGGCAGCTCACGGAAGCTGTCGGCGTAGAGCAACACCAACCCGGGCAGCCGCTTCTTGTGCGGCTGGCTCGGATTGCCGCGAAACTCCTGCATGGCGCCGGTCGGGGCTTCCACAACGGTCAGCATAGGCTATGTAGCGTCCATGGCAAAAGCCGAGCTGAGCGTTGCTGCGGTGCAGCTGAGCAGCCAGGCCGACGTGGTCCAGAACCTGGACCGCGCCCGAGAGCTGGTGCGGCGCGCGGCGCAGCGCGGCGCGGAGCTCGTGCTGCTGCCGGAGAACTTCGCATTCTTCGGACCCGAGGCGGACAAGCGCGGGCTGGCCGAGTCGCTCGCCGGTGGCTCGATCGCGGGCGCGCTGTCGGAGATGGCGCGCGAGAGCAAGGTGTTCCTGGTGGGAGGCGGCTTTCCCGAACGTAGTCAGGACCCGGAGCGCCCGCACAACACCCTACTGGTGCTCGGCCCCGACGGCGCGCAGCTCGGTGTCTACCGCAAGATTCATTTGTTCGACGTGGAGCTCGGTAGCGGTGGCAGCTATTCGGAGTCGGCTGCAACCTCCGCAGGCAGCAGCGTGTTGGTCGTTGACGTCGCCGGCTTCAAGCTCGGTCTGTCGATCTGTTACGACGTGCGCTTTCCCGAGCTGTACCGGGCGCTGAGCGAGCAGGGCGCGGAGGTGCTGCTCGTTCCCGCCGCTTTCACGCTGCACACCGGCAAGGATCATTGGCACGTGCTCCTTCGTGCACGGGCCATCGAGGCGCAGGCCTTCATGGTGGCGGCGGCTCAGCACGGCTCGCACCCGGGCGGTCGTCAAACCTACGGTCATTCGCTGGTCGTGGACCCGTGGGGCACCGTGATCGCGGAGGCTTCGGACGGCCCCGGCCTCGCCCAAGCAACCCTAGAACGCTCCCGCCTCGAAGCCGTCCGCCGCTCTCTACCCAGTCTAACGCACCGCAAGCTAGGTATTTTCTAGTTCTCCTCCGTGCTCCGCGTGTTGCGTCCTGCGACCCTCGTGAATCGAGGCGCGATCGGCGCCCGGCCTCGCCGGTTTGTCCCGGGCCTTCTCTCGATCGCGATCGTGATCTGCCCGTGCCAAGGTGCGGTTGAGGTCGTTCCAGCTCGCGCGCAAGCGCGCTCGCCCATCTAGCGCTGAACGACTCTACGGCCTTTTCGAGGTTGTACGGATGCGCGAGAAAGGCGCCACACTACAAATGCCGGCGAGCGATTTCCGTCCATGTGCCACTGGGTTCCAGGCTAATGTAGTTCTTCCAAAACGGGCGGGCCTTTTGGGTTTCGCCGACTTGCTCGTAGGCCATCGCGAGATTGAAGTAGGCGTCGGAGAACTTGGGGTCGGCTTCGATGGCGCCGTGAAAGAGCGGGATGCTGGACTCGGGCTCGCCGCGCTCCAGCATCACGTAGCCGAGGTTGTACTGAGCCTCGGGCTGCCTGCTATCGATCTCGAGCGCGCGCCGATAGAGCGCTTCTGCTCCCTCGGCATCGTGACGGCGGAAGCGAATGTTGCCCAGATTGGTGTAGGCGATGGCCAGCCACGGATCGAGCCCGATCGCCTCGTTGTACAGGCGCTCCGCCTCGTCCATCGTGGCCGGATCCTCGTCGAGCTGGCTGGCACGCAGGTAAAGCTCGTATGCGGTGCGAGCGCGCTCACGGCCGGCCGAGGGTCGCAGGACTCGCACCACGTCGTCGCGCAGCGACTTGACCTCGAAGTCGAGCACCATCTGTCCGGTCAGAGGCTCGAAGGCTCCGTCCTGCGTGTGCACCACGACGCGCTGCCCATCCGAGACGATGCGCAGCTCTTGCAGGGGCCTCGTCACCTTCGGCAGGGTGCGCTTGAGCGCGCTGACGGCGCGCGTCACGTCGCGCAGACGCACGCGCTGGGAAAGCAGGGTTTGAGCCGTCCGCAGCGCAATCAGATCCGAGAAGGTGTAAGCGCGCCGCCCCTTGCGGCGCCCGGTCGGCGATACCACGCCCGCGCGATCCAGCGTGCGCAGGCGCGCCGGCGTGACCTCGAGCAAGCGCGCGATTTCCGTGCCGCTGAACAGATCGGTGAGCGGCTCCCGACCACTCTGGGGCTCCGTCGCGGTGTCGACAGCCTTCGGATCACGGCGCTCGACTCGGCCGCCGCCGGGGCCGAATACGACATGGATGACCTTGTCATCGCGCTGCTTCTTCCGGCTCATCACGCTGTCCGAAACCCGCCTCTCCAAAATTAATGATTCTCCGGCTGCTTCGAGAAAGCCAAGCGCGACATTTTTCCGCGCGGCGCCGCGTGTCAAGCGTCGCGACGAGCGAGCGCGATTCTATGCACAGAGGAGTAGTCTCGCCTAGGCGGCTGGTGTTTTTCAAACCCAGCCTCCTAGGGCCTTGTCCTGGGGGAGGAGGCACGCGCCTCCTCCCCTCAAAAAGCAAAGCTTTTTGAGCCTCCCCTCTACCCGGCGGCTCCGCCGATTTGGACAGCTGGTGTTTCACACCAGCCTCCTAGGCTCGACTTGGGCGATTTTACCTCGGGAATAGTAGGGCTCTTGCGAGTTTCTACGTGGTCGCGTGAGCGAGCAGACCACTCGAAATGTCCGGCGGCTCATGCGTACCCTCACGCAGCAGGCGCCCGTCCCGCCGGTTTTCTC
>DATEDZ010000203.1:0-12791 GCA_035281385.1 Polyangiaceae bacterium
CTACGACACCCGCGAGGGTGGCGAGCGCATCGTGCGCGACATCAAGGAGCAGGAGGTCTACTTCGGCGAGATTCCGCTGATGACGGAGACCGGCACCTTCATCATCAACGGCACCGAGCGCGTCGTCGTCAGCCAGCTGCACCGCAGCCCGGGCGTGTTCTTCGACCACGATAAGGGCAAGACGCACTCCTCGGGCAAGCTGCTGTACAGCGCGCGCGTCATCCCGTACTCGGGCTCGTGGCTCGACTTCGAGTTCGACCACAAAGACATCATGTACGTGCGCATCGACCGCCGCCGGAAGATGCACGCCACCGTGCTGCTCCGCGCGCTCGGCTACAGCACGCAAGAGCTGCTCAACTACTTCTACTCGACCGAAACCGTTTACATCGAAAAGGGCGGCAAGTTCTCGAAGTCCATCGAGTTCGACCTGCTCCCCGGTCAGCGCGCCACCCGCGACATCAAGGTCGGCGCCGAGACGGTGGTCAAGAAGAACACCAAGTTCACCCGCGCGGCGATCAAGAAGCTCAAGGAAGCCAGCCTCGACCGCCTGCCCAATGAGGCCGCCGACCTGATCGGCAAGGTCTCGGGTGAGGACGTCATCGACAAGGAGACCGGTGAGGTCCTGCTCGAGTGCAACGAAGAGGTGACCGAGATCACCCTCGACCGCCTCAAGGAAGCGGGCGTCAACGAGTTCAAGGTGCTGTTCATCGACGGCCTGAACGTCGGCCCCTACTTGCGCGACACCCTGATCGCCGACAAGGTCAAGACGACCGAGGACGCGATCATGGAGATCTACCGGCGCCTGCGCCCCGGTGATCCGCCCACGCTCGAGACGGCCAAGCAGCTGTTCCAGAACCTGTTCTTCAACCCCGAGCGCTACGACCTGTCGGCCGTGGGTCGCTTGAAGCTGAACTACAAGTTCTACCGCGACCTGCCGGAAGATCAGAAGCCGGGCCTCGACGCCACGGTACTGACGCCGAGCGACATCCAGGAAACGGTTCGGCACCTGATCGAGCTCAAGAACGGGCGCGGCTCGGTGGACGACATCGATCATCTCGGTAACCGCCGCGTGCGCGCGGTCGGCGAGCTGATGGAAAATCAGTATCGCATCGGCCTGGTGCGCATGGCGCGCGCCATCAAGGAGCGCATGAGCGTGTCGCAAGAAATCGACACGTTGATGCCGCACGACCTGATCAACGCCAAGCCGGTCGGCGCGGTGGTCAAGGAGTACTTCGGTAGCTCGCAGCTGTCGCAGTTCATGGACCAGACCAATCCGCTGAGCGAGGTCACGCACAAGCGTCGCCTGTCCGCGCTCGGGCCGGGTGGTTTGACCCGTGAGCGCGCCGGCTTCGAGGTGCGCGACGTGCACGCCACGCACTACGGCCGCATCTGTCCGATCGAGACGCCGGAAGGTCCGAACATCGGCCTGATCGCCTCGCTCAGCTGCTTCGCGCGCGTGAACGAGTACGGCTTCGTCGAGACGCCGTACCGCAACGTCAGCGAAGGCCGCGTGCACGACGAGGTGCAGTGGTTCAGCGCTCTCGAAGAAGAGGGCAAGTACATTGCCGCCGCCAGCGCGGACATGGACGACAAGGGCAAGTTCAAGGACAACTTGATCCCGGCCCGTCTGAACGGCGACTTCCGCATGGCCATGCCGGACCAGATCCAGCTGATGGACGTGGCGCCGAACCAGATGGTGTCGGTGGCCGCGGCTCTTGTTCCTTTCCTGGAGCACGATGACGCCAACCGCGCCCTGATGGGCGCGAACATGCAGCGCCAGGCGGTGCCGCTGGTCCGCACCGAGGCGCCGCTCGTCGGCACCGGGATGGAAGGCCGCGTCGCGATGGACTCGGGCGTGTGCGTCATCGCCAAGCGCGACGGCCTGGTCGTCAGCGTGGACGCGGAGCGCATCGTGGTCCGGGCCGCCGAGGGCGAGGGCGACGAGGTGCCGGATATCTATCCGCTCACCAAGTACCAGCGCAGTAACCAGAGCACTTGCTACAACCAGAAGCCCGTCGTTTCGCGCGGCGAGCAGGTCAAGAAGGGCGACGTCCTCGCGGACGGCCCGGCTTGCGACATGGGTGAGCTCGCGCTCGGTCAGAACGTGCTGGTCGCGTTCATGCCCTGGCAGGGTTACAACTTCGAGGACTCGATTTTGGTCTCCGAGCGCATCGCGAAAGACGATGTGTACACCTCGGTCCACATCGAGGAGTTCGAGTGCGTCGCCCGCGACACCAAGCTCGGCAAGGAAGAAATCACCAAGGACATCCCGAACGTCGGTGAAGAGGCCCTCAAGGACCTCGACGACGCGGGCGTCGTGCGCATCGGCGCCGAGGTGAAGCCGGGCGACATCCTGGTCGGCAAGATCACTCCGAAGGGCGAGAGCCAGCTCTCCCCCGAAGAGAAGCTGCTCCGCGCGATCTTCGGCGAAAAGGCCGGCGACGTGCGCGACAGCTCACTGAAGGTGCCGCCGGGCGTCAGCGGTATCGTGATCAACGCCCGCATCTTCAGCCGCAAGGGTACCGACAAGGACGAGCGCGCCAAGTCGATCGAAGATACCGAGAAGCTGAAGCTCGAGCGCGTGCGCGAAGAGGAGATGCGAATCCTGCGGGATTCGTTCTTCCGCAAGATCAAGCGCGTGCTGGGCGGCAAGACCACGGCCGGCAAGCTGGTCGACGACAAGGGCAAGGTGCTGCTCAACAAGGGCACCGTGCTCAACGACACCGAGCTGGAGCAGGTGCCTCAGAAGTACTGGGGTGAAATCCCGGTCGAGGAGAGCGCCGAAGAAGTTCGTCAGCTCCTCTCAGACCTGGAGGCCATGCTCAAGGGTCGCGAGGAGCACTTCGCCGACAAGATCGATCGCCTGAGCCGCGGTGACGAGCTGCCGCCCGGCGTGATCAAGATGGTGAAGGTCTACGTCGCCATCAAGCGCAAGCTGCAGGTCGGCGACAAGATGGCCGGTCGCCACGGTAACAAGGGTGTCGTCAGCCGGATTCTTCCGGAAGAGGACATGCCGTACCTGGAAGACGGTCGCCCGGTCGACATCGTCCTGAACCCGCTCGGTGTGCCGAGCCGCATGAACGTCGGTCAGATTCTCGAAACGCACCTCGGTTGGGGCGCGCGCGAGCTGGGCCGGCAGATCGACAAGGCCATCGAGGATAGGTACGGGCCGGACAAGATCCGCGCCCGCATCGCCGAGATGAACGAGCAAGATCCGAAGTTCCAGAAGCTCGTGAAGGGCCTGGGCGACGCTGAGGTCACGCTGCTCGCCAAGAAGCTCCGCCGAGGCCTGTTTATGGGCTCGCCGGTGTTCGACGGCGCTCAGGAAGTGACGATCAAGTCGATGCTGGAGCGCGCCGGGCGCTCGACCTCCGGACAGGCCATCCTGTTCGACGGCCGTACCGGTGAGCCCTTCGAGCAGGATGTGACGGTGGGCGTGATGTACATGCTCAAGCTTCACCACCTGGTCGACGACAAGATCCACGCTCGTTCGATCGGACCGTACTCGCTCGTCACCCAGCAGCCGCTGGGCGGTAAGGCGCAGTTCGGTGGCCAGCGTCTTGGTGAGATGGAAGTCTGGGCCATGGAGGCGTACGGCGCCGCCTACGCCCTACAAGAGTTCCTGACCGTCAAGAGCGACGACGTGCAAGGCCGCACGCGCATGTACGAGTCCATCGTCAAGGGCGAGTACGCGCTCGAGGCAGGCCTGCCCGAGAGCTTCAACGTTTTGATTAAAGAGCTTCAGTCGTTGTGTCTCAACGTCGAGCTCGTCGAGACCGGCAGCCAGCAGGCTACGGCAGCGGAAGACTGATTTTTCAGCGGAACTGAGGAAACACCATGCGAGATATTTTCTCCTTCTTCGAAAAGCCGAAAGATCCGCTCTCTTTCTCCGCGATGCGCATTTCGCTCGCGAGCCCGGAGAAGATCCGGGAGTGGTCGAACGGCGAGGTCAAGAAGCCCGAGACCATCAACTACCGCACGTTCAAGCCCGAGCGTGACGGCCTGTTCTGCGCGAAGATCTTTGGCCCGGTCAAAGACTACGAGTGCATCTGCGGCAAGTACAAGCGCATGAAGCACCGCGGCATCGTGTGCGAGAAGTGCGGCGTCGAGGTGATCCAGTCCAAGGTGCGTCGTGAGCGCCTGGGCCACATCTCGCTGGCCACGCCGGTCGCGCACATCTGGTTCTTGAAGAGCCTGCCGAGCCGCATCGGCAACATCCTCGACATCACGCTGAAGGATCTGGAGAAGGTCCTGTATTGCGAGGCGTACATCGTCATCGACGCGAAGAGCACCCAGCTCGAGCGCGCCGAGCTCTTGAGCGAGGAGCGTTACGCTCAGCTGCTCGAAGAGTACGGCGACGACGCGTTCGAGGCCGGCATGGGCGGCGAGGCCGTCCTGGAAATGCTCAAGCGCGTGGACGTCCACTCACTGAGCGAGCAGCTGCGCCACGAGATGCGCACCAGCACCAGCGAGGCCAAGCGGAAGAAGTACGCCAAGCGCCTGAAGGTGGTGGAAGCGTTCCGCGGCTCGGGCAACCGCCCGGAGTGGATGATGCTCACGGTGATCCCGGTGTTGCCGCCGGATCTGCGCCCCCTCGTCCCCCTGGACGGTGGCCGCTTCGCCACGAGCGACTTGAACGACCTGTACCGCCGCGTCATCAACCGCAACAACCGCCTCAAGCGCCTGCTGGAGCTCAACGCCCCGGAGATCATCATCCGGAACGAGCGCCGCATGCTGCAAGAAGCGGTGGACGCGCTGTTCGACAACGGCCGTCGCGGCAAGACCATCACCGGTCCGAACAAGCGCCCGCTCAAGTCCCTGAGCGACATGTTGAAGGGCAAGCAGGGCCGCTTCCGCCAGAACCTGCTCGGAAAGCGCGTGGACTACTCCGGTCGCTCGGTGATCGTGGTCGGCCCGACGCTCAAGCTGCACCAGTGCGGCTTGCCGAAGAAGATGGCGCTCGAGCTGTTCAAGCCGTTCATTTACAACAAGCTCGAAGAGCGCGGCTACGTCAACACCATCAAGAGCGCGAAGAAGATGGTGGAAAAGGAGCGTCCCGAGGTGTGGGACATCCTGGACGAGGTGATCAGCGAGCACCCCGTGATGCTGAACCGCGCGCCGACACTGCACCGCCTGGGTATCCAGGCGTTCGAGCCGGTCTTGATCGAAGGCAAGGCGATTCAGCTTCACCCGCTGGTGTGCGCGGCCTTCAACGCCGACTTCGACGGTGACCAGATGGCGGTGCACGTGCCGCTGTCGATCGAGGCGCAGATGGAGGCGCGCGTGCTGATGATGAGCACGAACAACATCCTATCGCCCGCCAGCGGTCGCCCGATCATCAACCCGACCCAGGACATCGTGCTCGGCCTCTACTACGCGACGCGCATGCGCCGCTTCGTGGAGGGCAGCTATCGCGAAGGCACGTTGAAGTACGACCAGAAGAACGGCCTGAGCGGCTACCTGCGTGGTGTGTTCAGCTCACCGGACGAGGTTCGGATGGCGTACGACAATGGCACGGTGCACCTGCACGCCGCCATCAAGGTGCGCATCACGGACAAGGACGAAGAAGGCAACGAGCGCACGCGTGTGGTCCAAACCACCGTCGGTCGCGTCCTGATCAGCGAGGTGCTGCCCCCGGGCATCCCGTTCGACTTCGCCAACAAGGTGCTCAACAAGAAGGCGCTGTCGACCCTGATCGACATCTGCTACCGAACGCACCGCAACAAGGAGACCGTGCTGCTTGCGGACCGCCTGCGCAGCCTCGGCTTCCACTTCGGCACCCAGGCCGGCGCCTCGGTGTGCATGGATGACATGGTCATCCCGAAGAAGAAGAAGGAGCTGGTCGAGGAGGCGCAAGCCGAGCTCGAGAAGGTCGTCGATCAGTACCAGGAAGGTCTGATCACCGACGGCGAGCGCTACAACAAGGTCGTCGACATCTGGGCAGGCGTGGCCGACCGCGTCGCCGAAGAGATGATGGCCGGCATCGGCAAAGAAGTGATGAGGGATCCGGAGACCGGCGAGACCTCGGAAGAGTCGAGCTTCAACCCGATCTACATCATGGCTGACTCCGGTGCGCGTGGCTCGCCAGCCCAGATGCGCCAGCTCGCCGCCATGCGCGGCCTGATGGCCAAGCCGAGCGGCGAGATCATCGAGACGCCGATCACCGCGAACTTCCGCGAGGGTCTGAGCGTGCTGCAGTACTTCATCTCGACCCACGGCGCCCGCAAGGGTCTCGCCGACACCGCGCTCAAGACCGCCAACTCCGGTTACCTCACCCGTCGCCTGGTCGACGTGGCGCAGGACGCCGTCGTGGCGGAGTTCGACTGCGGCACCCTCGACGGTATCCGCGTCACCAAGCTGGAAGAGGCCGGCGAAGTCATTCAGCCGCTCGGCGACCGCATCCTGGGGCGCGTGGCGCTGGAAGACGTCGTCGATCCGCTGACCGGCGAAGTGATCGTCCAGAACAACACCGAGCTCGAAGAAGAGAGCGTCCGCGCCATCGAAGACGCGGGCATCGAAGAAGTCGTGATCCGCTCGGTGCTCACCTGCCAGACCCGCCGCGGCGTCTGCGCAATGTGCTACGGCCGAGACCTGGCGCGCGGCTACCGCGTGAACATGGGCGAGGCCATCGGCATCATCGCCGCTCAGTCGATCGGCGAGCCGGGCACCCAGCTCACCATGCGCACCTTCCACATCGGTGGTGCGGCGGCGCGCGGCAAGATCGAGCAGAGCTCGCTCGAGACGCGCACTGAAGGCGTGGTCAGCCTGCGCAACACGCAGCTGGTGAAGAAGCGCGACAACACCGTGGTGGTGATGAACCGCCACGGCGAGCTGGTCGTGATGGACGACACCGGCCGCGAGCGCGAGCACCACCGCCTGGTCTACGGCGCAGTGATGAAGGTCGCCGACGGCGACCGCGTCTCCCAAGGCCAGATCGTGGCGGAGTGGGACCCCTTCGCGAGCCCGATCCTCACCGAGGTGGGCGGCATCGTCCAATACGGCGATCTCGTCGAAGGCGTAACGGTCATCGAAAAGGTGGACGAGGTCACGGGCCTCAGCCGCAAGATCGTGATCGAATCCCGCGCAGCGGATCTCCGTCCCCGAATCAGCATCATTGATCCGGAAACCGGCGAAGCCGTGAAACTCCCCGGCACGGATCTCGACGCGCGCTACCTGCTCCCCGTCGGCGCCAACATCGTCGCGCTCGAAGGCGAACAAATCAGCCCCGGAGAGGCCATCTCGAAGATGCCCCGCGACACCACGAAGGTGCAGGACATCACCGGCGGTCTCCCCCGCGTTGCCGAGCTCTTCGAAGCCCGCAAGCCGAAAGATCACGCAATCATCAGCGAAATCGACGGCATCGTCAGCTTCGGCAAGGACACCAAAGGCAAGCGCAAGGTCCTCATCACGCCTTTCGCCACCGACGGCGGCCTCCTCCCGGATCAGTCACGCGAGTACCTGATCCCGAAGGGCAAGCACATCCAAGTGCAACCCGGCGACCACGTCCGAGCCGGCGACCCGCTCCAAGACGGACCCGCCAACCCCCACGACATCCTCCGGGTGAAGGGCGAGAAGGAGCTCGCAGCCTGGCTCGTCAACGAAATCCAGCAGGTCTACCGCCTGCAGGGCGTCACCATCAACGACAAGCACATCGAGTGCATCGTGCGGCAAATGCTGCGCCGCGTGCGCATCAAGGAAGTCGGCGACACCAACTTCCTGGTCGACGAGCAGGTCGAAAAGTACGTGTTCGAACGCGAAAACGCCCGAGTCATGGAACGCGGCGGTCAGCCGTCCGTCGCCGAACCGATGCTCTTGGGTATTACCAAGGCGTCGCTCTCGACGGAGTCGTTCATCTCGGCTTCGAGCTTCCAGGAGACCACCAAGGTGCTCACCGAGGCGGCCATCTGCGGCAAAACCGACGACCTCCGCGGCATCAAGGAGAACGTCATCATGGGCCGCTTGATTCCGGCTGGTACTGGCTTGCCGGCGTACAAGAAGCTGAACGTAGTCATCGACGAGAAATCGCCGACCTACGCTCCGCCCACGTTCACGCGGGTGCAGCCGGCAGATCTGGTTGCGGTCGGCGACGAGTAACCACGAGCAGCCATGAAGGCAGCGCACGAAGCCCTGAGATCGAAAGATCGAGGGGCTTCGGTGCTTCTGAACCGAAACCACGCTACTGGGGTGGTACGTGACTGCCGACGAAGCGATCGAGCTTGTGCGCGCAGCGGGCTTCCTCGCACAGCGTCGGGAGTACTTCGGCGACAACGCGATCTACGTCGCACACCAATCTGAAGTCGGCTCAATCAAGGTCCTAGACCCGGCACTAGTTATCAGCTTGCGTGAGGGCAGGTGGGTGGTGCCAAGCATCGTGACTCACGGGAACCCGGTTCCGAAGGAGGACATGGGGTTCGAGAACCTTGAGTCGGCAGTGGAGTTTGCCCTTCGCGTGCTCCGAGATGGCTGGCCCGTTGGCTAGAGCGCGCACTGAATGTGCTGAAGCGCCCCTGCACGTTGCTGAGCACCAGCTCCGCCGGCAGCCGCAGAACCCGAAACCCCGCGCGCTCCAGCCGCCGGTCCCTGCGCGCATCCGCCCGCCGGCGCGCCGCCGTGCGGTGGTAGCCCCCATCCACTTCCACGACGAGCTTCCGCGACGCAGCCAGAAAGTCCACGATGCAGCCGGCCACTACCGCCTGGCGGCGAAACCCCACGCCGAGCTTGGAGCCAGCAAGCTCGGCCCACAACACGCGCTCCGATGCGGTGGGCTCGCTGCGCATGGCGCGCGCAAACCCGAGCCGACGAGCGAGCTGAACTGACGCTGACGCTGACTGTGCCTTCATGAGCTTCTCCTTGCGGCGAGCGGCCGACGAGTTCACCCAGGCGCAGACGGTGTGCCGCGCGCAGCCTCAATCAGTCGTGTCGTCACTCACCGCGCCGGCGCGGCGCACCGTGTGCGTCCTCTCCCGAGTCGGCCGCTCGCTGCAGGGAGAAGCGAACGCACCCAAGCAACCATCGTTGTTGCCGGACGTGGGCGCCAGAGCAATGAATAGCCCCGATGTTCAAGCGGCATCCAAGCGCTCAGCACATGAATGGTCCTCGCCAAGAATCAGCCTGAGCTGACTCTCGCGCATCATTGACCTGCCTCGGTTCGACTAGTAGGCTCGCTGCGTTGAGAGCGGTGTGTTGTTCTGGTGGAGTCGCAGGTCATGACTACCAACGGGATTCGATTGGGTCTTATCGCGTCGTTTCTTGGAGCGCTTGGGTGTTCGTCAGCATCCCCACCTGCTTCCTCACCCGAGGAGCAGAAAGACGACCCTCGCGCGGCCCAGTACCAACGTGAGGCCCTGGCCGAGATCGATCAGACTGACTTCCGGTGTGAGGCTGCACCAGGAGGCATATCGGTGGTGTTCTACATGAGCGGGACTAAGGCGCTGCTAGGCGACCCGCTCCCGCGGAAAGAAGTGATAGCGAGTAACGGTGGGTATTCTGCGACCTACCGAGGTGTCACGCTCGATCTCCATATGGAAGGGAGATATTCGTCCCGAGTGTGCGTCGTTCGCGTGTACGCGAACAACACGCTCATCAAGGAGAAGTACCGGCAGAGCTTGCCTGAGGCAGGCGGGCCCCCCGACACTTTCAGGGCAGCCGACAGCTCGGCCGCTCCAGCGCCTACGAACAATTCCGCAACGCCAGACGCTGCCAGCGAGCAAACGATGCAAGAGCACGCGCTGCGATGCGGAAGACTTTGTGAAGCCGAGGTCTTTGACTCGTGCAAGCGTACCGTGCGTCGCGTCGCGTCCGAATCTCGTATCTGGAGCGGGCCCAAGTGCGTCGACCTCGCGCAGCGGTGCGTGGACATCTGCACGAGCGGTGACCTACGTGGATACGAGAACTACGTTAGAAGTACTAACGCGACGCTGTCCACGTACTAGCCCGGCGGGGGTGAGCATCTCGCTGTACGAAGCTCGGTGACCGACTCCGAACAGGGACTAGCCCTCCCACGTGCGCGTAGCCGCAGGCGAGCACACGTTTGGGAGGGCTCGACGGCCGCAGGCCGGCGCGGGTGGGCAGCCTCATCATGGGCCGCTTGATTCCGGCGGGCACTGGCTTGCCGGCGTACAAGAAGCTGAACGTAGTCATCGACGAGAAATCGCCGACCTACGCTCCGCCCACGTTCACGCGGGTGCAGCCGGCAGACCTGGTTGCGGTCGGCGACGAGTAACCACGAGCAGCCATGAAGGCAGCGCACGAAGCCCTGAGATCGAAAGATCGAGGGGCTTCGGTGCTTTTGGCAATCAGGATTGGGATCGGCTTCGTCGGCACTGGAGCAACCACGCGGCGAACCAGCGCCGCGACAGTTGGACTTTGAATATCCTTGAAACCGCAGGGGTCCGCCCCATGCCCGCCGCCGACGCCACTGCTCGCGCACGCGGCGCCGGGCTAGCCTCCTCAAAGGCCCGCTGCACCGCTTCTTCCGCCACTTTTCGCGTCGCCACGAGGTGCTCCGCGATCAGCTTCTCGATCCGCTTACCCAACTCTGAGGTCGTGTCCGTCATGCACGACCGAACGCACGCAAACGCGCCGCCCCTCAACCCCACCCCTGAACGGTTACGTCGGCACGAGCGCCAGCGCCGTCGCGCTTGGTGCCATCGGAGGGACGACTTCGCCGGACTTCGTGCCTTCGAGCTTCGGCGTTTCGGATGACCCGGTGCCGAGCCTCAAGCCTTCGTGCCGAAGAATGGAGCGATTTCCACGGGATAAGATCGTGACTTTGTGGGCCTTGACGATCTCGACGTACTACACTACTGAACGTAAGATGAGGTGTGCCCATGGCAGCGCGTAAGCAGTTTCAGTCGTGTCTGACGCCCAATCCAGAGTTGCAGCGCCTCCTGGAAAAGGCGCGCGGCACGGAGGTCCCCGAGGAGGTCCTCCATGAACAGCGAATCAGCTTTGCATTTGGCAACGCGCCGGATTCGAAGCTGATAACGAAAGACTCGGTTCGCTTTGCTTCCGAGCACATTCGTATAAAGCCCTAGACCTAGGTTTTTGGCGTGTCTGTGCGGAGAGGCCGACAATCCAGTTCTGTTCGCCCGTATACAGGAGCAGAACTTGCTCCGGCAGTATGACCTATAGGCGAACTGCATCGAGATAGGCCTTATCAAGGGCGTTGAAGCGTTCGATAAATACACGCTGTGGTCGTTGAACGCCGCAGCTGTGTCGAACATCGCGCAGTTTGGAGGACGGTTTCGCGAGCAACCAATCTACGTGGGGAACCATATTCCTCCGCATTTCAAGGAGGTACCAGATCTCATGGACCAGTTCCTGTCGGTCATGCATGAGAACTGGGACATCATGGACCATCCCACGCTGCTGCCAGCCTATGCGCTGTGGCGTTTAAATTGGATTCATCCGTTCATTGAGGGCAATGGGCGTACCGCGCGTGCCGCTTGCTACTACCTGATCTGCTTGCGCCAAGGCGGACTGCTGCGGGCAGAAGACGGTTCCTGAGCGGATTCGTGAGAACCGGAAGCCGTACTACGCGGCTTTACAGGACGCTGATCGGCATTGGGCGAACGGTCAGTTCAACGTTGATGCCCTTGCGGAGTACCTCGCCGGCCTGCTCCAGGCACAGCTTTCGGAATAGCGCCAGGAGAGCCGAAGCGAGAAAGTGCTAGGTTGCGGACGAGGGTGACGAGCAACGTCGTTACGAACGCCAGCGTCGTCGCGCTTGCTGGCTCTGCCTCGACGACATACGTCGTGTGCGCGTCATGTCAGCCGGCCCCTGGCAGAAGCAGCAGGGTCAACCGGCCGCGATCACGCCCCCTGTCGTTTCCGGTGCCGAGGGACGACTACCCCTCCCTGCTGCGCGCAGACTGCGCGCAGGGCAGGGCGTCATCGGGCACAGCGAACACGCTTCCGGTTAAGATCGTCGCCCTGCCCGAGCACAGGCGAGCACAGGTTTGGGAGGGGTCGGCGGCCCGCAGGGGACGGATACGCACTGCACCGTCGCAGCCTCGCCCGGCTACCCCGAGGACCGACGGGGCGTGGGCAACCTCAACGACAAGCACATCGAGTGCATCGTGCGGCAAATGCTACGCCGTGTACGCATCAAGGAGGTCGGTGACACCAACTTCCTGGTCGACGAGCAAGTCGAAAAGTACGTGTTCGAGCGCGAAAACGCTCGCGTGATGGAACGCGGCGGTCAGCCCTCTGTCGCCGAACCGATGCTCTTGGGTATTACCAAGGCGTCGCTCTCGACGGAGTCGTTCATCTCGGCTTCGAGCTTCCAGGAGACTCCGATTGACTGAGCGCTTCAATAGGGCGGTGCGGCGGGTGGGGGTGACGGGGACGCCCGCGGCTGCGGCCCTGGCGAGCACGCTCGCGAGCATGCTGCAGGAGGCTCTGCCGGGGCCCCTTCGGCGGAGACGTCGAGGGGCCTTGTCGCATCTTGGGCTGCCGCGACGCAGCTCGCTTGCACAAGGGTACCGTGGCGTTGCCAGGTCGAGGTGTGTCAGCGAGCGTCGAGAAGCGCGGAAATCTGAGCAGGCCGACCTGACCGGGTAGTTGGCCAAGGTCTTGGCGGCATCGGACGATCTGCACGACCGCACCAAAAAGTAGGGCCCGGAGTCATCACCTCCGAGCCCGGGTCGCCGCGAGTGGACGCGTTCGACGTGACAGTTGTCGCACGAGTCCGCCGGGGTGGCCGAGTTCCCTGCGGTCGCGCTCGCGAGTGGACGATCTTCGGCAAATGCAGTGCGTGGAGGACCGCTGCCGACGCCCCTTCTTTCTCT
>DATEDZ010000204.1:0-42220 GCA_035281385.1 Polyangiaceae bacterium
GACCCGAAATACTTCTCGCGTGTCTTCAAACGCGAGTTCGGTTGCCAGCCCTCCGACTATCTGGAGCGGTCAGAGTTGGTGCTCTGAAGCCGCTCGGGGTGTGCTGCCCTCAGGCCTTGGCGACGAAGCTCAGCACCGCCATGCGCACCGCGACGCCGGCTTCGACCTGGTCGAGGATCACGCTGTGGGAGCCGTCCGCGATGTCCTCTGAAATCTCGACGCCACGGTTGAGCGGGCCGGGGTGCATGACTAGCGCGTCGGGTTTGGCCAGCGCCAGGCGCGCCGCGTTCAGGCCGAAGACCCGCGAGTACTCGCGCAAGCTCGGAAACAGGGCTGCGCCGAGGCGCTCGCGCTGAATGCGCAGCATCATCACCACGTCGGCCCCTTCGAGCGCGGGCTCGATGCGCTCGAACGACGGACAACCGAGCGCTGCAGGGTCGCGGGGCAATAGCGTGCGTGGTCCGGCGAGCCGCACGTCCGCGCCCAGCATCTTGAGTAGTTTGGCGTTCGAGCGCGCCACGCGGCTGTGCAGGATGTCGCCCAGGATGGCCACCGTGAGCCCCCGGAAATCCTTGCCACGGTGGCGCCGGATCGTCAGGGCGTCGAGCAGGGCCTGCGTCGGGTGCTCGTGCATGCCGTCGCCAGCGTTGATCACCGCGGCGCGCGTGTGCTTGGCCACGTAGTCCGCCGCGCCGGAAGCGGTGTGTCGGATCACGATGGCGTCGGCGTGCATGGCGTCGAGCGTCTTGACGGTGTCGCGCAGCGTCTCACCTTTGCTGCTGCTGGTCGTCGAGCCACCGATGTTGACGACGTCCGCGCCCAGGCGCTTGCCCGCGAGCTCGAAGGAGGTGCGCGTGCGCGTCGAGGCCTCGTAGAAGACGTTGATGATGGTCTTACCGCGCAGGTCCCCGAGCTTGATGATCGGCTGCCGGGTCACTTCCAGAAACTCGTCCGCCTTCTCCAGCAGCTCCTGCGACAGCTCCGGTGTCAAACCGTCGATTGTCGTCAAGTGAGCGAGCCGCGCGGGCATCGGGGGGGTCTTACCGCAAACTGAGGCTTCTAGCGAGTGGTCGCGAGCGCCCACTGGGCGCGAGCTGGAACACCCTCAACCGACCTTGGCACCAGCAGATCACGATCAAAAATGGAGAGGAAGTTTGAACAAACCCGGCGAGGCCGGGCGCGTGCCGCGGGTCAGGTCGCGAGCGCTGCGCCTGCGTACCATGCGCAGTGCGGAGGAAAACTCAATTCAAATACCGCCCGTCCGGGCCCTTCTCGTCGTCGTCGGAATCGTCGTTTCTGCCGCCGGTGATCACGCGCAGCCCCGCGGGGTTCGCGCGCGCCTTGCGGCGGCTTTGACGCTTGTCCTGCTCCTCGAGCTGGGCCAGACGTAGCTTGAGCCAGGCTTTGCGCAGGGGGCTAGGCGTGCTGCCGCCCAGCAGCCAGCCGCACAGCATGCCGCCGAACGGCGCGATCAGGCCCTCGTGCGAGGCGGCGCCCGCGACCAGCGCTAGGCAGGCCAGGCCCACGACCCACACGATCAGCATCCGTGAGCTGACTGGAATCACGAAGAACAGCTGCACGACCTGACCCTTGAACGTGAGCGCCCAGGCGATGGCGATGGCGCCGAGCGCCGGCGTGAGGCCGAACCAGTACTCGCCGACCAGGCGCTCCGCGATGCCCACCGGCAGCAGCAAGGAGATCAGCATCTGCAGCGCGTAGGCGATGAGCGCCGAAGACGCGACGAAGCGCAGGAAGCGCTGGGCGCCCCAGACTTCCTCCAGACGGGGCGCGAAGAAGAACAGGCCGAGCAGTGCGGTGATCAGGTGGCTGACGCCGCCGCCACCCACGGCGCTATGCAGGAGAGGGGCCGTCAGCAGGCGCCACACCTCACCGTGCAGAATTTTCTCGGTGCTGCCGGCCAGCGCCAGGAACACCTCGGCCGGCGCGCCGCCCCAGTTCAGGCCGATGGCGAAGCACAGCCAGGGGATGAACACCGCCAGCATCAGGCCACCAACGGCTTTGCCCGGCATGGGGAGCGCCAGCGTCGGACCATCGCTCATTCGCATCGGGCTCCCGTAGTTCTAGCGCAGCTTGCCCTGCTCGGCACGGAGCAGCGCTAAGGCGCCACGATGTCCACGTGTTGGCACGTGGCCACGACCACGCGCGCTGGCTGGACCACACCCTCGCAGATTGTCGAAAGCTCGCCGTCCGCGTGGTAGGCACTGACGATCACGCTGGCCGTTTCATTGGGCCTGAAGCCATAGTCGAACGGCTCCAAGCAGTCAGGCGGGGGGAAACTGCCTCTCAGCATGCCGCCCACCGTGACGCGGACATCGCTCACGCTCCGCTCGTCGCAGTCGAAGCCGCCGAGCGCCTCGAGCGCGGCTTCGAGATCGACCCGCAGCGTGCCCTCCTGGCTCAGCGGCGTGCAGTCGGCCACCACGTTGGTACCGGCCACCGTGCGCGCGTGACAGACCGCTCCCGCGATCTGATCCGAACCGTTGAAAGCAGCCACGTAGATCGAGACCGAGGTACCTGCTGGCAGATCCTCGTAGACCGCTTTCGAACCGCAATCGGGTGTTCGGTGAATGCCGTCGGCCAGCCCTGGGTAGGTCAGGGTCAGGTCGAGGGAGTCGACGTGCTGTGGATCGCTACCGCAGGCCACGTCGCCCAGCAGCGCCTGCGTGTCCACGACCACGCCCGCCGGGGCTTCGCGGGCAAACTGCGGAAATAGCGGCAGACAGCCGCGGCCGCGCACGATAGTGGCAGCCGTCGCCGTCGCGCCCTGACAATACGTATGCCAGCGGCGCTCGGCGAGCGGCGCCTGCGCAAGGCCGTCGTCGCCTGGCGCACCGACCACCATCTGACGGGTTCCAGTGCCGCGCGGCACGAGCTGGTCAGTGTCGTAGGCGTCCACCTCGGCGCAGTAGCGCCGGCCGTGCACCACATAGCCGAAGCCGACCGACGTCAGACAGGAGGTCGGCTCGGAGCTCGGCAGCTGGAAGCCGCCGCACTGGGGGATACCGTCTTCGTCGACCTCCGGCTCGTAGTCGCTTCCCGCGCCGCCCGCGCTCTGCTCGGTCACGTCGAACAGCGTGGCGACGTAGCGCTGCACGCTCGAGGGCTGCTCCGAGCAACCGAGCGAGCCCAAAAACTCGACCGGTGCGACCTCGATCAGCGTCGGGTGAGTGACGCCCGCGACCGAGACGCTGTCGTTCGAGCATCCCGGGATAGCCAGCAGGCCCGCTGCCAGAGGGGCGAGGGTCCAGGCCAGGTGGTGGCGGACCAGGTAAGGGCGCGGAAGCATCGGCGCCCGCGTCTGTAGACCAGGCCCCCTGCTCCGGCAAGCTCGCGAGCCGCTCTATTGCTGAGCGGCCCCAGCCGTGGGCGCCTGACCGCTCGCACCGGCCGCAGGCTCGTCAGGCTCGTCCGCAGCGCCTCCCATCCCGGTGGCCGGCTGACCACCGCTGCCGCTATTCGGCGGGGTGTTGGTCAGGAAAGCGCACTCCCGGGTACGCTCGGGGTGCGCCACGACCTCGCAGGCTGACTGGGCTCCCGGTTGGGCTTCCGGAATCGGCTCGTCGCCGCATTCGGAGAGCAGGCTCTCCGGGTTCCGACTGGCGCAGCGACCCGCAGCCTCGATGGCGTGCACGCATTCCTCGACGCTAGCACCATCGCTCGGCTCGCTCATCAGGCCGTGCAGGCAATGGTCCCGATAGAAGCGCTGGCATGCAGCCGCGTCGTCGACGAGCCCGCAGGGCTCCGCCGCATGGCAGCGCGCTTCCTCGATGGCGCGGCAGTCGTCAACGCCCAACGCTTGGGTGCCGCAGCCCGACGCGGTCACGAGGCTGAAGGTAACGGCCGCCGAGAGCAGCGAGGCGGAGAGCGATCGCAACATCATCACCAGGTGGCCGGTACCACGCAGCTCGGGATAGGGGCGAGCTTTCAGGCATACTCGGCACATGACGTCCGCGCTGATCCTGGCCGCTGGCTTCGGGACTCGCCTGCATCCGCTCACTCTCGAGCTGCCCAAGCCGGTGGTACCGGTCGGCGACCGGCCCCTGCTCGCTCACGTCGCCGAGGCCTGCCACCTGGCGGGCGCCGAGCGGCTGGTCGCGAACGCCCATCATGAGCATCAGAAATTGTGTGCGATTATCAATGAGTTAAAGCTCGGAGTTGAGGTAGTGGTCGAGCCCGAGCTCCGCGGCACTGCGGGCGGGGTGGCCGGAGCCCGGCGCTTGCTCGGCGAAGGACCGGTGCTGGTCTGGAACGGCGACATCCTTGCCGAGCCTCCTGCCGCACGGCTGCTCGCCGAGGCCCGCGATCCGCGCGCTCAGGTGCTGGCCGTGAGCCCGCGCCGGCTCGGCGAGGGCTCGGTGGGCTTGGACGAGGAGGGCAGGGTGGTCCGGCTGCGCGGGAGGATCTTCGGACGGGAGATCCGGAGCGGGGACTACATCGGCGTGATGGCGCTCGGAGCGAACGTGGTCGCGGCGTTGCCACCGCGCGGCTGTCTGATCGGCGACGTGGCGCTTCGGGCCTTGGAGCGAGGGCAGCGCGTGAGCGCCGTCGAGAGCGCGGGCGCGTGGAGTGATCTCGGGGACTTGGCTGCTTACGTTGAAGCCAATTTCCGCTGGCTCGACCAAGCCGGGCGGACGGTCTGGCTAGCTCCCGGGAGCCGCGTAGGGCCAGAGGTTCGGCTCGAGCGCAGTCTGATCGGCGATCGAGTCGAGGTGGGCGGGTCTGGTCTGGTGCGGGAGGTCATCGCCTGGCCGGGCGCGCGGTTTTCGGCGCCGCTGTCCTTCGCAGTCGTGCTCGGCTCCGGGCGCGTGGTCCCGTTCGACGCCGCCGCAGCCGCAGAAAACTAGCCCGATCCGAGCGCTTTCCATTACCGAGGATGGAACGCTATGGCTTCGGTCAATGTCAGAAACCTCGAGCAGATCCAGGAGCAGGACGCCGGTCGTCCGTCCCGCATCGGCACCCTGCTGCTCGTCTCCCTCGCCAGCGCCGCGATCGTAACCGCCTGTGTGATGATATCCAAGAAGCCCGGCACTCCGGCGCGCTCGACGCAGGACCCGCTGGCCGCGCTGGTGGCCGAGGCCAAGCCGTCGGGCACACCCGCGGAAGCGCTCGACGGCAAGGAGCTCAGCTTCCCTCGCATCCTGAGCGACGAGACCACGCCCACGACCGCGCTGGCGGCAGTGAAGGACGAGCGAGGGCGCCTCGTGAAACGCGACGAGCTGGGCGCGCTTTCGACCGAGGCCGACGCCTTGCCGGCTCCACCGCCCGCCACCGACCGGTTGCCGGTGGTGCCGATGCCAGTCGGCACGCTACTCAACGCTTCACCGGTGATCACCTCACCGCGCGATGCCCTGACCGATCTGGCCTCGCATGCGGCCGCCGCCAAGACCGAGGGTGAGCTCGCACCGGAGGGCAGCGACGGCGGCTTCCAGCTGCAAGTCGCAAGCTTCAAGGAGCAGTCGGAGGCGGACCGCACCGTCGAAGATTTGCGCAAGCGAGGTCATCGCGCGTTTCGACAAGCCGCGCACGTGCCCGACCGCGGCTTGTGGCATCGCGTGCGCATCGGCCCCTTCAAGACCAAGCTGGAGGCGCTCAAGTACAAGGACCGCTTCGAGCGCACCGAGCGCATCGCGCCCTTTCTGGTCGATCCGGACAAGGTGAAGCAAGCCGAAGAGCAACGCGCAGCGCGCCTCGCGGCGGCGCAGAAACGCCGTGAACGTTCGACGGGCGACTAGTGGTTAGTGGTTAGTTTGGAGAGGTGGCTGGCACTGATCACTCACCACTGATCACTACCCACTCTCTTCAGTCGCTGCGCTGCGACTTCTTGGCGAGCTGCTGCCTCACGGCGGTCGAGATGGCGCCGCTCACGTTCTTGCTCTTGGAGAGCATCTTGAGCTCGGACTCGCGCAGTAGCGGCACGAGCCGCGACGAGAAGCTGAAGGGCGTGCGCGGATTGGCGACCAGGTTCAGCTTGATCTGGTAATTGCGCGTGAAATCTTTGTTCATGGCCAGGATGCGCAGCACGTCTTCCGACACCACCCGGCTGGCGCTGATCGCCACCGCCTCCGGCTCCTTGAGCAGCGGGCTCTTGGCCGCGGCGGCCGCGACCAGGCGATTCGCGTCCCGCACGCACAGCAGGCGTTCCGCGGGGCTGCCCAGGGTGGCGCAGCGGATCTTCTGCGAGACGGTCATCTCGGCCATGCGCGCGTAGAGCGGCACTACCTTCGGCTTGACCCTCTCTTCGCCCTCGTCGTCCACCTCGTGGGTGTCCTCGTTGTCCCCCAGCTCGAGCTGTTCCGCCAGCTCGTGCGTCTCCTTGAACAGCACGTCGTCGTAGGTGGGCTCCTCGGAGGGCTCGGGGATGAGCTCGTTCTTGATGGCGATGGCCGCTTCCTTGAAAGCCGGAATCGACAGCTCGATGTTGCTACGCACGCACAGCTCGATCAGGCGATCCGCCGTCGACATGCGCACGCGCTTGTTCATGTAGAGCTTCTCGATCACCACCGGGTACTTGAGCATCAGCTGTTCGTTGGTGGCGATCAGCTCGCCGGCGCGCTCGTCCGCGGCCGTGGCCAAGAGCTCCAGGGCCGCCCCCGCGATGCGCGGCATGCGCAGCAGCCGCTCGATGACGTCGTGGCTTTCGGCGTAAAGCTGGGCGAGCGCCAATGTGACGCTGCCGGGCAGGTCCTGCCCGAGCGCACCGCTCAGGATCGGCGGGGGCAGCTTGGCCAGCGTGCCGAGCGCCGCCTCGCGCAGCTTCTCGTCCGTCCGGCGTGTAAGCTCCGAGATCACGATCACGATCTCGTGCGGCTTGGCACCCGGGATCACGCCCTTGGCCGCCATCATCTGAGCGGGCAGCGGTGCCCCCTCCGACAGCACCTTTTGCGCGGCCGGGCCCAGCGTCTCTAGCTCGATGTCCGAAGCGTCCACGGTAAGCGCAGCAGGTTACCTCAGTTGGGCTGCTCGAAAGCGGTTTCCGAGACTGCTGGGTCGGTTTTGACGGAGGAGGGCTTGTCCAAGAGCAGGTGGTCGCAGCGGCTCGCGATTTTCTCGGGTTTCACGCCAACGGGCGCCGGCCCCGCTGGTTTGTTTTGCTCGGGTGGTTTCTACTCGTGGCGATCGTGATCTTTCCTTCCAAGACCGACACGTCGTGCTCTGCCGGGGCCCCTGCCCCGGCCGGCCCCGTCAGTGTAGAGTAGGGGGATGGGAATCATGGACTTCGTGAAGGGCGGCGTGCAGCGAATGATGATCGCGCGCGCGGATGCTCACAAGAACAAGGTTCTGTACAAGCATCCGGACCAGAATTTCCCTTTCTGGAGCCAGCTCACGGTCGACTCTGACGAGGTCGTACTGTTCTTCAAGAATGGTTTTTACGTCGGCACGCTCGGCCCGCAGCGCGAGCCCTACACGCTGACGACCCAGAATATCCCGTTCTTGGGCTCGCTCGTCGATCAGTTCACCGGTGGCAACATCTTCATCAGCGAGCTCTACTTCGTGACGATGAAGCCGATGTATAACGAGACGTTCGGCGATCAGATGGGCTCGATGCGCGATCCGGACCTCGAGCTGCGCGTCACGCTGCGCGCCAACGGCACTTACTCCTTCCGCGTCGTCGACCCCTACAAGTTCCTGGTCGGCTTCGTGGGGCAGGGGGGCAATCCCGACCGCGCCATGCAGTGGGTCAAGGATCTGCTCTTCATGGGCCTGAAGACCACGGTAGGAGAGCTGATCAAGACCCGCGAGTACACGCTGCTCGATCTGGGCCAGATGGGGCCTGAAGTCGGTCGGCGCATCGTGCAGAATTGCCCAGATCTGGCGAACTGCGGCGTGCAGGTGCTCGAGATCGGCAAGCTGAACATCAACGTCAGCGACGAGGATCAACGGCGCCTGGACGAGAAGCAGGACGTGATCGCGCAAGCCAAGGTGGAGGCCCTGGCGGCCCAGCGCGGCGTGGCCAAGGCGCAGGCCGAAGCGCAGGCTCGCCAGCTTCAGCTCGACCAGGAGTTTGCGAACCGTGCGCGCTACGTCAATCAGCTCGATATGCAGCGCTATGGCCAGTACGCTGCGGCGGAGGCCACCATGGGTCTCGGCCAGGGCCTCGCGCAGGGCGGTGACAGCGCCTCGGCGGCGGCCATGGCGCAGGGCATGGCGCTGGGCGCCGGTCTTGGTTATGGCCAGCGCGCGGCAGGGCCGCCTTACGGTTACCCGCCCGGTTATCCACCACCCGGCTACCCGCCGCCCGGTTACCCGCCCGGGGCGCCGGCACCGGGCTACGGCGCGCCGCCCGGCTACGGCCCGCCGCCCGCCGGCTACGGTCCTCCGCCCGCTTTCGACGCCTACGGTTCGCCTCCAGCGCCCGCGGGTCCTGCCGCAGTTGCCGCGCCGAGCGCGCCCTGTCCCAGCTGTAAGAAACCGAACCAAGCGCAGGCGCGCTTCTGCAACGACTGCGGATCCAAGATGTCGTGACCGACGACACGATCCTGCAGTTCGGTCAGTCCCTGCGTGAAAACGCGGGCCGGGTGTCGAACGTCCCGCCAAAACCGCGGGCCACGACCTGCCCGACTTGCGCTTCGCACTTCTCGCCCGATGGCCGGTTCTGCCCCTTCGACGGGACGCCGCTCGTCCCGGCCGAGGGTTGGGACCCGAGCGACGATGCGCTCATCGGGTCGGTGATCGACGGCCGCTACGAAGTGCTTTCGGTGATCGGTGAGGGCGGCATGGGCACCGTCTACCAGGTGCGCCATACGGCCCTCGGCAAGCGCTTTGCGCTCAAGGCCTTGCGCAAGGATCTGGCTGCCGATGGCGAGATCGCGGCGCGCTTCATCCAAGAGGCGCGCACCGCCGCGGCCGTTTCACACCCGGGCCTGGTCGAGATCACCGACTTCGGCCGGCTCGAGTCGGGTCAGGTATACTTCGTGATGGAGCTGCTCGAGGGGCAATCGCTGGCGTCGCTCTTGCGCAGCGGGGGCCCGCTGCCCGCGGCACGCGGGCTCGACGTCGTGCGCCAGCTGGTGCACGCGCTGAAGGCCGCGCACGACAGCGCCATCGTGCATCGCGACCTCAAGCCCGACAACATCCACATCAGCAAGGGCGACGGCGAGCGCGACCTGGTCAAGATCGTCGACTTCGGCCTGGCCAAGGTCATCGGCTCGAGCAAGCTCACGCGCTCGGGCATGGTGTTCGGCACGCCGCACTACATGAGCCCCGAGCAAGCCTCGGGCGAGCTGGTTGATCACCGCGCCGACATCTACGCCTTCGGCATCGTGATGTACGAGATGTTCACCGGAAAGGTGCCGTTCGAGGCCGACAGTTACATGGGCGTGCTCACCAAGCACATGTACATGACGCCGGCACCGCCCAGTGAGCTGCGCACCGAGCTGAAGGAGATGGGCGCGCTCGAGGACGTGATCCTACGCTGCCTGCAGAAGCGCCCGAGCGCACGCTATGAGAATCTGGCCGCGCTGCTCGCGGATCTGGACCAGCGTCTGCCGCGAGCTCGGGGCGGCAACGGGGCTCGCTTGGCAAGCTCGGTGCTGGCCGACCAGCTGGAGCTGCCCACCCGGGAAGAGGTGTTACCGCTCCGCCGGCGCCGCTCGGTGCCGGTGGTAGTGGTCGCGATCGCGTTCTTGGCCGGCCTGCTGCTGGTGGTCCTGCTCCGGCGCGGCGGGCAGGATTCGAGCGCGCCGTTCAGGCCGGCGAGCGCACCGCAAGCCGTCAGCTCGGCGGTGCCGGCCCGCGCCGCATCCGTGGCTGCGGTCCGACCTCCCAGCGCGCCGCCTCCGGAGGTCACGCCTGCGCCGAGCGATCGCGTGAGCGCACCCGCCCGCAAGCCGAGCCTGAACGCCCCGCGGCCGGCCGCCGCACCCGCCGTCGCCGCGCCACCGCCCCGCAAGCGCAAGCCTTTCAGCGGTGAAATCGTAGATCCTTGGGCCAAATGAGACGTACCACTTTGCTTGACTTCAGGGTGAAAGCCCTCAACGCTTCAGCGAGTCGTCCAACGGGTGACGACGGGCAAGTGGCATCGAGTGGCAAAGAAACAGCTCCTTCTGGTTGACGCCGACCCGCGCAGCGTTCGCGTGTTGGAGGTGAGCCTGAAGAAGTCGGGCTACAGCGTGACGACGGCCAGCGACGGGGCGGACGCGCTCGCCAAGATCGACTTCTCGGCGCCAGACCTGATCCTGAGCGACACCCGTCTGCCGCGCCTCGACGGCTACGAGCTGGTCCGGCGCATGAAGGATCGGCCGGAGCACGCGCAGATCCCGGTCGTGTTTCTGACCAGTCAGAAGTCGATCGAGGACAAGATCCGGGGCCTCGAGCTGGGCGTGGAGGACTACCTCACCAAGCCTATCTTCGTGCGTGAGCTGATCGCCCGGGTGAACCTGCTGCTGGCCAGGCGCACGCAAGAGCGCATGGCCACCGCGGTTCCGATGAGCCGCCGCACCCGCCTGAGCGGATCGCTCGAGGACATGGGCGTGGTGGACCTGCTTCAGACGTTCGAGATCAGCCGCAAGACCGGCGTCGGGAAAATAGGCGATGGCCGCCGTGAGGCCCGCATCTACTTCCGCGACGGCAAGGTGGTGGACGCGGAGCTCGGGCGCCTGCGCGGTGAAGAAGCGGTCTATCGCGCGTTGATCTGGAACTCGGGACACTTCGAGGTCGAGTTCTGCCCGATCGATCGTGAGGACATCATTCCCACCTCGACTCAGGGTCTGCTGATGGAAGGCATGCGCCGGGTCGACGAGTGGGGACGCCTGCTCGAGCAGCTGCCGCCGCTCGCCACCATCTTCGAGGTGGATCACGAGCAGCTGGTCGAGCGGCTCAACGAGATCCCCGACGACCTGAACGGTATTCTCAAGCTATTCGACGGCAAGCGCACGCTGCTCGACGTGGTGGACGACTCACCGTTCGAGGATCTTTCGACCCTGTCCACCATTACCAAGCTGTTCTTCGAGGGCCTGCTGGTGGTGTCGCACGCCGCGCCCGATGACGACGTGGTGCCGAGTGAGGTGGATGGTGGCGCGTCCGCGCGGCCCGAGCGTTTCTCGATCTCGACCGCGGCGGAAGAAGACGTGGTGCCGGAGTACACGAGCGAGCCGCGCTTGCCGGCCGAGCCCTCCGCGCCGTCCTGGCGCCCGTCCGCTCCGCCGCTGGCGTTGCCGGGCGAGCCGTCGGTTGCGCCAGAAACCCTGCCGGGGCTGAGCCCGCGCGACAACCAGCAAGGCCCCGAGTTTTCAGCCGTCGAGCAAGCGAGCTCCGAGCGCTCGCGGCCGCGTGTGGTCCTGCCGAGCGTGAAAGAAGGCGCGCAGCCCCCGCCGCCATCACCCTTCGACGCGCGACAGGCGCACCGTACTCAGGCTGGGCTCGGTCCACTCGTACCGGCGGAGCTGTTGAGCGTACCGCCCGACGACGCGCCGCAGCCCGAGGTCGAGCCGAAACCCGCTGCCTCGAACCCTGCTGGCGTGCCCGCGCCCAGCGCGCCCTCACCCTCGGCGCCGACAGCCTCGGCGTCCCTCGAATCGAAGCCTCAGGAGGCCCGGCCCTTCGCGCCGGTTCAGGAGCAGCACCGAACGCTGGCCGACTCGCCCGACGCGCGTGCGGCCGCAGCCGCCGCACAGGTTGCCGCCGGCTCGCAAGAGTCGCGCGTCACCTCGACCGTCCGTGAGACGCCGCAAGCGCGCGCGCAGGAGGGCAAGGTCATCCCGTTCCCGGCGCGCCGTGACGATGAGGCCGCACCTGAAGGCACGCCCACCGCACCCGGCGCTTTGCCTGCCCCCGAAGCCGAGGAGGAGGCACCCATCTCGGAGGCTCCCCACACCCCGCCAATGCCGCATGTGATCGCGTCGCAGCGGGCGGCGGCCGCCAAGGCTGGGCCGCAACTCGAAAGCACGGAGCGCGCGGGTGCGCCCGTGCCACCGGCCGAGCCTACGGTGCGGGAGCCCTCCCTGGAGCGCCGGCGTGAGCGTGAAGAGCCGAAGGTCGGCGCGCAAACGCTGCACCTGGGCAGTGGCCTGCCGCAAGAGACGCCGCGCCTGTTACCGGCAGCGTCTGCTCCTTTACCCATGTCGGCTCCCGCGGCCCAGTCCTTGGGTTCGACGCACCGCCTGAGCAGCGGCGGCACGCAGCCACTCGACGTGCGCACTCCGAACCCGAGCGCCGGTGGGGCAGCCAGCGCGGGTGCGACCAGCCGCAGGCACGACGAAACAGTAGACAAGCCAGCCTCGGCGCGCGTTGGGGGTGAGGTCGTGCAAGAAGCCCTGCATGACGACTTCTTCGTTGCCGGTGACCAGGGCATCTACGAGGGCGGTCACGGTAGCGTTGCCCCTGGCATCCTCGATGAGGATCTCGAAGCCGACGCACCGCGCGTGGTGGTGCGAACGCCAGAGCAGGAACAGCGACGTGCTCGGCTGATGCAGGTCGTGGGCGTGGTCGTAGGCATGGTGCTCGGCGTGTTCGTGTTCGCCATCCTGCGCGGCCGGGGCAGTGAGGACATCAAGTCGCACCCGGACGACGTGCCCGCCAAGATCGTGCCGGCCCCGGCCCCCCCGCCTCCAGTCCAGCCTTTGCCGCCCGCTGAGGTCACGGCTCCCCCACCGCCCCCCGCCGCGGTCGAGCCCGAACCGCCCACACCGCCAGCGGACGAGCCTGCACCAGCCGCCGAAAAGCCTGCCGCGCCCGGCGGCGAGAGGCCCGCGCCCAAACCCGCGGCGCCCGTCCGCGAGGCGCCCGCCCCCAAACCACGCCCCGCACCTGCTGCGGAGACCCCGGCGCCGAAGCCCGCGGCTCAGCGCAAGCCGGCGGGGCCCCTGCCGCCGCCGATCCCGGCGGGCAAGCCGCCCACGGTTTCGTTCCCCGACTGAGGGGGCGTGACACGCCGCGAACCGGAGCCGCTGCCGCCTGGCGCACCGATGCGCGGCATCGGCGCGGCATCGTTCGGCGCCGCTTGCGGCCGGACCTCGTTTGGCGCTGCCTCAGGAAGTAAGGCCTTTGATGGTGCGCTGCTCAAGACCCGCACCGGGACCGCGTTCGCCCCGCACCCGAGGCTCGAGCCCGTTCCGAGGAGCACCAGCAGCACATGCGTCGAGGACCACATGGCCCGGAGCCTAGAGGCAGGCGCGCCTTGGGCCCAATTGTTGGCGAACGGCGCCTCAGCGCGCGCGGGGCTGCCCGATGCTTCGACTGGGCGTCGGGGTCGTGCTCTGCGCGGCCGCCGCCTCGCGCAAGAAGCGCCGGATCGCTTCGGCCAGTTCCCGGGGTCGTTCCTCTTGGGGCGCGTGGCCCGCGTCGAGGAGCTCGAAGCGCGCGCCGCGGATCTCGCGAGCCAAGCGCTGGCCGATCGCGGCGGGCAGCAGCCGGTCGCCGCGGCCCCAAACCACCAGCGCCGGCCGCTGAATTCGGCTGGTCTGCGCGGAAACCGAGCGGGCATCTACGGTGGCCCGCAGGGTCTGAAGGGCGCTGCCGCGCGCCGCGGGCGTATTGAAGGCCTCGTAGTAAATATCCAGGCGCTCATTGCTGATGCAGCGCGGGTCGCTCAAGAATAACTCGCGAAAATAGGCGCCGAACAGGCGACGGCCGAGCAATTGTTTGAACACCAGGCTGCCTGCCAGCGGCAGTTGCGCGAGCCTGCCGTAGAGCCAGGGCCGCGCGCCTTCCGCCAGCGCACCCACTACCACCAGCTCGGAGACGAGCTCGGGATGGCGCGCTGCGAGCGTGAGCGCGACGGCGCCACCCAGACCATGGCCCACGACCGTGGCGCGACCGAGCGACAGCGCCGCGTATAGATCCGCGATGGCACTGGTGAACGCCGCCACGTCGTACCCGAAGCGACTGGTGGGCGGCTTCTCGCTCTCGCCATAGCCCGGTAGGTCTGGCGTGATGACGCAGAAGTCGTTGGCGAGCTCGGACGCCACACCGTCCCAGGTTGTGTGGTCCATGAATAGGCTGTGCAGCAGCACCAGCTTCGGGCCCGTGCCACGCTCGACCACGCGCAGGCGTACGCCGCTTGCCGTCACGTCGCGTACGGTGCCCAAGTCGTCGAACGTCGGCGGGGCGCCTGCCATGGAGCAGCGCGAGCCTACTTCAATATGTTCGGCCCGTAAGGGGTCTGTGGACGTGGGGGCAATTCGGTGTGTCTGGTGTTCGGTGTGTCCGGTGTTTGGGCTGCGTCGGATCGAGCCACTTCTCCACGCGCCGCGCCACGCACGCCAGCCGGCCTTTTCCGTGTAGCTCCATGTGCGCATGGACGACGCATTGGCTCCATGGACGACGCCTTAGATGGGACATAAAATGTCCGCCTAGCAAACGCCGGCCGCGTCCATGGAGCTTCTCGCGGATCTTCTCAAAATTTAGTGCAATAAGTCCTTTGGCGGATCCACTGAGTAGAATATATTCGCTCGCGGACGGTTAAGTCGGAAGCTCTGCTCCCGCCCCGCTGACCTGATTCAGCGGGGACCCACCTTCATACACGTTTTCCATGATCGACGCCGAAACCCTGACTCAGCTCGAAAAAGCCCACGGGGCAGGGCTCAGCTCGGCGGAGATCCTGGATGTCTTTGCCCGGCACGACGTGCAGCTCAGTGAAGCGACGCTGCGTAAGTACGTACAGCTCGGGCTGTTGCCGCGCAGCGTGCGAGTCGGGCGCAAGGGCAAGCACCAGGGCTCGCAGGGTATCTATCCGGTCAGTGTGGTCAGGCAGATTCTGCATATCAAGCAGATGATGGCCGAGAGCTACACGATCGAACAGATCCAACGCGAGGTCTTGTTCATTCGTAGTGAGGTCGAGCAACTGGAGGCGATGCTCGCGCGGATCTTCAAGAAGCTGGATGGGGTGCTGCGGGAGCGCAAGACGGAGCGCGTGACCTCGGCAGTGCAGCGTGACGTAGGTGACGCGCGCAGCCTGAGCAAGGAACTGATGGCCCGCCTCACGGCCATCGAAAGCAAACTCACTCCTCGATCCAAGTTGGACAGCGTCTCCTCGATCTCGGCCGGCTAGGGCGAGCGAGACCAGACGCACCAGGCGACTCGGTCAGGTCGAACGGGAGCCGTGCGCTTTTCGGACGGACGTAGTGGAGACTCACATGAACGAAAACGAGCTGGAAGGCGGAATCGAAGTCGAAGTCGAAGGCAACGTGGAGCCGGCGCTCGAGGCCCTCGGCGCGCTGGCGCTCGAGCCCGCGATCACGCGAGAACAGCGTCGATCCCGCCGGAAACGCGACGTGCGGGCTCGCACCATCAGCGTCAAGCGCATGACCAAGCGCGAGCTGGAAATCGGGCGCCTGCTCTTCCCGGAGACCGATTACTGGAAGCCGCGCACCCGCGCCGAGTGCGCCGAAGGGCCCCGGCCGTGTCCGTTCGTCAGCTGCAAGCACCACCTCTTCATCGATGTGTCGCCGCGCACCGGCGCCATCAAGCTCAACTTTCCGGATCTCGAGGTGTGGGATCTGGGTGAATCGTGCGCGCTGGATGTCGCCGACCGTGGCGGCACGACGCTGGAAGACGTGGGAGCCATCATGAATCTGACCCGTGAACGTATCCGGCAGGTCGAGGTCAAGGCGCTGGCCAAGCTCGAGGCGCTGCGCGACATGTACGCGCTGCGCGACTACGTCGAAGAAGGCCCGGTCGGCAAGCGCCGCTTGCCGCAGCTGTCGAAAGAGGAGCTTGCCGGCAAAGGCAAGGTCAAGGCCAAAGCCGCCGTCCCGGTGGTCGTCGAGGACGAGGACGAAGACGAAGACGAGCTCGACTTCGACTCCGATGAGAGCGACGCGGCCGACGCCTTGTGAGACGCTCTCGGCCCTGAAGCCTGGAGCCGGAGCCTGAAGCCCGACTCAACCGCGCAGGCTCTCGACCGCGCGGAGGAAGTTGAGCCCGAGCACCTTGCGGATGCGCGCTTCGGGCCAGCCCCGCTCGAGCATGGCGGCGGTGAGGCGCGGTAGCTCGAGGCAAGTGGGCATATCACGCGGCGTGACGATCGCGCCGTCCCAGTCGCTGCCGAGTGAAACATGATCTTCGCCGGCGACGTTGATGACGTGCTCGATATGGCGCACGACCGTCTCGAGCTTGCCGCGAAACAAGCGGTCACCCAGAAATTCGGAGTGGTACATGATGCCGACAGTGCCGCCGCTTCGTGCCACGGCGCGCAGTTGATCATCGTCGAGGTTGCGCCAGTGCGGGTTCAGGCCGGAAACGCCGGTGTGGGTGACGATGAGCGGTAACGTCGGATCGTGCACCTTGACCGCGTCCCAGAAGCCGGCGGGCGAGATGTGCGCCAGGTCGACCAGGATCTTGTGGGCGTTGAGCTTGCGCACGTAGTCCTTGCCGTAGTCGCTCAGGCCGAGATCACTGCCCAGCGGAGAGCTGGTGGCGCCGAGGCGCGAGCTGGTGAGGTGCAGCAGCGTGATGCGCAGGATGATGCCCGGCGACAAGCGATCGATGGCGTCGAGCGAATGGGCGAGCGCGTTGCCACCCTGCACGCCGATGAACGCGGCGTGTAGTCCGGAAGCGCGTGCCGCGCGATATTCGGCAGCGCTCTGCACCACGCGCGCCTGCGCCTCGGGTGACTCCAAAAGCGCGGTGAGCTCGCCCAAATTCTCGAAGAACGATGCCTCGCGATCGCGCGCATCCCCGAACGGATTCGTCGTGATCACCCAGGTGGCGCCACCAACGCCGGCTTCTTTCGCGCGCGGCAAGTCGAACTGACTCAGCATCACGCCCCGCATGAACGCCGCGTGCCGGCGCCGAAAGTCGTAGCCGAACATCCGCCGCCAGATGAACGAATCGACATGCAGGTCGATCACGTCCGACCCGTAGTGCAGCTCCACCGCCGCCTCGGAAATCCCGAGCCTTTCGGCGACGGCACGCTTATCGAACCCGTCCAACGTCACTCTCCGACGTTAGCAGCTCGAGCAGGAATCAACAGGAAGGATGGAAGTGTGGAAGGTCAGAGAAGGATTTGGGGCTCGAGCTGGAAAGCGTCGACAGTAGCTCCGAAGTAGCGTTGCGGAGCGCCTGCCTGCTCGAACCCCAAAATTCTTCCATCCTTCCACCCTTCCTGTTCGCTCGCTCGTAGAGAGACGTAGGGATCTGGTGGCGCGCCCAGCTGGGCGCGCCGGATGAGACGACGGCCTACAGGCCCTTGGGGACCGTTTCGAGGTTGACGGCGCCCAGGGCGTAGCGGATGAGGGCGCTGCGGTTGGCCTTGGTGAGGCCGCGCGCCTTCAGGGAGTCGACCATGGTGTCGAGGCGCTTCAGGTCCTCGGTGTACATGGAGATGCAGATGACCTTGTAGTGGGTTGGCTTCTCGCCGTTCGTCTCGGCGCTGCGGCCGGCGCCGGCGGCGGTCGAGTAGTAAGTGTTGGAAAGGACGCCTTCGACGTCGTTTCGATCGAGTACCTTGGCTGTCGCTTGTCGCAATTCGTTTCGGTCGCTCATGATGCACCTCCGGCCTGCTCGACAGCCTGCGGCTGGGCCGCGCTGGCAGTCGAGGAAAGAAGCTTCTCCACCACACGCCAGTAGTCTTCGGTCGCGGTCGAGGTTGGCGCGTACTCGAACAGCGTTTTTCCTAGAGAAGGCGCTTCCTTGACGCGACTCACGTAGTGAATCGGGCCAAGGCAGGCATCTCCGAAATTCTGGCGCAGCGTCTCCAGGGCTTCGCGGCAGATGCGCGCGCGCGTGTCGAACTGGGTCGGCAAGACGCCCCACAGCAGCACCGCGTGACCCAGGATGCGGTTGACCTGTTTGATGGTGCGCAGCACCTGGCGCACGCCCACCAGCGACAGGTAGTCGCACGCCACGGGGCAGAGCACGGCGTCGGCGAAGGCCAGCGCGTTCTGGTTCATCAGCGATAGACTGGGAGAGCAGTCGACCACGACGTAGTCGTAGAGCTCGCGAGCTGCCGTCAGGCGGTCGGCCAGCACGCGGTCGCGGCGCTTCTGCCCGGCCAGGTACAGCTCGGCAGCGGCCAGCGTCTCGTTGGCGGGCAGGACGTCGAGGTTGGACCGCGCCGCAACGACCGCCTGTTCGAGCGACAGGCCCATCACGATGACGTGGTAGAGCGAGCGCTCGGCGGTGAGGGCTAGCGAGGTGGCGACGTTGCCCTGGCCGTCGGTGTCGACCAAGAGCACGCGGGCGCCTTTCTCGGCCAAGCCGGCGGCGACATGCACGGCCGTCGTGGTCTTGCCGGTGCCGCCCTTATGGTTGAAAATCGCCAAAACTTGCGGCTTTCCGGGACGCAGGCGGCGCAGGTTGCTGGTGCGACGCTCGCTGTAGGCGGGGGGAGGCGTCTCGAGGTGGGGGTCCGCTTCCATGGGCGGCGGTAGCGCCGGGGCGCGCTCGGTCAGGCGCATGCTGTCGGCGGGCTCGGGCAGCGGCTCGGCGTCGCCGGGCAGCTCGTAGTCGCTCTGGCGCAGCTCGCCGAGTCGCACGCTGCGCACGCCGTCGAGGATCCTGGCTCGGCAGTCGGGACTGCAGGCGTAGTGGCGCTGTCCGCCCGTGAACAGGACGTGGGCTGCTAGCTCCACCGTGAAGCGGGTCGCGCAGGCACCGCACGGTACCTGACCATCAGCCCGCTCGCGGTGACTGGCCTCCAGGCAGCGTTGCGAGCAATAAAAGGCGTAGCGAGTGACGGCATCGCCGCTCGCGTTGAGCTCACTGCGTTCTTCCATCTGATAACGGAAATGCAGCTCGAACTCGGTTTTGCAAACGTCACAGCTTCGAGGAATGACAACCATGAGAAGACTTCACCGTTATCGAAGTGCTTCTCACGTTGCTTCACGATGGGCCAAATTTGTGCGCAAGCCGCTAGCCCTTTTTTCCTCACCGACTCGACTTACATTTTGAATCCAAGAGCTCCGCTAGAAAGGCCTCAAGGGCCAGCGGGGGCCGCAGGCTTCCCGCCCATTGGTCGGGGGCCGAATTAATGACGGAAATGCCGCACACCGGTGAAGATCATGGCGATGCCGGCGTCGTTGGCGGCCCGGATGACGTCGTCGTCCTTCTTGGAGCCGCCGGGCTGGGCAATGGCGGCGATGCCCTGGGCGGCCGCCGTTTTGACGCCGTCAGGAAATGGGAAGAAGGCGTCGGAGGCGAGCACCGAGCCTTTGGCGCGGTCGCCGGCCTTGTCACACGCGACCTGCACGGCGGTGACGCGCGCGGTCTGGCCGCCGCCGATGCCGATGGTTTCGTAGATGCCAGGGCTCTTGCCGGGAGCCGCCAGCACGATGGCGTTGCTCTTGACATGCTTGCAGACCATCCAGGCAAACTCCAGAGCTGAAAGCTCGGCGGCCGTCGGCTGGCGGTCGGTGACGACGCGACCCTTGTAGACCTCGCCGATGCCGCTGGCGTCGCGCTCCTGAATCACGAAGCCGCCCCCGACGCGCTTGAACTGCCGTGCCTGATGCGAGGGGCCGAGCCAGCCGCCGGTCGACAGCAGCCTGAGCGCCTGTTTGGCGCGCAGCCGCTCCAGGGCTCCGTCGGCAAAGCCGGGCGCCACGATGGCCTCCAGGAAGGTTTCGGCCAGGATCGCGGCCGTGGCGTCGTCGACCTGACGGTTCAGGGCGATGATGCCGCCGAACGCGCTCATGGCGTCGGCGTCGCGGGCTGCGCGGTACGCGTCAGCCAGCGTCGGGGCGGTGGCAACGCCACACGGATTGGTGTGCTTGACCACGACTGCGGCTGGATTTTCGAACTCGCGCACGGCGTCGAGCGCGGCCTCGACGTCGACCAGGTTATTGAAGCTGAGCTCCTTGGAGCCGCTGCCGACGCTCTCGACGCGGCCGAGTGAACCGAGCGGCGCCTTGCGTTCTTTGTAGAAGGCGCCGGCCTGGTGCGGGTTCTCACCATAGCGCAGTGGGTAAGCCTTCTCGAGCACCACGGAATAGAAGCGCGGGTAGCCGTCCGCCTCGCTGCGTGCCGACAGCCAACCGCTGATGGCTGCGTCATAGGCGGCGGTGTGGGCGAAGGCCTTGGCGGCCAGCCGCTCGCGCGTCAGGCGCCCCACGTCTCCGTCCCGAGCCAGCTCTTCGAGCACCAGCGCGTAGTCGTTGGGATCGCACAGCACGGTCACGCGATCGTGATTCTTGGAGGCGGAGCGCAACATGCTGGGTCCGCCGATATCGATGTTCTCGATCAGCTCCTCGAACGCCGCGCCCGGCTTGGCGAGTGTCTCTTCGAACGGATACAGATTGACCGCCACCAGGTCGATGGGCCTTCCGCCGATGCGTTCGAGATCCGCATCGTCAGTTCCGCTGCGCGAGAGCAGCGCGCCGTGCACGCGCGGGTGCAGCGTCTTGACCCGGCCGTCCATGACCTCTGGCGAGCCGGTGTAGCTCTCGACGGTTTCGACTGGCACGCCCGCCGCGCTCAACGCCTTGAAGGTGCCGCCCGTGGACAGCAGCTCGACCCCCCGTTTGGTGAGCGCCCGGGCAAGCTCGATCAGGCCAGTTTTGTCAGAAACCGAAAGCAGAGCGCGGCGGATGGGCATGAATTCTCTTCCGGGTAGACAAGGCGCCGAGCGCCGTCAACGGCGCTGCGAGTCGCCCTAGAAAGCGGCCGAAGACGAGACTACGATGCCCGGCGATGATCGTCCGGATCTCGTCTTCTGCCTCGCCTGCTTCGCCTGCTTCGCCTCGCTGGGGGCGCTTCAGCTTGTGCCTGGTGGTCTCGGCGCTGCTTTTTGCGAGCTGCGCCACCGATGAGGACACCGAGCCCCATGTGCCCTCGATGAGCGGTGCGACTCAGCCGGAGGGCGGTGGCGCTCTGCTGAGCGAGGCGGATGCCTGCGATCGGGTGCGCAGCGCCGCGCTCGACGCTTATGAGCGGCTTGGCTGCGAGGAGCCGAAGTTTCCGGAGTGCCCCGCCTTTTTGCGTCCAGGTGGCGGTAGTGGCTGCCACGAGTACCAGGAGGGCAGCATCGAGGCCTGTGAGCAGGTCTACGAGGAGGCGTCCTCGTGCCGCGCCCTGGCGCCCTGCTTTGCGACCGCCGAGCAGAACCTAGACCTCGACACCTGCGAGCAAGTCACTCCGCCGGACCCAGGCACGGGCGGCGCGGGCGGAATTGGCCCTGCTAGCGGCGGTGCTGGCGGCGCCGCTCCTCTTCCAGTCGGTGGCGCCGACGCTGGCGGTGCCCCGATGACTGAAGGTGGCAGTCCCTCAGGCGGCGTCCCAGGGGCGGGCGGCACCGACTGACAACTGACAACTGACAACTGACAACTCTCTCATCAGCCCGCGGCCTTGCGATACAGCTGCGTGTAGCGCCGTGCGACGCGCTCCCACGACACGTCGAGCCGCATCACTCGCCGCCGCAGCCGGGCGTGGCCAGGCGACCCATAGGCCGACAGCGCGCGCGTAGTCGCGCCGACCAGCCCCGTGACGTCGGCGCTGTCGAACAGGAAGCCCGTGCCGGTTTCCAGCTCCGCGTCGCAGTCGACCAGCGCATCTAGCACCGCGCCCTGGCCCAGACCGATCGGAATGGCGCCGTAGCGCTGCGCGGCCTGCAACGAGGCCGGCGTGAGAGCGGCAGCATCCAGGCCGAGCGCGAAATCCGAAGCGGCCAGAGCGCGGCGGCGGGCCGCGTCGCTCGAATCCTTGAGGCGCGCCAGATCGGACGGGTACTGGGCGGCGAGCTGGTCGAGCTGCCCGTGATGCGAGGCGTCGACCGCCGCCACCACCGCGATGTCGTTGTCGAGCAGCTGCGGCAGCGCCGCGAGCAGCAGCTGCGTTTCGTGCGCAGAGCCGGTATAGGCCAGGAGCAAAGGGCGATCGAGCTCGAGCTCCAGCTCCAGCTCTCGGAGTAGCGTCGCCTTGCAGCTACCTTTGTTCGAGACGTCTTCGGCGTCGAAGTGCTTGGGGATGGCGGTATCGGTGGCCGGGTTGTAGACCGCATAGTCGAGGCCGGAGCCGACGCTGGTCGGAGCGCGCTCGCCGATCAGCGTCGCGGCCAGCGCTCCAGAAACTGGCGGGCTGCCCAGATCCCGAGCGGCGTCCTGCGAGCCGGCCACCACCAATTGCGCGCTGCTGAGGCCGAGCTCGAGCAGCGAAACCGCGTCGCCGCTCATGCCCTGAAGCCCGGGAAGCGCCGCGTGCGCGCCGCTGGCGAAGCGCCCGCCGCGGCTGGTATCCAGCACCGTGAGCACCGAAGGCAGCATTAGGCCCGGCCCGCGCAGCAATGCCGACGTAGCAGCGGTGGGCGCGTCGAAGGTGTGCAGCACCTCGAAGGGCTTGCCCTGTTCGGCGCGCTGCTGCGCCAGCGCGGCAGCGCCGCGGCACAGCACCGCAAAGCGCGCCAGGTTGTCGGGGTAGCCGTCACCCTCACCGAACACGCTCGGCCGATCGTAGAGCGGCGGATCATCGAACAGGGCGAGCTCCGCGCCCGAGGCGAGCTGGCCGTCGAGGACGGTCAGGTCGGTACCCCCGATCGAGAGCGGCGTGAGACGGCGTGCCATCAGCAGGCCGCCCGCCTCGAAACCGGGGTGGCGGGGTAGCGCCACGGTCACGCGATGTCCGAGCTGGCGCAGCGCCTTGCTCAAGCCGGCCACGACGTCTCCCACCTCGCTGCCGCGCGCGTAGGGCGAGAGCTCGGCCGACACCATCAAGATATCCATCGCCGCGCCTAGTACCACAGCTGCAGCCGGACGGCGGCGCTGAATTGCGCTATAGGGCCGGTGAAAATGGACGAGCTTGTCGAGAAGGCCAAGGTTTTGCACGAGGCGCTGCCCTATATCCAGCGCTTCCACCAGCGCACCTTCGTCGTGAAATACGGCGGCCACGCCATGATCGACGAGGCGCTCAAGGAGAGCTTTGCCCGTGACGTGTGCCTGCTGCGCTACGTGGGGATCCGGGTGGTGGTGGTGCATGGCGGCGGTCCGCAGATCAACAACATGCTGGAGCGCGTTGGTATCAAGTCCACCTTCAGCGGAGGCCTGCGCGTGACCGACGACGCGACCATGGACGTCGTGGAAATGGTGCTGGGCGGCGCGGTCAATCAGGAGATCGTCGGGCTGATCTGTCAGCACGGCGGGCGGGCCGTGGGGCTTTCCGGCAAGGACGACCAGTTCATGCGCGGCAAGCGGCAGGAGCCGGTCAAGTCCAAGGACGCGAGCGGGGCCGAGGTCACCGTGGACCTGGGCCGCGTCGGTGAGGTGGCCAGCGTGGACGCCAAGATCGTCGAGCAATTGATCGCCAGCGGATTCATTCCGGTGATCGCGCCGATCGCGGTGGATCGCGATGGTCATTCACTCAACGTCAACGCCGATACCGCGGCTGGCGCGATCGCAGGCGCCATGCACGCGGCCAAGCTGATGCTCATGACCGATGTCGAAGGCGTGAGCACCGCCAGCGGGGAGCGCCTGAGCTCGCTCGACAACAACGAGGCGGAGCGGCTGATCGCCGAGGGCGTGATCACGGGCGGCATGATCCCCAAGGTGCGCTGCGCGCTCGACGCGGTCTCGGGCGGCGTCGAGAAGGTCCACATCATCGACGGCCGGCGCCGGCACGCCCTGCTGCTCGAGATTTTCACCGATTCGGGCGTCGGCACCGAGATCCACCGCGCCAGGGTGCGCAGCTAGCGCCGCGCCCGCGCGTTCCGCATGAAGCCGCGCGAGATGCCCGCCAGCGAGCCGCCGCCCGTACGGCCGCCCGGCGTGCACGAAGACGCGATCCTCAAGATCTACCGTGTACCGGCTGAATGCGCTGGCATGCGTCTGGATGTGTTCCTGCGCACCCAGCTTCGCAACACCAGCCGCACCCGCGCGCGCGCCATCATCGAACAGAGCGCGCATGCTGCCGACGGCCGGGCGCTGCGCGCCAACGATCGGGTGAAGGCTGACGAGCGCATCGCGCTCTGGCGCGAGCCGTTCGAGGAGCTCGACGACGTGCCGCTGCCGGTGCTGTACGAGGACCGGCATCTGCTGGCCATCGACAAGCCGCCGCTGGTCACCGTGCACCCCACCGCGCGCTACCATCGAAATACCGTGATCGAGCGGCTGCGCAAGCAGCGCCCGGGTGAGTTCCTGGCGCTGATCCACCGCATCGATCGCGAGACCAGCGGCGTTCTGATGCTCGCCAAGTCGATCGAAGCGGAGCGTGCCTTCAAACGGCTGCTGGAAGAGCGCTCGCTCGGCGGCGAAGACTCGGTAAAAAAGGCTTACATCGCGGTGACCCACGGCGTCCCCCAGGTCGCGCTGTGCGAGCTGCCGATGGAGCTCGATACCGAAAACTCTTTGCGCGTGAAGATGCGCATCTGTCGAGCGGACCAGGGCCTGCAGGCCCGCACCGGTATCGAGGTGCTGGAAACCCGGGCTGGCTACGCGCTGTGCCGCCTGGCGCTCCAGACCGGCCGCCAGCACCAGATTCGCCTGCACTTGTCGGCGCTCGGCTGTCCGGTCGTCGGCGACAAGCTCTACGGCTCCGACGAGCGCCTGCTGGCCCGCGCTGCCGACGGCGAGCTCACGGACGACGACTTTCAGCTGCTCGAGCACCCGCGCCAGTTGCTCCACGCCGAGCGCTACGACTTCGTGCATCCGATGACGCAGGGGGAGCTCAGCCTGGTCGCGCCGCTACCCGCCGATCTGCTCGGCTTTTGGGCGCGCGTCGACGCTGGGCAGGGGACCAGGCATGAGGCCGAAGCAGCCCGTGACGACGCGGCTGCTCGAGCTTCAGCGTGGTCACGGCGTAGCGGTGCTGGTCAGGTAAAGTAGTCCGAAGACCAGCGCCGCACTGGCGCAGCGCACAGCGCACCGAAGCTCCAAGGGACACCGCGAAAGCCGCCCGCGCGCTCGCGCTCGTCGAGCACCACGATAGCCACCATCAGGCAGCTCACGAGCGACGTCTCCAGGCCCGCCCCTCCCCACAGCGCAAACGGCGCTAGAAGAGCCAGACCGTGCCCCTCTCACCATCGACGACTCATACGGAAGCGGCCAGGCGCAGCGCTCGCGCGAACCAGGCCGCGCGGAGCGCGACGCTGCAGATGATGACGGCTTGGTGCAGGCCGAAGACGAGCGCCACGCGCCAGGCACCTGGAGCCGAGACATCGAGCAAGCTCGTCAACTTGGAAGCGCCCCAAAGCGCGACCAGAAACGCCAGCGCATACGGGAGAAAACCCAGGCAAGTGCGTAGCGGAGCGCGCCGGGCACACCTCGCGGCGTGCGTCAGCGCATGGGCGACGCCCGCTTCGTGACGCACCAGCGCCGCCTTTACCACGTCCGAAAAGCTACCGACCGCACCGAGTACCAAGCTGAGCAGCAGCCACAGCGCGAGCTGGAGCGCCGTGGTGGCGGCGGGCCGCGTCATCGTTTCCGGAACCGTGTCTATCAGCAGCGCCCCGAGCAGCGCGCACACGAGCTGCGTGAGCCCGCTTCCGAGGCCCACGACGACGAAAGCCGGCACGCGCGCAGCCGCCTGTGAAACCCAGACGATCAGTGCGAGCTTGCCGCGCAGGTTCAGCGCCAGCATCAAGGCCGCATTGCAGGCTGCCATCAGCAGCAGACCGAGCAGCACGAGTGGGATCAGGCCGTGTGCCACCGCCAGCAAATCCGGCCCCGCGACGCGCAAGACCTCGAGCAGCAGGTAACCCCCGCTCTCGAACAGCACCCGATCACCGCGTCCTGTCTGGCTGGCGCCGCTTTCCGCGAGAAGCGCGGCGAGCGGCCAGGCCAGGCAAAGGCCGCAGACCAGGCGCAGCCCGGCGATCGCCAGCACCACGAAGGGACGCGCGTGGGCGCGCATCTCGCCCGGCCCGAGCGGTGTCACGGCAGGCCTCCAGACAGCAACAGCTCGGTCCAGTAGACCAGCCGTTCGAGACTGCGCGGGACCCCCTGCGCCTCGCTGCGCGCGGAATTGTTGGTCAGATCGTCGTCCAGCAGCACGCGCCGCTCGGGGTCGATGGTGACTCCGACCAACCTGGACGTGCCTTCGTAGCTGATCACGTGGCTTACGCCCTGGCCGTTCCACGTGCGCCTCTCGCGTCTGCCGTCCTCGAGCTCGAGCTCGAGCTCGACCGGAAACTCCAGGGTGCCGTGCCGCAACACGACCGCGCGACCGGCCCAGCGCGCCGGCGGCCGCTGCTCGCTGCGCGGCACGGTGCGGCGAGCTCCGCCGTCGTCGAAGACGCCCGCGTGAGGATCGCTCGGCGCGCTTTGGACCTCGCGCACCAGGTAGTCCACGCTGCCGCGCTCGAACAGGGCACGCGACAGGTTGCGCGCCGCTTCCTCGCCGAGCTGCCCGCTCACGGCCTCCAAGAAGTCATTGGGCTCGGGGTGACGGAAGCGAGCGCGCGCTGCGTAGTCGGCCAGCGCCTGATCCAGCAGGGTTCGGCCATACACGCGCTCCAGCGTGCTCAGGAGCGTCGCGGTGCGACTGTAAACGATCACGCCCAGGCTGCGAAAGCTGAGGAAGTTCGAGGCAGCCTGGGCGATCGGCTCGTCGATGCCGCGGGCGGCGGCGAAGGCGCGTGACAGCGCCTCTTCCGAAATCCCAAGCCCTAGCCTCGAGAAAGCCGACTTGGGACCGAATCGCTCGGCCAGCGCCGAATGCTCGGCGTAGCTAGTCAGGCCTTCGTCCAGAAAGGGAAATCGCTGCTCGTCACTGGCGAACAAGCCGTAAAACCACTGATGCGCGAGCTCGTGAAGCGTGACGGCCTCGATGGCCCTTGCGCCGGTCGCGCGCGTGTACCAGGGGCCGCCGGTCGTGATGAGCGTCGGGTACTCCATGCCGCCGGAATTGCGGGCCGGCTCGGGCGGATGCACGATCGTCAGCGTGGGGTAGGGGTACGGACCAAAGCGCCGGCCAAAATGCTGCAGCCCGAAGCGCACGCTGTCGAGCTCGATGCGGGCGTTCTCTTGATTGTCCGGCGGGGTGAGCAGTCGCACCTCGATCGCACCCATGCGGCTCGTGCGTACCTCGAAATGACGCCAGCTGGTCCAGGCGAAGTCGTGCACGTCCTCGGCACGGCAGCGCAGCGCGCGACGGCCGGCGGCCGCGGCTGCTGGCTCGCACTTGCCGGTTGCGCCCACCACGTCCTCTGCGGGCACGTCGAGCGTCACGTCGTAGGCGCCGAAATTGGCCGAAAACTCGGACTGCGGGTGGAACATGAAATGCGCGAAGCTGCCGTCCGGCAAGAGGCGCGCGAGCTTCGGGAACCATTGCGCGACGAAATGGTAGTCTTCGACGTAGCCTGTGCGCTCCACGATCTCGGGCAGCCTGACCTCGAACTCGACCTCCAGGGTCAAGCGCCGGCCAGGCTCGAGCGCTCTGGGCAGGGGCACGCGGATGTCGGTTTCGTCGTGGAGATCTCCAGGGCTTTTGGGGTCACGCCCCGGCCAGAGCTCGGCTGAAAGCTCACGCGCGAACAAGCGCTTGACGTCGATGTAGCCCCAGTTGGTGCCGTGCTCGCCGCTACGCCCCGCGCCGAACGGTGAGCGCAAGAACAAGCTGCGGTCGTTCTTGAACGCGTTCATGTAGAGGTGCAGATAGATTTCGCGGAGCGGTACTTCGGTGTAGTTGTAAAGCTCGATCGTGCCGCTAGCGCTGACCCCGTGCGCCACCGCATCGAGCTTCGCGGTCAGCGTATAGGACGCGACCCGCTCCGGCCTCTCCAGCGGCTCGGCCGCCGCCCCGCCAGGCAAGAACAGGCACGCCAGCACGCTGCTGGCCGCCAGCAACCCACCCCCAAGAATCCTCCCCGTCTCCCCGCCTCCCTGTTGTCTCGCTCTCGCTCTCGTCTCAGCGCTCCGAAAGAGCGATGACCCGCTGGTCGTAGAGCGTGTACAGAATTCGCAGCGCATCGAGGCGGTTCATACCACTGATATCCAGTAGCTCCTCCACCGTCGATGAGCTGTCGATGAGTGACAGCAGGAAGCCCGCGCGATGATCGAGCGATAACCAGCGAATCTGGTCGCCCGGCACGGCCACGCGCACACGCTGGGTCAGGTCGCCCAGGCGCGCCGTGTACATTTGGGTCAGGACGTCACGGCAGCTCTGCGCGTAGCGCTGGGCGTCGGTGTCGTTCGCGTTCGCCTCGAGCAGGCTTTCGGCCACGATCAGGGCGCCCGTGAAGTCGCCCGTGGCGTAGCGATCCTTCATCTCGGTGATTTCGATATCCCGACCACTGGCGGGAGCCGATGGCATCAGCACCGGTGGCGGCGGACCCGAACGAGCCACTTCGCCCAGATCCAGATCCAGCTCCAGCATCGGATCGCGCGGATCGCGTCCCAGGCCCAGCGTCGAAGGGCTACGTGAAGTCGCGGGCGCCGGTTGATTGGTATCGGCCAGCTCGAGGCCGGTGGGCTCACCACCCATTGGCCCGCGGTTGCGCCCTGGGCGCGACGTGGCCGCGCTCGCGCTCGAACGCGCTGCGTCGACATCGGCCTGCGAAACCGCTCGACCGGCGCGGGGCGCTTGCTTCATGCCCATCGGGTCGAGCGGACGAACCGAGACGACCGGGGGCTCGCTAGCCAGCTTGGGTACTGCGTCGGGCGGAGCCGAGGCAGCTTGCTCCTGCATCACCTGCTTGGCGAACGCCTCCGCCGGTAGCTCCGGAATGGCCGTGACCCGATCGAAGGCGCTCTCCGACATCGGATCGTCGAGCTCGAGTCGCGGCGAGGCGTCATCGTCCCAGCTCGAGTCCAGCTCCAGCGGCACGTCCGGCGGCATCGAGGTCGGATGCGAGGGACGCTGCCGTTTCCGGGACTCGTCGCTCATGGGGGGCCGTCCGAGAACCCCCGTGGCTGCTCGCGCCGATCGTGATCTGCTCGTGCCATGGTCTTGAAAGATCGTGCTATCCGCGCGAAACCACGCCCTTGAACATGCGCTGCGTGCGCGCGAGTTGGTCCACCTGCTCCTTGAGCTGCGCCGTATCCTTGGCCGAGATCGCAGCCCGCGTCTTATCGACCGCGCTCCTAGCCTTGGAGATGGCGTCGCGCCCGAAATCCGCGCCACCCACCACGCGCTCGATCTCGGGAAACATGTGCTCGATTTCGGCAATCAGCGTCTCCGCCTCCTGCTTGGCGCCTTCGAACTGTTCGTCGGAACGGCGCTCGACCAGGTAGTCCCGGGCGCTGGACATCATGTTCTTCACTTCATCATGAGTCAGGCCGCTGGTCGCGGTGACTTGGATCGACTGGGCTTGGCCCGTCTCGAGATCCTTGGCGTGTACGCTCACGATGCCATCGGTGTTGATCTCGAAGGCCACCTCGATTTCGACGTGGCCCTTGGGTGCACGACGCAGGCCGGTCAGGATGAACTCACCCAAAAGCTCGTTGTCTTCGGCGCGCTTGCTCTCGCCTTGCATGACCAGAATCTTCACCGCGGTCTGGTCATCGCGGCTGGTGGTGAAGATCTTGGTGCGGCTCGTGGGCACCGTGGTGTTCTGTGGGATCAGCTCTTCGAAATGGCTGCCGAACGTCATGATGCCCAGGGCGTGGGGCGTGACGTCGAGCAGGATCATGTCCTGCTTTTCCTGGACCAGCGCGGCGCCCTGAATGGCCGCGCCCATGGCCACCACCTCGTCCGGGTGGACGCTCTTGTTCGGTTCACGACCGAAGAAGCTGGCGACCGCTTGCTGCACTACCGGCATACGGGTCATGCCGCCCACCAGGATCACGTCTTCAATCTCGTCGACGTCGAGCTTGGCGTCCCCGATGGCCTGGCGGCAGATGTCGATGGTGCGCTCGACTAGGTCTTCGGTCAGCTTTTCGAGCGTTTGGCGCGACAGCGTGCGCTGCAAGTGTAGGGCCTCGTTGCGGCCGGTGGAGATGATGAACGGCAGGTTGATTTCAGTCTCTCGGACGCTGGAAAGCTCACACTTGGCCTTCTCGGCGGCGTCGCGCAGCCGCTGCAATGCCATGCGGTCCTGACGCAGGTCGATCTGGTGCTCATCCTGGAAGCTACCGATCAGCCAGTCGATGATGCGCGCGTCGAAGTCCTCTCCGCCCAGGAACGTATCGCCCGTGGTGCTGATCACCTTGAACACGCCGTGCGAGCCGATCTCCAGGATACTGACGTCGAAGGTCCCGCCGCCCAAGTCGTAGACCGCGACCGTGCGATCTAGGTCCTTGCCGTAGCCGTAGGCCAGCGAGGCAGATGTAGGCTCGTTGATGATGCGGATCACGTCCAGGCCCGCGATGGCGCCGGCGTCCTTGGTGGCCTGGCGCTGATTGTCATTGAAATAGGCGGGGACCGTGATGACCGCCTTCTTGACCGGCTCGCCGAGATAGTCCTCTGCGATGATCTTCATCTCTTGCAAGACAATCGAGCTTATCTCGGGGATGGAGTAGGTCTTGTCGCGCAGCTTGATGCGCACGTCGGCGTGCGGTCCCTCCACGATCGAATAGCTCGACGTCATGATCGCGTTCTTGACCTGAGGCGAATTCCACTTACGCCCGATCAGTCGCTTGGCCGCGTACACCGTATTTTCGGCGTTCGTGATGGCTTGCCGCTTGGCGATGTGCCCCACCAGGCGTTTGCCAGCTTCGGTGACCGCGACGACGCTGGGCGTCGTCTTGTAGCCGCCGCGGTTGGGGATGACTACGGGGGTGTCTCCCTCGAGGATCGAGACGCAGGAGTTGGTGGTCCCGAGGTCGATGCCGATGACGCGCTCCATTTCGCCTTTTCGCAGCTCCGTAGTTGATGGGTCAGAGTTGGATACGCTCAGCCGAGCTCTCGCTTCAGCCGCTGGATCCAATCGCTTACCTTATCATCGCTCGGCGCAAGCGTCGCTGCTCGGGAAAGCTCGCCTTCCGCGCTCTGTTTCATGCCGGCTTTGACGTAGAAACGGGCCAGGGTGACCCGGAACCGCGCGTTATTGGCCTCGAGCAGGACCGCCTTTTTGGCCATTTCGCCTGCCTCGCGCAGATCGCCGTCGCCCGACAGCAGGCAGTGGGCGACGCGCTCGTGCACCCGAGCCTCGGGCCGGCCCACGAGGGCCTTGGCGTAGGACTTGGCCGCGGCCAGCCAGCGCTCGTCTCGCTCCTCGTACTCGGCTTGCGCCAAGTAGCTCGCGGCCAGCTCGCGTGTGGCCTTACCGGCCACTTCGTTAAGTTGCGCCGTCAGCCCGGTGTCGCTGGGCGACAGGGACGCGGCGATGCGCAGCGCGTTGGCGGCACCGACGCTGTCACCCTTGGAGAGCGCCTGCTTGGCCGCGCTCGTGTAGGCCTCCACTTGCCGGTCGCGCGCGGCTTGGACGCGCTCTTGATAACGGCGCTTGAGCTCGTCGGCTGCCCACTCCTTTCGCGCCGTGCTGTCCTGAGCTTGTTGCTCACGCCTGCGCTGCGCCTCTTCCGGCGAGAGAGCCTCCTTGTCCGCCCCACTCTGGGCCGGGCCGCGGCCGAGTTTTCTGGCTAGGGCATGGCGACGAGTCTCGGGATCGCTCGGCTTGATCGACGCAGAGGGACGTGGCGCGGGATTCGAGCTCACCTTCGGCGAAGTGACGCTGGCAGGTTCGGGCTGGGGCGGGGCCGCGAGCGGCGGCGGCGGGGCCGCGAGTGGTGGCGGGACGCTGGCGCTGCGGCTTTCCAGGCTGGCCTCGGCCTGGATGCGCCGCATCACCTCTTGCAGGGCGGCTCGATGGCCAGCGCTATCGAGCTGGCCCGTGTCGAAGGCGCGCGTCTTGGATTGAGCCCGCAAGTAATTGTCGTACTCGGTGCGGCTCGCCGTGCTCGAAAGCACGTCGTAGCTCTGGCTCAATCGCGCGAAGATCTTTTCGAGCTTTTGTTTGAAGCTGCCGACGCGTTTGCCGAAGTAGCGATCGGGGTGGTAGACGTTGACTACCGCGAAGTACGCGGCCTTGATGGCTTTCTTGTCGGCGGCCGATTCCACGCCGAACACCTGGTAGTGGCTGAGCTGGTCGAGCTTGTAATAAAGGTCGAGGATCTGCCGACGTCGCGCCAGATCGATCTCGACGACTTCATCGAGCTCGGCAGGGTCGTACAGGGCTGCGGCAGGATGTTTGACGTCGCTGACCGCACTGGTCTCGACGATCGGTCCCACGCGAACCGCGCCGGACAGCCGTGGTTTCGGCGGCGGGGAGCTCGATCGCTCCTGAGCTTCTGGCGGGTCGTCGAGCGCGATCGCGCCCAGCGCGACCAGGCGCTCGAGTAGCTCGCTCACCTCGGCCACGGATTTGCCGGTCTGCTCCGCGATCTCGGCCACGCTCGTGGCGCCGTCTATCCGCGACACCACGAATGCCTCGGGGGGACTGATAGGCAACCCCCGGAGGTCCGTCCCTGGCAAAAGCCGGGGCAGACGGCTCGATGTCGCAGTCAGCATGGGAAAAACCGAAAGCCTCAGCTGAACTCTAGCGCGGGGCCGAGCCCGCCGGGGAGGCCTTAAGGATGACCTCCGCCTGGATTTTCATGGCTTCTTCGTAGGCAGAAAGTGAGCGGTCTCGCGCCTGGTCGGCCTCCAGCCCGCGGCCCGAGCCGCGCAGCGCCTTCTCGCGGCGCTCCTCGACCAACCCGCGCACCTCGAACAGGTGGCCGCGGAAGTAGGTTGGCTGTTTGGCGTTCGAGAGGCCCTCCTCGATCGCGCGATCCGCCTGGTCGAAGCGGCCCGCGCGGCTCGACAGATCGGCAATGCGAGCCTGCGTGTCGGCCAGCACCTCGCCTATTTCCGGTGCTCCCTGAGCTGGTTTGGGCGCGTTGATCAAGCCCTGCAGAGCGCGCAGCGCTGCGGCCGTATCGCCCTCGGCTTCGCGTTGATCGGCCATATGATGCGCGCTGCGCGCCTGACTCAGGAAGGCCAGGAGCACCGGATCCACGACGCGCTCGCTGGGGCCGCAGTCATCGCGCTCCTGCTGCTTGGAACAAGCGCTGCTCAGCAGCGCCATCAGCACTACGAAAAGCCAGCGCTGCCTCATCGCACCCCCCACGAAGCGTAGCGATTGTCCCGGAGCTCTCGGCTGCGCTGGCTGGCGATCAGATCCATACGCGCCGTGGTGCCTTGCGTTTCGAAGCGCTCGCTGAACAGCGGCGCCGTGCTGCGAGGCTTGGCATAGTCGGCGGCCGGTGCCGGCACATCCCTCGCCGCGGTGCCGACGAACAGCATCAACATGGCCGCAGCCGCCAGCACCGCCGAGGCACCGCCAAACACGGCATAGACCACGTTCCCTCGAGCCTTCGACCCTGTCTCGTTGGTGGCTCGGGTCGGGGCCCCAACCGGGACCCCTGGGCCTCGTTCCCGTAGCGCTCTCTTGACGGCGTTTTCCACAGCCGCCTGGTCCTCGCCCGGCTCGGCGGCGGATCTCAGTGCCGACAGCAGAGCCTGATCCTCGTGCGGGCTACCCTGCGCGAGCGCGTCGCGCAGGCGCGCCGATTCGACCAGCTCCTGCTCACTGGACGGCGCCAGCGGATCTTCCAGCGCCATTTCGAGCAATCGCTCCTGAACGGCGGGATCGAGCTCGTCGGGTCGCCATGCCGCCTCGAGCGCCTCCCGCAGCTCGGCCTCCTGGCCCGGGGGCAACCGCAGCGGCTCGTCTTCGTCAGCTTGGCTCACGTGCCAGCTCCTTTTTGAGCGCCGCCACCGCTCGGTGCAAGACCACGTCGAACGTCGCCGTGGTGACTTCGAGCGCGGCGGCGCACTCCTCGCGTGAGCGCTCCTCGAGGACGCGCAGTGTCAGTGCACGGGCGTAGCGCGGATGGAGTCGCCCGACGACCTCGACGACGCGCCTTCGGGCCAGGGCCAGATCGTGCGCCTCGCTCGAGGCGGCGTCGTGCGGCTCGCGCTGGCCAGCGTCGATTTCGCGCTCCAGATCCTCGGGCTGAAACAAGGCTTCCTTCTTGCGTGAGCGGAGCTGATCCAGCGCCACGCGCAGGGCCACCACGCGCAGCCAGGGGTAGATTCCGACGGCTTGCCAGGAAAACTGGTCGAAGCGTTCCACCACCTTCAGGTACGTCACCGACAGGGCCTCCTCGGCGGCTGCCCGCGAGCCCAGTCGCGGCAGCAGCACGGCGCGGTACAAGCGTGGGCCGTGGGCGCGCAGCAGCTCACCCAGGGCAGCCCGGTCACCGCCGCGCGCGCGCTCGCAGAGTCCGCGCTCCGCGGCGAGCTCGGCGCTCTGCGGGGGATCAGCCGGAGGCCTTGCCACCAGCGCCTTCTCTGGCCCATCGGCTGACACTCGACCCGGCGTTCTACCAGGAACGGGGCGGGGGAGTAGAGCAGTGGGGCCACCAGGGAATAACGCGCCGGGCGCCCGCCCCTTACGGCTCCTCCGCCGAGGTTGCAATTTGCGCCAAGCGTCATGCTGGGCTAGCGGCGGTGGCTATGGCTCAAGGCTCGCGCATCTGCCCCCACTGCGGCGGCCTGAACGGAATCGACGAAAAGAGCTGCTACCGCTGCAGTAAGCGGCTACCGGGAGCCATCGCCGGCTCGGTATCGGGGCTGGCGGCCGAGTTCTCGGCGGACGGCGTACCGGGCACCAAGCTGATGGCCGGCGTCTGCATCTTGGTCTTCGGCCTGTGCCTGCTCACCGACGGAGGCGCGAGCGGGCTGCCGATCTTCGGCTCATTTCGCTCCTCGACCACGATTCGGTTCGGAGCGCTGCTCGGGTTGTTCTTCGCAAGCGAGCCGTGGCGGCTGCTGTCTGCGGTCTTCGTGCACGCTTCACTACTTCACATCGGGATGAACCTGCTCGGCATCATCAACCTCGGCCGCGCGCTCGAGCCTCATTTCCGCACCGCTCGGTTCCTGGTGCTGTACCTGATGTCGGGTCTGCTGGGGTATGTCGCCACATTGTACTGGCGTGGCGAGCGCGCTTTCTCGGTGGGCGCGAGCGGTGCGCTGTTCGGCCTCTTGGGAGCTTACATCGCGGTCCTGCTGATTCGGCGCAATCCCGGCTGGCACCGGGTTTTCGTCAGCAACCTGATCTTGGCCTTCGCGCTCGCGTATTTCTCCAGCCGGGCCGGTGATGGCGGCTCGGTACCGCAAATCGACAATGCCGCCCACATCGGTGGCTTCGTGTCGGGCTTCGTGATCGGGCTACTGTTCGAGCGGGAGCGCCGGCCGCAGCGTCGCGACAGGTGGCTGGCTATCCCTGCGGTCGTTCTCGTGCTGGCGAGCCTGACCTCAATCGGCCTGTCGGCGACGTCGCCGATTTGGTCGGCGGTGCGGGCAAGAGAAGAAGCTGCGCGCTTGGGTCACGATTCGGAGTAGGCTCGCCCCTCGACTCATGCCGGTCGTCAATCCGCTCGCGCGGGAGCTCGTCTTCAAGGTCGTTTATTACGGACCAGGGCTGGGTGGAAAGACGACCACGCTGCAGCACATCCACGCCACCGCGCGGCCGGAGCATCGTGGCAAGATGGTCAGCCTCGCCACGCCCGTGGATCGCACGCTGTACTTCGACTTTCTGCCGATCCGCGTGCCGCACGTGCGCGGCATGGGCGTGCGCCTGCAGCTGTTCACGGTGCCCGGGCAAGTGCACTACAACGCCACGCGCAAGCTGGTGCTGACCGGTGCCGACGGCGTGGTGTTGGTGTTCGACTCGCAGCGCGCGCGCGAGGACGCAAACCTCGAGACGCTCGAGAACCTGAGGGATAACCTGCACGCTCATGGCAAGTCGCTGCCCGAAGTGCCGCACGTGGTGCAATACAACAAGCGCGATCTCTACGACATCACGCCAGTGGGCGAGCTGGAGCGCTCGTTGAACAAGCTCTCGGCACCGTCATTTACGACCATCGCTACGACGGGGGAGGGCGTGTACGAGTCGCTCGAAGCCATCACGCGGGCGGTGATGGAGGACTTCGATCGGCGCGTGCCGGAGTCGCGCCACCTGGAGCGCGCGTCGCTCGAAGTGCCGGAGGGAGGCCTGGTGGAGGCGCTGCGGCGCGCGGAAAGCGCCGCGGGTAACCCGGTCTTCGAGAATTACAAGACCCTCCGCACGCCGAGCGGGCTGCTGCGTTTGTCCGAGCTGCCCGAGACCGACGTCGGCGAAGCGGCTGCGCGCGCGGTGACCGGTGAGACGGTCGCGCTGCGGACCGAGCACAAGCCAGGGCTCCCGGCCGAGACGCCGTTCCCGCCTCCTGCGCTAGCCCACGTCACGCTGCCTGCAGTCAGCGACGGCAGCAGCCCGGCCAAGGTCCCGCCGCGCAGCGAGCCGGCGCGCCATGAGCCAGAGGCGCCGAGCAGCCGCCCTCCGCCCGCGATGGCGCCGCGGGCTACCGGCGCGCTCAGCTTTGCGCCGCTATTTCCCAACGCCGAGCAGGGTGTGGTGAGCGTGGTCGAAAATGCGCTCGCGCTCGGCGATCCGAGCGCCGCCATCACGGCCATGGATCAACTAGTGGCGCGAGCCCTGGCCAGCGGCGCGGCGCTGGTAGGCTCGGCGCACGATGCGCCGCGCGATCCGGCGCTGGTCGCGCTGCTGCTCGGCATCGAACCCAGGCGTTATCTCAAGTTCCGAGCGCTGGTGCGCGAGGCGCGCGGAGGTACCCTGATTTCGGCGGAGGCCGCGCTCGCTGCCTACGCCTTCGTGCTCGACCTGCGCCGAGCGCTGCGCGAGGCAAGCTAGTGCTGCGTCTGGTGAGGTCGAGCGGGCGGGTGTGCGCCCTCGCCATCGGATTATTAGGTAATATCAGCTGACAGCAGCAGCTCATCCCGCCAAAAAATGGGCCTTCGTGATGCAGCGAGAGCGCTGGGCTGGGCCGCTCAAGCACTTCGAATTGGTGACGAAAGCCGCGCAATACCGGCTCTTTCTAGCAAATTATTAACTAATATTAGCTGATATCCAGTGCTCCCTACCCCGGTCCCGCGGGGTGATCCCAACGATGTGACGAATCATGAGCTTAGGCGGGAACTCGTGCCCCGCTCGCCGCTAAGGGTCCGGAGGGCTGCCGACGAGGGGGCCGCCCGTGGATTGGGTGAAACCGGTGAGCTCGCCAACCCAGCTGCCCGTGATGCCCTCGATCTCCGCGGCGTCACCCACCGCGGTGACCCTACCCGCCGCAGTCAAGGCCAGGCGCAGCGGCTTCGTCGAAGTCGCGTCACTCGCCCGCTGCCAGAGCGCCTCCGCAGCTTGCTCGCATCGCTCCGTGAGGCAGGCGCTATTGCACAGCGGGTACGCTAGCACGTTGTCGCTGCCGGCTGCGGCCAGCACACTACTGAGCCCCGAGCAGTCCAGCGCCAGCGCCAGCGCTTGTTCGGGCGTCTGCGCGGCGGGAAAGTCATCGAGCGCAGGCAATGCTGCGAGCCCGCTCGCCAGCCTCGAGCCACTCAAGTAGAGGTCCGTGGCAAGCCCGATGGTGTCGTCCGCTTCCGCGCTCCACGACACCAAGGCGGAGCCGACGAAGCCAGCCTGAGACGGCGACAGGCTCGCCGCGCTCAGCAAGGTCAGCTCGGCGCTCTTCGCGTCTATGGCGCTGAGCCGTCCCTGCAGCAGCTCCTGACTGCTGGCGAGCTCGACCCTGCCCCTGGCAAGCCAGCCGCTGACGCTAGCGTTGAGACGCGTTGCGGTGCCCCAGTGCACGCGCACCAGATCGTCCCAGCCCTCGGCCTTGCGCGCCGCATCCAGGTTCTGGCGCGCTTCGCCGTCGAGCGTGTTGCGCATCGCGTCGAGCAGCGCGTCCGCATCATCCGTGCTCGGACCGCGCAGCGCGGTCAGGGCGCTTTCAGCGGCTGCCTGGATCACCTCCTGAAAGGTCTGGTCTTCGGGGTCGAGCTGCAGCGACACGTCGACGTTCGATTGAGCGAGCTCGATTGGACGATTGAGCACTGTCACGTCCACGACGTGCTCCATTTCGGGAGGTCCGGGTCGGAACATCTCGATCGAGGTGCAGCCGCCGACGAAGTGCCCCGACCGCAGCGTGATCGCCACGGGAACACCAGTCCAGACCCCGTGCAGCACGGGCGTCTCCATTTTGGCGGAAACGCCCGTGATGCTGCCGTCGGGAACCGGAATGCTCGGGTGATCCGCGCAAGTCTCGCCGCGCCGCGCGGAGGCGTTCCAAGTCGTGATGTCCTCTTCCCTGGTATCCCTGGGGTAAAACGGCTGCACCCTGACCTTCACCGAGCCTGCGTCGGTGACCGTGAAATCCCTCTCGACGCTCAAGTCACCGCCGATGCTGGCTCGCACTCGAAACAACATGGCATTGGTGCTGGGCGCGGTCAGCATCACACTGGCCTGGCCGGTCGCGTCGGTCACGGCCGCGGAGTGCTCGAGCACGGCATCGAGCGGATCCGACTCGGTGTCCTTCGGCAGCGCGAACCGCACGGAGTAGACTCCGGGAGGTTTCGCCTCCACGGTCAAGGTCACTTGCTGGCGCGGGATCAGGTCCGTGGCGCTGTCCTGAAACAGCAAGCCCGTGGGCTGCCCGCCGCTCGTGTTGCCGCTGCCGCCGGGCGCGTCGCCTGGGGCCGTTGGCTGAAGATTCTCACCATAACCGCAGCCAATCGCTACAGTCAGAGTCAGAGTCGAAAACAGAGTGGCACGCATTCGAAGTAAAGCCCGACGCCGCGCGGGCGCGCCGGTCAAGGTCAAGCCTAGCAGCAAGCGCCGCCCGGGCGAGTGGCAGAGTGCTTGGCGCCTCTGCTAGCGTGGAAAGCTCTCGTGCCGTCAATCGTGCCGCCGCCGGTCAAGCTGCTCCTGGTCGAGGACGAGCCGGCTCTGCGCCAGATGCTGGAAATCCTGTTTCGGCGCGAGGGTTACTCGGTCGTCAGCGCGCCGGGCTGCAAGGCTGCGCTCGAGGCGATCGGGGGGGCGCCGCAGCCGTTTCCTGCCATCGTGAGCGACCTTTCGATGCCGGATGGCTCCGGGCTCGATGTGCTGGCGGCAGCCAAGGGGCGTAGCCCGTCGACCGAGGTGATCCTGGTCACCGCGCACTCGACGATGGAAAATGCTTTGTCGGCGATGCGCTCTGGCGCCTACGACTTCGTGGCCAAGCCTTTCGACGCCGCGGAGCTCGCGGCGCTGGTGGCCAAGGCCATCGAGAAGCATGCGATCGTCGCCGAGAACCAGCGGCTCAGGGCGCAGGTTTCGCGCATCGCCTCGGCCGAAGTGCTGGGCAAGAGCGTCGCCATGCGCAAGGTGCTGGAGCTTGCGACGCGCGTGGCTACGGCCAAGACCACCGTGCTCATCACCGGTGAGAGCGGTACCGGCAAGGAGCGGGTGGCGCGCGCGATTCACGAGCGTTCCGAGCGCGCTTCTGGACCTTTCTTGGTGGTCAACTGCGGAGCCCTGCCCGAAGCGCTGATGGAAAGCGAGCTGTTCGGTCACGAGAAGGGCGCGTTCACCGGTGCTGCTACCAAGCATGCGGGCCTGTTCCGTGAAGCGGACGGGGGCACCGTGCTGCTCGACGAGGTGGGCGAGCTGCCGCTCAATCTCCAGGTGAAATTGTTGCGCGTGCTCCAAGAAAAGAGCGTCCGTCCGGTGGGGGCGGCGCATGAGGTGCCAGTGGACGTGCGCGTTTTGGCCGCCACGAATCGTGACGTCGAGGCCGGCGTGGCCAGCGGCAAGTTTCGGCAAGATCTGTACTATCGCCTGAACGTGATCCGGCTGACCTTGCCGCCCTTGCGCGAGCGAGCCGAAGACATCCCGCTCTTGGCCGAGCGCTTCATCGCGCGCTTTGCGGCAGAGATGGGTAAGGACGTGGTGGGCCTCACGCCCGACGGTTTGCGTGCGCTCACCGGCCATGCGTTTCCGGGTAACGTGCGGGAGCTCGAGAATGTCATCGAGCGCGCGGTAGCCCTCTCGGGCTCGCGCGTCATCGGTCTGGGCGACCTGCCGGAATCGATCAGCGGCCACGCCGGCGCCCACGCCCAGACCCTGCTCGAGCTGCCGGCGGAGGGCCTGAAGCTCGACGACGTGCTCAACGAGGCGGAGCGTCGCTTGCTGCTCGAGGCCCTGGAGCGCTCGGGCGGCGTGCGCAAACGCGCGGCGGAGCTGCTCGGCATCACCTTCCGGTCCTTGCGCTATCGCCTGCAAAAGCAGGGGATCTCCGACGAAGGCGGCGAAGGCTTGGACGAGGACGGGTAGAGGCCCCTGTAACGAGTCCCTTGCAAGGGACCCGTGCTCCCGCGCTATGTTGCCGCGCGCATGCCGCAGCCGCTACCGCGCGTCGCCGTCATTGGGGCAGGTCCGGCCGGTCTGACCTCAGCCTACCTGCTGGCCAAACAGGGCGTGCCGGTCACGGTGCTGGAAGCCGACGAGCACGAGGTGGGCGGAATTTCCCGCACCGCCAAGTACAAGGGCTACCGCTTCGATATCGGCGGCCATCGCTTCTTCTCCAAGTCCAAGGAGGTCGAGGACTTGTGGTCCGAGCTGCTCCCCCACGACATGCTGGAGCGACCGCGCAGCAGCCGCATCTACTATCGCGGCAAGTTCTTCTCTTACCCGCTCAAGCCTCTCGAAGCGCTGGCCAAATTGGGCGCGCGCGAGGCCGCGTTGTGCGTTGCCTCCTACGCCAAAGCGCGCCTGCTACCGGTCGAGAAGCCCAAGAGCTTCGAGGACTGGGTAACCAATCAGTTCGGAGATCGGCTGTTTCGCATCTTCTTCAAGACTTACACCGAGAAGGTGTGGGGCATGAGCTGCCGTGAGATCTCGGCCGACTGGGCGGCGCAGCGTATCAAGGGCCTTTCGCTGAGCACCGCCCTGTTTTCCGCGCTGAAGGGTGGGGAAAGCGGTGGAGCGGTGGTCAAGACCCTGATCGAGACCTTCCGCTATCCGCGGCTCGGTCCCGGCATGATGTGGGACGCCGCGGCGCAGCGCGTGAAGGAGCTCGGCGGAATCATGCGCATGGGACGGCGCGTGACCGGCCTGCGCCTGGACGGTGCTTCGGGCGTGTGGCGCGTCGAGCATCAGGGCTCGGGCGGCGATACGTACGAGCTCGAGGCCGATCACGTCATCAGCTCCGCACCGCTGCGCGAGTTGATGAGCGCGCTGTCGCCGGCCATCTCACCGGAGGCGAGTGAAGCGGCTCGTCGCTTGCGCTATCGGGACTTCTTGATCGTGGTGTTGATCGCCCGCGACGATGGCAGCTTCCGCGACAATTGGATCTACATTCAGGACGAGGAAGTGAAGGTCGGGCGTATTCAGAACTTCAAGTCGTGGTCACCCGAGATGGTGCCGGATCCCGCGTTCTCCTCCTACGGTTGTGAATACTTCTGTCAGATGGGGGACGGCCTGTGGGAGAGCAACGACCGTGACCTGGTGCGACTGGCGCGTCGCGAAATGAGCCAAATTGGCTTGATCCGTGAGTCGGCGGTGGTCGACTCGGTCGTCGTGCGCCAACCCAAAGCTTACCCTGTCTACGACTTCGAGTATGCCCGTCACGTAGGCACGCTGAAAGCCGAGCTGCGCGCGCATTACCCGGGTCTGCACGTGGTCGGCCGCAACGGCATGCACAAGTACAACAACCAGGACCATTCGATGATGACCGCGATGCTGTGCGCGCGGAACATCGTGGCCGGCAAAGATGTTTACGATCTGTGGCGCGTGAACCAGGACGCCGAGTACCATGAAGAGGGCGAACGTGGCGCCGACGCCGAGCACGCCGGTGGTCGCTTGATTCCGCGTCTGATCCGCCGCACCTTCCCACCGCCGAAGCACTGAGATGACACTGCCCCCCGGCCGGCTCCTGCGTCTGATCGGCCTGGCGCTGGGCCTGTTCTTGAGCGCTACCTATTTCGTCTGGCAGTGGCTGGAGCCGCACGGACCCAGCGAGTTCGCCTACAACGCGCTCACGCCCGGTCCGCTGCCGTACACACCCATGCGCGGCTTCACGTATGAGCAGCTCTGGGGCCACGTCCGGCGCGTTCTGCTGCTCGGCCCGGGGCTTTCGCTCGTGGTTTGGGGCCTGGCCGGGCGCCTGAAGCTCGAAGCGCCGCGCAAGCTGAAAAGGCCGATGCTCTTGGGGGTGGGCGCGTGCTTGCTGCTCACGGCAGGGCTCATGCTGGGCGTGCTGCGCGGGCGCGCGCTGATCGATGACGAGCTGGCGTACGCCATGCAGGCGACGTTCTTCAAGGAGGGGCGCCTCACCGGCATCGACCTGGGCGTCCCGCTCAGTGACGTGTTCACGGTGCCGACGAAGTTGGGCTACACCGGCAAGTACTTGCCCGGCGAGGGGCTACTGCAAATCCCCGGAGTGCTGCTGGGCATCCCGGCGCTGATGCATCTGCCTTGCCTGGGGCTCACGCTGTGGGCTTGGTACCAATGCTTGCTGCGCAGCTCGGGTCAGCGCATCGCCGAGCTTGGCACGCTGGCGCTCGCTTGCTCGCCGATGCTGGCGTTCACGAGCGC
>DATEDZ010000205.1:0-36039 GCA_035281385.1 Polyangiaceae bacterium
CCGCTCTACGCCCGTATTCTGGTCGGGCTCTTGCTCGGCCTGGTGGTGGGTGTCGTGGTGGGCCCGGGCGCCAAGCCACTCGAGCTGCCCGCCCAGCTGATCTTGCGCGTGCTCGGCGCGCTCGCGCCGCCGCTGATCCTGGTCGCGATCGTTCACGCCATCCTGACCGCCGACATCCGCGGCGCGATTGCGATCCGGCTCGGCAAGCTGCTCGTGCTCAACACCTTGGTCGCGATCTTCGTCGGCCTGTTGGTTGCCAATCTGCTCAGGCCGGGACGCCACGCGCAGCTGCCGCCGCCGCCGGCCAGGCCGAACGTCAAGACCGACGTGGTGACCCAGCTGCTCGACAACCTGCCGGACAGCTTGCTCCGGCCATTCGTCGACAACAAAGTGATCGGAGTCGTCTTGATCGCGGTGGCGTTCGGCGTGGCAGCGCGTAGCCTGAACGAGCCGCAACGAAAGCTCACCGAGAACCTGACCTCGGTCGGGTTTTCCCTGATCCTCAAGGTGCTGGGGTGGGTGATCGCGCTGGTGCCGCTGGCGGTGTTCGGCAAGGTGGCCAGCATCGTGGGCGTCAGTGGATTCGGTCCGTTCGTGGCGCTCGGCATGTTCGTGCTGGCGGTGCTGGTGGCTCTGGGCATCCAGGCCACCTATTACCTGACGCGTATCCGTTTCGGATCCTGGGTGCGGCCGCGTGAGCTGATCCGGGGCACACGGGATGCGCTGATCATGGCTTTCTCCACGGCCAGCTCGACGCTCACCATGCCGGTAACCTACGATCGCCTGCGGAGCCGCATCGGGCTGCGGGAGCGCTCGGCGAGCCTGGGATCTCTGGTCGGATCGAACTTCAACAACGACGGCACTGCGCTCTACGAAGCCATGGCCGCGCTGTTCATCGCGCAGCTGCTCGGGCTCGACCTGTCGCTTGGCGACCAGGTGCTGGTCGTGCTCACTTCCGTGGTGGCTTCGGTCGGCGCGGCGGGCATTCCGGAAGCAGGGCTGGTCACGATGACGCTGGTGTTTACGGCGGTGAAGCTGCCGACCGAGTACATCGCGCTCCTCCTCAGCGTCGATTGGTTTCTGGATCGCTGCCGCACCACCATCAACGTGCTCGGCGACATGAACGTCTCGTGCTTGCTCGACGGCAAGGAGCGCGCGCCAGCCGCCGAGGCGCCCGCGTCAACCGCCGAGGCGCCCGCGCCAGCCGCCGAGGCGCCCGCGCCAGCCGCCGAGGCGCCCGGCGGTTGACGCGCTGGCAGTTCGGCCCAAAGCTCCCACCATGAAGCGCCTATTCAGCCCCATCGTGGCAAGTTTTCTCGTCATGACCGCGTCCGCGGTCGCCGCCCCGGTGGCCGTCAGCCCGCAGCGTGCTGAGCCGCTATGCGACGATCACGACAAGAAGGGCGACAAAACCAAGGACGACAAAAAGGACGACAAGGAGAAGAAGGACGCGAAGGGCGGCGACACCAAGCCGAAGCCGCCAGCGTTGAACTAGTTTAAGTTTAGTTCCGAGTCGGTAGCGCGGCGATGAAGGCTCGTTCTGCGCCGCTCGGTAGCTGGGCCCAGCCCATCACGCGGATGGGGGAGCCGGCGAAGACCCGCTCAGCGGCGCGCAGCTTCAGACCTTGCAGATCCACACCGGCGGCTTCAAGCTCGGCGGCTATATCGCGGGCGCCGAGCGCGTCCCACAAGACTGCGCGCATCTGCGTGCTGTCGGTATAGCCGAGCGCGCGCGGGTAGCTTGGGGCTGCGCTACCAACGGCGAGGCCTTCGGGGAAGCGGGGCCGTTCATGGTTGGAGTAAGGAGGCACTAGCTCGGTCCAGGCAAGACCGGGCAGCGCCCCGAGAGGCTCGAAGCCGCCGCTCGGGGTCCAGCGCATGGCCGTACTGCGGGCGGAGGGCGAGCCGTCGTTTTCGACGAGATTGAAATAAACGATATGACCATCGCTGCTGAGACCGAGAGGCTGGACCGTTTCAGGGGCGATGTCGATCACGACAGACTCGTTGTCCTTCCAGTACGTGAAGCTATCGTCGGCAACTGACAGGACGGCGGAGCCATCGTCACTGATGCCATACCAACGGCCGGAATCTTCACCCACTGGCAGAAACTGATCCGTCGCGGCGGACCAGCGATAAATGGTGAAGGGCGATTGCGTGCCGCAGTTCCAGAACAAAATCGAGGTCGGTAAGCCCCTCATCAAGACCAGGCGACAGGCAGAGCCGGGTGGATGTGGCAGCTTGACGGGCTCTGCATCGCCTTCGATGCGGTAGACATCTTCGTTGCTATAGGGCGGGCCGGGTGCCTGGGCGATGATCAGCACCAGGCCATCGCTGAGGACCCACGCCACCTTCGCGCCCGGGATCTGCAGCGTCGACGTTACGGGTATGGCCTGGCCATCCCAGCGATCGGCCTTCCACAACACCGGGCTCGGGAAGGCGCTCACGGCGCCAGGCCAGTAATTGCCACCTGCCGCCCGGCCATCGCTCGAGCAACTCCAGAAGCTACTTGCCGGGTAGTCACTGCGGCCGGAGATATTCGCGAAGCCGCCGCTTTGGGTCCAGCGCGCGAAGCCCTCGTAGTTGCCGCTGACGACGGCTTTCGGGGCGAAAACCACGCTACCGTCGGCGCTCAGGCAAGCTGCTTCCACGCCAACGCCGGCCCAGGGCTGGCTGCCCGTCTCACGGGTCCAGGAGAATAGTCGGCCGTCGCCGAGGTAGGTGACGCAGCGCGCGCGCTGACAGAAATCGTTGCCAGAGATATCGATCGTGCCGCCCAAGACGAGTCGACCGTCGTCGCTGACGCGCGCTGCGAACGTCGCGAAGTCATTCGGGTCTTCTCCAGCCGTCAGCGACCCTGGGATGACGATGAAGCGGTCATCGAGCGAACCGCTAGAGTCACCGGCGGCGCCGGTGCTACCGACGCCGCCGGTTACGCCGGGCGCCTCGTTTCCGTCCGCGCCACCCCCAACGGCGCTGCTTGCCGCTCCTGTGCTGGCTGCGGCGGCCCTCCCCGCGCTGGCGGCGCCCCCCGCCGCCGCTGCGTTGGGTGACGCACCCGAGGCGTCATCGTCTGGACTTTCTAGATTGATCCAGCCGCCACAAGCGGCCGTTGCCACCCCGAGCGAAGCCAGCACGCTCTTGCCCACGCCAACCTTCCGCGCCATGGCTATTTAGTGTCCTCTGGCAGCGCGAATGAGCGCTGCGATGACGAACCTTCTTTCGAAGCCGCGAGTAGCTCGGACGCCTTGCTTCGCACGCTGCCGGACTCGGCCGTCGCTTGCAGCGCACGCAGTAACGGCAACGCCTCGCCTCGCCGCCCTTGACTCAGGAGTAGTTGCGCCCGCACGAGCCGCGCGGCCTCACGCTCGGCGGCGTCGCCCTGCGCCTCCAGCTCATCGAGTGCGGCGTCGGCGCTCTCGAAATCCTGTTCTCGCAAGCCGCGCGCTGCTCGCTGCCATTGGGCGCGCGTCTTCGCGGGCGCAGCGCTACCCGGCGCGCTCGCGACGCTGGCCGCGCCCGTAGATCCTGCGCGTGAAGGGGCAATCGGGAATATCGAAGCAACGGAGCGGGGAGAAGAGCTAGCGGGCGAGGATACCCGCCGTGCGGTCGACTGTGCCGCAGGTGGCGTTGGAGCGGATGAGCGCCGGCCCAGCGCGCGCCAAGGCCCATCGGTGGCAGCATAAACGACACCGATGCCGAGCGCCATGCCAGCGATCAACCAGCGGGCCACCACGAGCGGGGAAGAGCCGACCCTGCCCCGGCGGCGCCGCAGAAACTTGACGTAAGCGCGATCGAGCTCACTAGCCAGGGGTTGATCGTCGCGGAATGCCCGCACTACGGCTGGGGGCAGCTGCGGTTCAGCGCGAGTGGTTGAGCTCATGCCGCCCTCCCTGTTCCGAAGTGGTGTCACGTTCTAGCAGCCGGACGAGTTGCTTGCGACCGTCGCGTAAGCGCGAACGCACCGTGAGCTCGTTGCAGTTCACAATGGTCGAAATCTCTTTCACGCTCAGCTCCTGCATATCGTGGAGCACCACGACCGCGCGGTATTTGTCGCTCATGCGGGCCAGCGCCGCGTGCACGCTCCGCGCGCGCTCACGAGCGTCCAGCTCGGCGCCCGGAAGCGGGTCCTCACTTTCGCGCTCCACGTCATCGTGCCCGAGAGAGAAACGCACGCGCCAACGCCGATACCAGCGGCGTTGCGAGAGTAAAACGCGGTAGCAGATGGCGTTGATCCACGTGGTCAGCTCACTTCTGCCCTCGAACGATGCGAACTTGCGAAACACGAGCTCAGCCGCCGTTTGCACCAGGTCGTCGAGATCATTGGCACCGCGACCCGCAAGCGAGACCATGCAACGGTAGACGGCGTCAAATAGCTGCCGTTCACTCGAGCCGGCCCGCGCCGGACGCTGAATGGTGTCGCTGGCAGCCACCGGCGGATTTGATCTGCGGCTTTCCCGCGCCGCAATTGATTAGTGCCCGCTGGTTTTCGGGTTGAGCGGTAGGCGAGTCCTTTTTCTCACCCACCTCGACCAACGGGCGGGCGATCGCGCTATAAACATGCTCGGTTTGAGCGCGAGAGCCTTCACCTCGTCGGCGCGAGCCTTGTCTCGCGGTGCTTGCGGGCTGCTTGGTGTGGCGGGGTTGCCGTGCCAAGCGGGCGCCGCTGGCGCTATCGTCGAGGTCGCGTGCGGTCAGCTGAGTGCCGAACAGGCGGCCGAGGTCGAAGCACGAGTGCGCGCCACGCTGCTAGCGCTGCGGCTCCAGGCAAGCGTCACGCTCCAGTGCACCGAGGACCTCGTGGGTGTTCGGGCGGTTTCGCAAAGCGGGACAGCCACGGTCGAAGCCAGGACCACGAACGCTACGCTGAAGGATGATGCGCTGGGCGCTGTAGAACAGGCCTTAGGCGAGCTGTCGCGCCCGGCGGCCGAGCGAGCCCCAGAGCAGGCCTCCGACGACGCGGCTAGCTCGTTGCCGGCACCCCAGACGCCAGCCGCGCGCGAGCCGACTCCCCGTCCCACTGCCCCTGCGCCACAGGGGCCCGACGAATCGGCGCCACCGCCTCGGCACTCGACCGGTCGAGGTGAGCCGGCCTCCACTCGGTTCTTCGTGCGCGTGGCCGGTGAGCGATGGTCCGACCACGTGGCGCTGGGCGCTGATCTCGGCGCGACACGCGGCCCGCGCTGGCTGTGGGCAGGTTTCAGTGCAGGTGGGGTGCGCGCGTTTGGTACACGCCCGGTGTTCGATGCCAGCGAGTGGCACGCCTGCTTCGAGCTCGGAACCAGCCCGGCCTGGGCAGCCGGGGTGCAGGCCGTGCTCGGGCTCGGAGCAAGCGCCCTCATCGTCGCACCCCAGGGCTACCTCGAGTCACGCGACGGCGTGGTGGCGGGCGCGGTTTTCCTACAGGCTGTGGTCTCGCGACCGGTATGGTTTGGCCGCTGGGCGCTCGCGCCGGCCCTGGCAGCGCGCTTGTTCGGTAGCAAGCGCGGCGTCAAGGTAGACGAGCGCGAGCACCTCGTCCTAGGCGGGCTCACGCCCCAACTGCAGCTCGGTGTGCTCTACGACTACTAAAAAGCACGCTGAGCCGAAGCTTTTGCTTACTGGGGGAGCTCCTTCAACAACTCGCGCGCTTCGTTTTGGCGGTAGCCCATGAAGCCCGACGCGAAGGGCTCGAGCGCCCTGCGCGCTTCCGCGTCACGCCCGAGTCGCAGCAAGCAGATGGCGCGGTTGTAGCGCGCCTCGGTGGCCAGGCGACCGCCGGGCGCCGCGCGCAGGTACGCGTCCCAACCCTGAAGAGCGCGCGCGTAGTCCTGATGAGTGAAGTGCGCTTCGTGCGCCAGTCGATACAAATCGCCATCGGTATCTTGGAAGGCGGCGCTCGAGCTCGCTGCCGGGGCGACCGAGCTCGACGGCGCGGGCGCGGACTTGACCGGCTGGGCGAGCACGACCGGAGCCGGCGGCAACGCTTGCGGCTCCGGCATTGGCTCGACCGGCGGCGACGCGGACGAAGCGGGCGGCCGCAGCAGCGGCGCGCGCGGTAAAGTCGCATCCTTCGACTCTTGCGCAGACTGACGGCGATAGCTCACCAGCTGACCGATGGCGTGAAACACCGCGGGCAAGCGCCCCGTCGCCGCCCCCCAGGCCGTGCCGGCGGCCAGGCACGCCGCGATCGGCAGCACGAACGCCAGCCGCGTGCGGCGCTTCACCTTGCCTTGATGCAGGCTGGCCATGACGCGCGCCCGCGTCAGGCGACCATCCGCAGCGTCGCCGGCGGCCTCGTCACGCAAGGCCCGCGTGGCTGTCTCGAGCAGGTCGTCGCTCATTCGAGCCCCTGCTGCGACAGTTCCTCACGCAGCTTCTTTTTGGCGTGGTGCAGGCGCGTGCGCACCGTGCCTTCCGGAACCCCGGTGATCTCCGCGACCTCACGCGACGTGCGATCCTCCACCTCGCACAAGACGAACGTCACACGCTGCTCGAGCGGCAAGGAGTCGAGCGCGCGCGTGAGCAGCGACGCCAGCTCCTTACGACGCTGCAGCTGCTCGGGATCCGCCACCTTGGCTTCGGGCTCCAGCGCCAACCGGCTGACGGCGGCACGTCGCCGCGACGCGGCGCGCACATGATGCCGCGCGTGATTGACCGCAATCGAGATCAGGAAGGTGCGCAGCGATGACTCGAAGCGATAGCCGCGCATCGCGCGCGGCAACGCCACGAACACCTCGTGCACCAGATCTTCGGCGGCGGCTGAATCACCGACCAGACGCGTGGCAAACGCGCGCACCGCGCGGTGGTGTCGATCGTAGATTTCACCCACCGCCGCCGGATCGGCCGCCGCCAGACGCAAAGCCAAGTCCTGCTCCTCGGGGGAAGCGTCCGAAAGTGGTGCCGTCGGAGAGAGCACGAAACCGCCCGCAGTCATATCGCGCCCCGACTCGAGACCCGCAATGCCCAAACTCGTCGAAACCGGCTTTCGGCTCGGGCTCGGCTGGGTTTGGCCATACATCGGCTCAGTGCCCGGCCGGGGCGCCGACGTTCAAGCGCAACTCTCGAAAATATTCAATCTCTGCACCAAAAAAACCTCGCTGAGCGCTCAAAAAAAGCCAATACCGACCCGCACTTCGGGCGTGATCGCGGGCTCCTCGACCGCTCCATCGAGCGTCTGCCTCACCCCACCGCCCGCCACCACGTCGAGCGTGTCATCCCAGCGCAGCCCGCCCAGCACCAAGTAGTAGAGGTAGGAACGGTCCGGGGGCGGCGCGGTCTCGATTCCGTCGTCGGGCGGGGCCTGCTCGGTGGTCCGGTGGGTCGAGGCGTAGTGCATGCCGGGCTCGAAGAAGAAGCTCTTTCCGAGCCGGATGTGCGCGCCGATACCGGCGTCGTAGCTGAGCGAGGTGCGGTCGACATCGATGCCCCCGCCCAGCTGCGTGAAGGCGTAGCCGGCGATGGACTTGAGCGCCACATGCACCGAACCGTCGGCGCCGCCCCACAGCACCGGTTGCAGCCGGCCGTTGCGCGACAGACTGATGACGCCGATAGCCGCGCCGTCGACCTCGTCGGCCACGTTCACGATACCGATCTGCAGGCCGCGCACCCGCCGGTGGACATTGATCGGCGCGAGCGCGATGCCGCGAAAGTCGCGCGCCACGTTGACTGCGCCGGCCAGCTCGATGCCGGTCAAGTCGCCGGCCACGTTGACGCCGCAAGCCAGCAAGATGGCGCGGCTAGGCTCGCGTAGCAGCGTGGCTCCGATCGAGGTCATAGCGCCGCGGACCGAGCCGGCGCGCGCGACACCCAGGCCCAGCATCGCCCCGTCGAGCCGCCCCGCAACGTTGGCGTAGCCGACGCTCCAAACTCCGCCCTGCGCATTCCTGCCGATGCTCACGAAGGCCAGGGCCGCAGCGGCTCCGACCAGATCCTGCCGGATACGCAGCAGGCCCGGCGCAGCGGCCACGCCGCGAATCGCGCCCGACTCGCCGTAGGCGAGCGCCAGTTGCAGGCGCAGCTCGCGCTGCGGGCTATCGCGCAGCAGCGAGACCGGCGTCGCGAGCGCCACATCGAAGGCCTTGAAGCGATCGCGGATTGGCTCGTCGCTCGCTCTAGGCTTGCGCGACTCGGCCTCGGCCTTCTTGCGCGCCGCTTCGGCGGCTGCCTTTTCGGCCGTTGCCTTCGCCTGCTCGGCTTGCGCTTGCGCAGCGCGCTCTTCGGCTTGCGCTTGCGCAGCGCGCTCTTCGGCGGCGCGCGCCTCGGCCTCCAGTTTGCGCCGCGCACGCAGCTCCTCCAGCAGCTCTTTAGCTTCGTCGCGCACCAGGTTTACGGTGAGCCAGCTCAAGACCTGCAGCGAGCGCTGTCGATCCGGCGGCAGCTCGACGTCTCGAATCAAGTGCTCACCCGTGGACGTCACATAACGTACCCTGGCGCGCATGCTTTCGATTCTGATCGAGATATCGGCTGCCGCTGGCTCGCTCGCTAGCACGACGTCACGCCGAAGCTCTTGGGCCAACGTCGCCTGAAGCGCGGCGGTGTCCAGCGGCTCGCTTTGATTCTCGACCCATACGCGCAGCGGAGCGGTCGCGGGCTGCGGCTCGGCCGTGGACGTCGGCGCGCTGGCGGGGCCCGGCGGGATTTGGGCGCTACTCGGGCGCGTCACGAGCGCCGAGCACAGCGCCACCAGAAGGGCTGCTGCAGCGGGCGCGACCGGGACGGAGCTCATGGCGTTACCGGCAGACCGGGGAGGTGTAGCGGATCTGTGGACCCCCGAGCGCGCCCGTTTCGTTCAAAGCCCTGTTACCGGCTAGTCCGAGGCAGTACCGGCCCGCGTGCTAGGCTTGTAAGCCCCGTGACCCGGCCCTCCGCCCTCGCCCTGCTCCTCGCTATGGGCGGGTGTGTACCGGCGGAGCGAGAGCCCGGCCGTGAGCGCCCCCGCGGCGCGACCAAGCAGGTGCACGCTCCGCGGGTGGGACTGGTGACCGCCGGTTCCGCCAAGCCGGTCCGAGCCCCCACCGATGGCGCGTTGCCACAAAAGCTCCCCGTTTTGAGCCAGCCTTTCCGCGATGACTTCGAGCGGGACAGCATTGGTGACGACTACCTGGCGACCGGAAACCAGTACCGCATCGAGCGTGGACGGCTGTGCGTCAAAGGCGCCCGTAACCACCCGTTGTGGCTCCGTCACCGCCTACCTCTCAACGCGCGTATCGAGGTCGAGGCCGAAACCTCCAGTAACGACGGCGATATCAAGCTCGAGGCTTGGGGCGACGGCGAGGGCGCGGCGACCCGGGTCTCCTACGACGACGCCACCAGCTATCTGGCCATTCTGGGGGGCTGGAAAAACCGTTTCCATGTGCTCGCGCGCCTGGACGAGCACGCGCCCGACCGGCCCGAGGTCGTGATTGAGCCCGGCAGCGACGACACGCGCGAGCAGCCGGTGCTCAAGGGCCGGCGCTATCACTTGAAGCTGGAGCGAAGTGACGGTCGCACGGTACGCTTCTGGGTCGACGACGTGCAGTTATTGAGCTTCATCGACCCCGCGCCTCTGGCAGGCGGTGGACACGACCACTTCGCGTTCAACAACTGGGAAACGCCGGTGTGCTTCGACAACCTGCGTGTCGAGCCCTTGCCGAGCTGAGGAGCAGGTGGAGCAGGTCGAGCTCGACGTCGCGCTGGAGGAGCTGGAAACCCGGCTCGAACGCCTGCGCGGGCTCTACGAGCAGTACTTCCTCGGCATCGAAAAGATCGAGCCGGCGGTGGCGCGCAAGGACGTGGATCGGCGCATCTACGTGCTCAGGCGCGAGAAGATCCGCAACACCGCCAAGCGCTTCAAGCTGCAGACCATCATCCAGCGTTATAACACGTTCCAGCAGTATTGGCAGCGCATCTGCCGCGAAATCGAGAACGGCACGTACAAGCGCCATCTGCTGCGCGCGCAGAAAGCAAACGGCGAGCTCCTTACCATCGCAGCTCGCAAACGCCTCGGTCGCGCTGCCCGCACCAGCCAGCCTCCCCAAGCCGCCCCGACCAGTCAGCCCCCGAGCGCGCCACCCAGCGCTGCGCCGAGCGCGCCACCCAGCGCTGCGCTGAGCACGCCACCCAGCGCTGCGTCGAGCGCGCCACCGAGACCTTCGCCCCAGCCGGCACCCAAAGCTCCACCCGCCAAACCGGCGCTGCAAAAGTTCGAGAGCCTGAATCTCGACATGGACTTCATGGGCGATTGGGATCCAGCCGCTGCCCGGCGCACTGCTGCAGCCGGCAAGCCCGCTACGGTCGCCAAACCGATCCCGGCTCCGCCCCGGCCTGCGTCATCGCGCCCCCCTCGCCCGCCGGCCCACCCCATCGTCGCCTCACGGCGCCTTCCGCCGCCAAAACCCGTAGCCGCGCCGGCCAAGCCAGCAGCTGCCCCCGCACCACCTCCCAAACCCGCCCCAGCCGCCACGGCCGTTGCTCCGAAGCCTGGCATCGACGACGCCCGCCTACGCGACCTTCACACCAAGCTGCAGCAAGCCAAGCAGCAGACCAAGGAAGGCAACGTGAGCTTCGAAGGCCTCGCCAAATCGATCCGCGCTACCGAGGCCAAGCTTCGCGAGCAGCACAAGAACCGCAAAATCGAGTTCGACGTGGTCATCAAAGACGGCAAAGCCGTCGTCAAACCGATCGTGAGGTAGACGGCGTTCACCAACCGCCCAAGTGGTTGTTCCACCACACGTACTTCTCCCCGAGCTCTCGATCGCGCCGGCTGCCCTTCTGCACAGCCTCCAACGTCTCCGGATCGAATCCCGCAATCTCGTGCGCCTCCAAATCCTCGCTGCGCCGCCGCTTGGAGAGCGCACCCCAATTCCGGGGCAAATCACACGCCGCCAGCACCAGCCGCACATAGCGTGCGCCCACTCGGGCCGCTCCCGTCTCGACCAGGCTGACCAGCGTCTGGCTCCTCCCAATCCGCTTCGCCAGCTGCGCCTGGGTCAGCCGCGCCTTCTTCCGCGCTTTACGAACCCGCTCAGCGACCTCAGCCAACCCTTTCTTCCCCGTCTCCCGTCCCGACATCGCTACCTCCTCGCGTCCCGACATTGCTACCCACCCCACCCACGCCCTCGCATGCGCAACCGGACCCCCCGTCGCGCGCCCCGTATTAGCTAATATTAGTTAATACCTCGTCGGCGAAGGGGCGTTGGCGGGCCAAAAGTAGATGGTCGCAGTGCGTGCGCCGACGAAAGTCTGTCTGCTCGGCGGTGGCGTTTCCCGCAGAAAACGCAGGGCTCGGTGAAAGTTATTAGCTGATATTAGCTAATTACGCCCATCCGGCGAACCGCCCCGCCTTCGCCTTTCCCATTCGGGCGGCCCATGAATCAGTTGCTACGAATGCGCACCACCCCGAAGCCCGTGGGGGGCGAGTCGGGGCAAGCCCTCGCGCGAGGCACAGCTTGAGGCGGACCACGTTGGGGCCGGGACCCGCGAAGGGCGCGGTGCAGGGATGGTGACGAGGGGTGGGCTTACGAGGCGGCGCGGCGATCCGCCGTAGGGCGGCTGGTGCTCGCGGGCTCGGAGACGTAAACGGCGGCGTCGCAGAAAACGATGGTGCACGAGGAGCGGCCGGCTTCCCTCATGCGGGCGCATAGCTCGGAGAGCTCTTCGTCGGAGTCCACGACGTCTCCCTCGACGGGCTGACGGGTGGACGAGTCATAGCGGCAGTTGTCGATCGCTACCCAGAGGCCCTTGTAACGCTCCGAGCGACAGAGGTCGGGCCAGGTCATGCGGTTAGTCATTCAGGGGGATAACCTTCACAGAGAACAGCGCTTTCGCCCCGCAGAGCCCCCTCCGCGTCGAGCGCCAGAAGCAGGCCTTTTCGGCAGGCTTCTTCGATAACTGGTGGACGGCAGGTGGCCATGTCCGGGGTAAGGCCTGAGTTAAGAACAGCTCCCCGGGTCCGTCAAGGGAACGACTAGAGGTCGGTTTTTCACCCCGGACGGAAGCCAGTTTCCGGCACAACTTCGCCGGGTTGCTGTCGGTCGTGCGGCCGCTAGGGATTCCGCTGTCCCTTCAGCAGTCCGCTACTGGCAGCTCGTGCCCTTGAGGCCCTTCTCGGCCCCTTTGACCCCGATGGATGCAGCAGCAGCCACCATCGCCTTCGCACCGGCGCAGTTGCCGGTCAAAGCCTGGCTGCGCACCGTGCTGGCGACACTTCGCTGAAGAATCGCCTTACATTCGGCCTTCTTGCCTTCGTCGGTGCAGCGGTTCAGGGCCCCCGACACCGCAGATGCGTTGCCGGAGGACGCGGCAGCCTTGCAGGCGTCGCAGGGGTCACCTTTGGGCGGCGCGCTGGTGCCGCCGCCCGTGCCCTTGGGGGTCGTGCCAGTCGAAGCGGGTTTGCCGCCAGTGTCGGTGCTCGACGTGGCGCCGGTCGCGGCGCTCCCGCCGGTGGTGGGAGGCGCGTCGAGGGGGGGCTGATCGATGGGGTCGAGCTTGACGGCGCCTTGCCCGGAGCCGCCGCTGGCGGCCACGGTGCTGCCGGAGCCGCCGCCGAGCGCGATCGGAGGCAGGTCGTCATTGGTGGGCTTATTGGCCCGCACCACCACGATGATGATCGCGCCGACCAGAATCGTACCGACCGCAACCAGGCCGATCACCAAGCCTTTGCCGCCACCCCCGCCGCCGCTTCGAGCAGGCGCGGGCGGTACCGGCGCCGCGGCGACCGCCATCGGCGTCGGCGAGTGCATGTGCCCGCCGGGCGACATCGGGGGCGCGGCGTGCGCAGGGCCACTAACGAACGCCGGTACGGCCTCCATGGCCGCGGTACCGGTGCGAGCGGCCGCGGCGGTCTCGGCGGGATTGGCGGCGACGGTCATGCGACCGCCGTCGGATAGCTCCGAGAAGAACTCGCGCGCGCTGCTCGGGCGCTGCTCGCGATCCTTCGACAAGCCGCGCAGGATGGCCGCGCGCATGGTGTCGGGGATGTTCTTGGCAGGCGCCGAGACCTCGAACGGGATCGGCTGCGCGGTCATGTGCTGCGTCGCCCACTGCCACGGCGTGTCGGCCTCGAAGGGCAGCTTGCCGGTGAGCATCTCGTAGGACATCACGGCCAGCGAGTAGATGTCGCTGCGCGCGTCGAGCGACTGCCCGGTGAACTGCTCGGGGCTCATGTAAGGCGGCGTGCCGAGCACCATGCCCTGCTGGGTGAGCTTGGCTTCCTTCTGAGCGTCGGCCGACTCGGTGCGCGCCGCGATGCCGAAGTCGAGCACCTTGACGAAGTCCTTTTCGCCGGCGCGGTCGGTGAGCACGACGTTCTCCGGCTTCAGATCGCGGTGGATGATGCCCTGCATGTGGGCTTCGTCGAGCGCGCCACACACCTGCCGCATGATCTTGATCACGCGCTCGGACGAGACCGGCCCGTCTTGAATCACGTCGCCGAGCGAGCGACCCGCCACGAACTCCATGGCGATGTACAGCGTGCCGTCGGCGGTGGCACCGAAGTCGTAGAACTTGATGGTGTTGGGATGCTCGAGCTGCGCGACCGTGCCGCATTCGCGATGGAAGCGCGTCAGCACCGCGGGATCCTTGGACAGATGCTGGTGCAAGGTCTTGATCGCGACCTTGCGCACCGTGCTGCCCATCTGCTGCTCGCCTTGATAGACGATGCCCATGCCGCCTTCGCCGAGCACACGGGTCACGCGATAGCGGCCGCCGATGAGCTGGCCGATCATGGCGTCTTGCCCCTTTTCGGGCGTGACCGGCATCAAGCCACCGCAGTTGGCGCAGAAGCGCGCCCCATCGATGTTGACGTGTCCGCAGGCGTCGCACTTCATAGCGGCTGCGAGATTTGCATGAGTGCCGGCCGGAATCACCAATAACCTTGGACGCTCGGCGTCGGCGTCCGGTCTTTCCGCGGAGAACATGGCCGTCGCGAGGCGTTTTTCGGCCTCGTGCACCTCGGACGTCCGGCCCTCGGCGGTCCCTACGCAACTCACTCCCGATACCGGCCGACTAGCCCCTACCAGATGAGGGGGATAACCTATGGCGATGACGGCAGGCGAGACGCCTCACGAGGCGGAACAGGGCGTAACCATCGGCCATCATCGATACGTGCGTGCGCCGCGACCGCTGGTCTTTCCGGAGCACGAGCAGGTGCCTGAGACGAAGTGGCATCTCGAGCTCAAGACGCTCGTTTACCAGTTCTTGCAGCTGGCCTTCGGAGATCGCGCACACTCGAGGCGGAGCTCGCGCGCCGTCAAGGCTGAGCTGCGGGGGGCGTCGCGCCCAATGGCGGCGACGCGGACGCGCCGGGCGCAGGCGGTGGCGGCGCCGGCAGCGGCCATTCGAGCTCCATCACGCTCTCGTGCGCGCGATCGAACAGCACGGCGCGGCGCACGCGCTCGCTCTGCGGTACCAGCACCGTCACGCGCGTGACGGCGCGGCTGCCGAGGTCGAGCGGCGTCTTGAGGCGCTTGGGCCCGCTTTGCGGCTCGTCGGCAGCCGTCGTCGGAAAGTCGAAACGCACCCGCTCGATCAGCTCTTGCCCGATACTGAGCTCGAGCGCCCAGCGCCCCATGCGCCGTGGCGTCGCGATCGCCTCGCGCACCGTGACCGGCTTCACCGAAACGACCTTCACCTTGCCCTCGCTCAGCTCGAGCTGGTACTCCACCTGCTGCACCGACTTCAACGGCGTCGGATCCGGCAGCTTGCTGATGGTGTAAGGCGGCACCGCAGGCGCGCTGGCAGAGGGAGCGGGGGCAGCCGATGCGGACGGCGCTGCCGATCCACCGGGCCCGCCCGTGCCTTCGGCGAAACGCGCCGGCACGATCAATGTCGGGGCGCCGGGCTCGGTGGAGTAGCGCGCCGAGGAGCAGGCGAGCACGAGGGACAAAGCACAGCAGCTGGCGAGTCGAACCGTCACGGGATTCTGCCGAGATAGCCCCGCAGCGCGGCTCAGTCCAGCGCCTGCTCGAGCGCGCTCGAATCGCCACCGAACACAAGCCAGGTTGCGTCAGAAAAACTCTGTCGCCACGCATTGACCTGGTGCGTTGTTCATCGGCCTCAGCACTGGGTGGTCCTTGCACCGCAGGAGCACCTGATCAACTGGCTGGGACCCTGGCTGAAGAGGGCGAAACAAGTTGGAACACTGACGAAGCTGCACGAAATTTAGCTGGCGCGTGGACGGACGTTCGCCAGGCGCGATCGCACGGAGACTCGTGCCGAGCCGCCGCACAGTGCGCACTAGAACGTGCCTACGGCGACCAGCGGACGCCCCGAATCGGTTAGACCGCCCGACAAACATGGTCTACATTTAGGTGTACTGACCGTTCGGGAGATCCTCGATGCCATCCACGCGCTGTCGCGTCCGGATCGGCTGCGTCTCGTCGAGCAGCTCAACGAAGAGGCTGTGGGCGATCAGATCCTCTCCGCTGAGCTAGAGCCGCCGCCGGGGTCGATGCTCGAGCTCCGTGATGGCTTCTACGTGTTCACCGGATCGCTCCCTGATCCGGCGCTTGATCATCGCGTTGATCGCGAAGACAGGATCGACCAGCTGATCGCACGCCTCGATGCTCCTCGCCATTGACACGTCCCGTCATCGTTGCGGGTGCTCTCGTTGGTCACGCATTCCATTCGCGCGCCATCGTCTGGCAGGCCGCCATCCATCGCGGTGATGTTCGAGCGATGGTGTGTGCACACGCCTTGGCCGAAGTCTATTCGGTGCTGAGCAAGCTGTCTGGCGGTTTGTCGCCAGCGGCCGCGCGGGTTCTCGTCAGCAGAGTCGCTCGTCAAATGCGCGTGGTTACGCCCCTGCCGGAGAGCTACCTGGCTGCGACCGAGCGCTGTGCCTCGCGTGGCTTGAAGTCGGGCGTAGTCTTCGACGCCTTGCATCTGATCGAAGCCGAGCGCACCGGTGCGGACGTCCTCTTGACCTTCAAGACGTCCTCTTGACCTTCAATCCGAGTGACTTCGAACGGCTGGCCACGGGCGCCAAGCCGCGGATCGTAGTGCCACCTGACCCACCCTCCACGCAGCTAGCGCCATAGGCGAACGAGCAGGAGGCATCCGCAGCAACGACCGGCGGCCGCCTGAAGGATCCGCTTTCGACGCGCGAATACCGTAGGTGAAGCCTTCACTGTATTGGGGGGGCCAGCGCTGAGCAGCGATGGTCTAGACCTGTACTACCAGACCGATGTGCTAGACGCGAACATGTGGGTCGCACATCGCGATCGCGTGGACGCGGAGTTCACCGAAAAGAGACGGCTCGACGAGGTCAACACGACGAGCTCGGAATATCCCGAGCATATCTCGCAGGACGGCTGCGTCCTCTATTTCCTCACCAGCACGGGTGCTGGGAGCTATCGGATCGACGAGGCACGAAAGACTCCCCAGCGATAGCGCCGCGCTCAGTCCAGAGCACGCTGCAGCGCGCTGGGCTCGCCGCCGAGCGCGAGCCACGGATCAAGCAGATCCGTACGCGGTTCCGACATCACCAGCTGGCGCTCGGTCTTCGGTCCCCATTCGACGCTGGCAGCGTGCAGCAGGATGCGCGGCAGCGGCTGGACACTGCCGTCGGGCAGCGTCATACGCACCGGTCCGGAATATTTGCGATCGCCCAAAAGCGGCGCGCCATGAACCGAAGCGTGAACCCGCAGCTGGTGTGTGCGCCCGGTTACTGGTGACAAGGCCAAGAGCGACGTGGCGTCTCGGTCGCGTGCTACCGGGCGCGCGACCGCGACCACTCTGTAGCGGGTGTGCGCATGCTGACCGTCACGCCCGTCCACGACGCGCTTGCCGCCGCTAGCGCGCCCCAGCGCCTCGCGCCAGTCGCCTTCAGCCGGCGCCGGGACGCCGGAAGCCAGCGCCACGTAGTGCCGCCGCAGCGTACCGGCCGCGCGTTCCTTCAGCATGCGCTTTTGTGCGAGCGTTCCGACGGCCACCAGGAGCACGCCGCTGACACCGACGTCCAGCCGGGACACCGCATGCAGGTCTCGCGCCTCCAAGTCGAGCCGCTCGGCAAGCTGCCGGATCACGCTGCTGCTTCCGCTCTTGTCGGGCTCGCTCGCCAGCTCAGCCGGCTTGTAAACCGCGAATACGTCGTCGGCCTCGTGCAAGATCTCGATGAACGACTCCGGCCGCGGCGCGTACACCTCGACCACCGCCCCGCGGGTGAGCTGCGGTGGCTCTTCGAACCTACCGGGTATGCGCTTCCCATCGACGAAGACGCGCTCGTCGCGCAGCGCGGCCACCAGGCCGTGGCTCCAGAGGAGCTCGTGCAGCGGGCAAGCCGTTTCCGCCACCCAACGAAACAGCGGCGAGGTCATCCCGCGCTGACTGCGCCGCCAGTCGCCTTGCGCACCAGCTCGACCAGCACCGGATCGGTCGATAGCGCCGCGCGCAGCTCCGCGCGCACGAGCTCCAGTTGTTCCGGTGAAAGTCGCGTCAGCAGCGGCGCCACCGCACCCTCCACGCGCGCGTCGAGGTACTGCTCGACGCTGAGCTCCCCACGCTCCAGCGCCAGGAACGCATCACTGGGCGCGCCCGCCGGTAGAGCGGCGCTGGTGCCCTCTGGCGCGCCCAGCTCGAACGAGCCCGCGCTGCCCGATGCGCCGGGAACCGAAGCACCCGGCGTGACGCCGCGTTTGCCAATGCCGTCGATGCTCATGTCAGCCGTACCTCTTGCCAAGTCTACCTGGCGCCAGCGACTCCGGTCGAGCCCTGTTGCGTGGAGCTGGGGCCCTTGCCCCAGCGGGCTCAGCGGATGTTACCGATCGCGTTTTTCACGGTGTCGTGTCGTGCCTTCAAGATGTTGGACCACGCCGAATAGTCGCGGCTCTCGGCGTTGATGCGCTCTTGCAGCTTGATGAAGAACAGGTTCTGGTTGGCGCCCTCGCTGAGGGCGGCTGCGAGGCTTTCGCCCTCGCCGCCGAGCGACGCCGAGCCAGGCTCGGTCGCGGCGCCGGTCGCTCCTTCGGGAGAGAGCTGACCCACCGGCGCTCCAGGATGCTGCGCCGGACCGACCTCTGCGGCTGAAGGCCGTAACGCGGCTGCGAGGATGGGGCCGCCCGGCAGCCGTGTGACCGCCTGCTCGGCGCCGCTCAAGATGGCGCTCGCCCCCGCGTTCATGACCGCCTTGAAAGGCTGGCCGGGCGGCGCGGTGACCCGCGTTGCGCTGGCCGAAGCCGAAACTCCCGTGGCAGGACCCCCCGTACCGATACGCGTCGTCATGTGCTGCTTGCTCCTTGTGGTGAGTGTTAGAGAGCCCCTCGGCCAAACTAAGACCTCGGTTGCGAAAAAAAGACGCCGGCCTCGCCCGTGCTAGGTTCGCAGCCGATTTGATGGCGAGCTCGGTGCTGCACGTGGTCGGGGCACGACCCAACTTCATGAAAATGGCTCCTCTGGTTCGGGCGCTGTGGGCCGAGCCGGGCGGTTACGAGCACCTGCTGGTCCACACCGGCCAGCACTACGACGAGCACCTCAACGACTCCATCTTCCGCGACCTGGGGCTGAATGCGCCCGACGTGCACCTGGGCGCGGGCTCCGGAACGCACGCCGAGCAAACCGGCCGCATCATGCTCGCCTTCGAAAGGCTGGTGGCCGAGCGGCGGCCCCGCCTGGTTGTGGTCGCCGGCGACGTGAACTCGACCCTGGCTTGCTCCGTGGTCGCGGCCAAGGCCACGGTCCCGGTCGCGCACCTCGAGGCGGGCCTGCGCTCGGGCGACTGGACGATGCCTGAGGAGATCAACCGCATCGTGACCGATCGCTTGAGTCGGCTTCACCTGACTCCTTCTCCTGACGCAGACGAAAACCTGCTGCGCGAAGGTGCCAGACCGGAAGGCATCGTGCGCGTCGGCAACTGCATGATCGACTCCCTGGTCGCCCATGTCGAGGCGGCACGGCGAGGCGCGGCCCTGACCCGCTTCGGCGTGAGCTCGCGCCGTTTCGCGCTGGCCACGCTGCACAGGCCGTCCAACGTGGATGATCCGCAGCGATTGCGGCGCCTGGTGTCCGCGCTGTCGGACATCGCAACGCGGTTGCCTGTGGTGTTTCCCGTGCACCCGCGCACGCGCGCGCGCATGCAAGCTTTGCAGCTCCCGCTCGACGCTTTGGCCGCGCAAGACCTGCTCCTGAGCGAGCCGCTCGGCTATCTGGATTTCTTGCAGCTCGAGGCCGCCGCGGCGGTCGTGATGACCGATTCTGGCGGGGTGCAGGAGGAGACGACGGCGCTCGGAGTGCCGTGTCTGACCGTCCGCGATAACACCGAGCGACCGATCACCATCAGCGCAGGCACCAATACGCTGGTAGGCTCGAGCCCGGAGGCGCTAGTGGCAGAAGTCGAAGCAGTGCTGGCCGGCGGTGGCAAACGGGGCCAGCTTCCCGAGCTCTGGGACGGCAAGGCGGGGCAGCGCGCCGCGGCAGCCATCCTTCGCTTTCTCGCGAGCTCCGCGGGGCAATGACGCGTCTGGACCGATTGGCGCTGGGCGGCGCGGCGGCGATTCCCTGGCTCTTCATCTGGCAGGGCCTCGACTTCACCGATCAGGGCTATTCGCTCACTAACTACCGCTGCTTCCTGCGTCATCCCGAGGCGACTGCGGATTCGGGCGCGCTGTGGCTGACCAATCTGATCGGGGCGCTGTGGGATGCTGCGTTCGGGGGCTGGGGCGTCGTCGGCATGCGGGCGCTGTGGGCGCTATGTCTTTCAGTAGGAATGCTACTGGCGTTCCGACTGCTGCGTGAGCTCACTAGCGAGCGGGCCGCGGCGCTTGCGGTATTGGTCTCGAGCGCGTTCCTCGCCAATCGTCGTGAGACGTGGTTTAGCTACAACACCTCGACGTCACTGCTGCTCGTCGCGGCGGCGTTCTGCTTGATCAGCGGCATCATCAACCGCCGGCCCAAGCTGCTGTTCGGCGCGGGAGTTTGGATCGGAGTGCTGCCGTTCGCGCGTTTTCCGAACGTGCTGGCGGTCGCGCTCTTGGCGGCGCCCGCATTCGTGGCGCTGATCGACGCGGAGCGACGCCCCCGGCTGCTACGTGATCTGGGACTTACCGCGCTGGGTGTCGCGGCTGGCGTGGCCGGTACCCTGGCGCTGATCTACCTGCGCGGCGACGCGCGCCTGGTGTTCGACGCCATCGCTGACCTGTTCGCGCCGAGCGCGGCAAAGGCGGGTTACGGCACGACGACCTTGCTGGAGCAGGTTCTCAGTGACCACGGCCGCGCGCTCGCCGCCGGTCTGGCCGTGTGTGTGGTGGGTGCGCTGCTAGCCCGCCTGCTATCTTACGACAATCCCTACGGCACCTGGATTCTGCTCGTCTCGGTGGCGTCCTTGATGATCTGGGGTCTGTACAAAACGGACGAGTACTGGCGCTTCTTCGTGGTCGGCACGACCTATTGGGTGCTTGGCGCCGTTGCCTGTGGGCTATGGAAGCTCAGCATCGCGGTTCGCGTCGCATGCTTCGCCGCGCTCGTGGTCGTGTTCATTGCGCCCCTTGGTAGCGGAAACGGTATCAAGAACGCTCACATGGGTTTGTGGCTTGGGCTTCCGCTGCTTCTGGCGCTGCTCTTCGCCCTACAGGCGCCCCGGGTTTGGGGTCAGGGCTTCAAGCTAGCGCTGCTGGCTGGCGTCGTGCTGCTGGGTGAAGCAGGGCACAGAGCGGCGGTCTACACCTATCGCGATGCCCCGCGCGCAAGGCTGGTGGCGAGGGTCAACCACCCGCAGCTGCGCGCACAGTTCACGACCCCGGCTCGCGCCCAAGTCGTTCAAGAGGTGCTCGACCAACTCAAGAAGCGCGTAAAACGGGGTGACTATTTGCTGGCCTACGAGGGCACGCCGCTCCTGTACTATTTGACCAAGACGCGTCCCTACCTGAACCGGCCTTGGCCCATGAGCGCAGCCATGAGCTTCGGGCTCGGGCCCGTCGTCCAGCAAGCACCGAAGCTCACCGGGTGCTTGCCGGTGGCCGTGCTGACAACGAAGACCACTCGCACGTTCGGCTGGCCCGAGGTGAACAATCGTCTCGAGCAGCGCAAGCCGATCCAGCAAGCGCGCAAGGCCATCAGGTCGTTTCTACGTCGCTACGACTACTCGCAAAGCTGGCGGAACGATTTCTTCGTGATCGTGGAGCCCCCACCGGACAAGCGCAGCAGGTGTCGCTAGACACCTGGTTTTCACCTATGCTCCGCGGCGATGTCGAGCTTCCTGGTCGGAAACGTGTTCCTGGTCGGTTCGATGCTGTGCAATGCCGGCAGTCAGCTGCTGATTAAGAAGGTGCTCGACGAGGCGCAAGGCAACCAAGCGAGCGGCTCGCTGCTGCAGCAGCTGCTGCTACCGGAGCGCATGTTGCGCGCCGGTTTGGGCATGTCGCTGATCGCGGCGAGCTTCGTATTTTGGATCCTGTGCCTGGCCCGGCTGCAGCTGGCGTATGCGTACCCGATCTCCTGTGCTTCGGTGGTGCTGATGACCTTCTTCAGCGCCGTCTTCCTGAACGAGGCCGTGACGCTGCGCATGTGGGCTGGCACGGCCTGCGTTCTGCTCGGAATCGTCCTGGTCGGTCCCTCACGCTAGGTTCACGGCGCCATGTCCGAGATCCCGTTCAATCGCGCTTCGCTCGTGGGAAATGAGATCCAGAACGTCCTCAAGGCCTTCGAAAACATGCATATCGCCGGCGACGGCAGCTTCACGCGCCGGTGCCACGAGCTGCTCGAGCAGGTTGTCGGTGCACCCAAGGCGCTACTCACGACCTCATGCACGCACGCCCTGGAGATGACTGCGCTGCTGCTGGACATTCAGCCGGGTGACGAGGTGCTGGTGCCGTCCTTCACCTTCGTGAGCACGGTCAATGCCTTCGTGCTGCGCGGAGCTCGTCCGGTGTTCGTCGACATCCGTCCGGACACGCTCAATCTCGACGAACGGCTGCTGGCATCCAAGACCACGGACAAGACGCGAGCCATCGTACCCGTGCACTACGCGGGCGTGGGCTGCGAGATGGAGGCGATCTGCCGGTTCGGTGCAGAGCGCGGCATTGCGATCGTGGAAGACAATGCGCACGGCCTGTTCGGCTCCTACCGCGGCCGCAAGCTCGGCAGCTTTGGCAGGTTCTCCACGCTCAGCTTCCACGAGACCAAGAACATCACTTCGGGGGAAGGCGGTGCGCTGATCTTGAATGACCCAAAGGACGTCGAGCGCGCCGAGGTGATTCGCGAGAAGGGCACCAACCGGAGCCAGTTCTTTCGTGGTCAAGTCGACAAGTACGGATGGGTCGACGTCGGGTCGAGCTACCTACCCAGCGAAGTCTTGGCCGCATTCTTGGTGGCTCAGCTCGAGGCTTGGCAGAGCATCCAGCAGCGTCGCCACGCCGCCTGGTCACGCTACTTTGCGGAGCTCGAAGGCTGGGCGAACGCTCGCGGTATCGCTCTGCCTTGCGTTCCGCCGGAGGCAGAGCACCCCGCGCACATGTTCTACCTGCTCTTGCCCACGCTCGAGGCGCGGCAAGCCTTCATTGGGCACATGTGGCAAGCGGGCATCATGACTCCCTTCCACTACGTGCCGCTGCACACGTCCATCATGGGGAGGAAGCTCGGCTACGCCAACGGGGACTTGCCCGTGACCGAGAGCATCAGCGACCGGCTGGTGCGGCTGCCACTGTTTGCGTCGATCTCGAGCGAGGAGCTGTCGGCAGTCGTCGCTCGAGCGCTGGCTTTCGCTCCGCCAGCGCCGGGTCGAGACCCATGAGCTCGATGGACCCATCGCTGAGGCAGAAGATCGCCTCTCGCTTACGCCCCGAGTCCGTAGGCAGTTACTCTGACGAGCGAGGGCAATTCGTCGTCAAGGAGTTTCCGGTCGCGGAGGTGCAGACTGATTTCTTGAATGGACTCAAGGATCGAATCAAGCGCAGACTCGGCTGGCTGTATCCGACGCTGATCAGGCTACTCAGCCCGGTGTACGAGGAGGATCCTGTTCCGAGGTTTCTCAGCTCTGCGCCAGCCGATGCTTTCATTGTCAACCTGGGCTCTGGTACTCATGCCTACCCGGCAACGGTGAACGTCGACGGCGTCGGCTACTCGAACGTCCACGTGGTTTGCGACCTCGAGGTCTTGCCTTTCTCGGATGAGTCGGTGGATCGCTTGCTCAGCATCGCGGTGCTCGAGCACGTGAGCGAGCCCGAGCGGCATATCGCGGAGTTTCGCCGGGTGCTGAAACCCGGTGGCTCGCTACTGGTCTACATCCCGTTTCTCCAGCCTTTCCACGCGTCGCCCCACGACTACCGGCGCTACACGGATGCCGGCATGCGTCAGCTGTTTTCGGACTTCAATCAGGAGGTCGTTAAGGTCGGCGGTGGACCGACCAGTGCACTGATCTGGACCCTGCAAGAATGGCTGGCGATGACCCTGTCGTTCGGTTCGCTGCGCCTCTATCACGCTCTGCAGCCGCTGTTTTGGATTCTCTCACCACTCAAGCTGTTCGATTTTTTCCTCACGCGCCACCCTGCGGCATCCATCGCCGCCTCGGGCTTTTACCTCGAGGCGCGCAAGGCCGATCGGTGAGGGCGGACGACGCACGACCTCTCAACTGGGGTCGGTCCCCACTGGGGCCGCTGCAGCGTCCCGCCATCGGTCCTTTTCCCACCACAGCGTCATGTAGCCCATCGCGGTGCGCGCAATCTTCATCTTGCTCGTGCCGGCGCGACGAGACGTGTCGAGCTTCATAGCTACTTCCGAGACGGTCATTTGCAAGTAAGTGATCTTCAGCAGCAGCTCGATCATGCTTTCGAACCCAGCGCGTTCGATGACGCCGGGGCCGAACGTCTGCTGCAGGCGGAGGAAGGAGGACCCGCGATAGAGCCGGAAAAACGAGCTCATCGTCACGATGCCGTGCAGGCCGAGGCTTTCCTTGACCACCAGGTTCGCTATGGCGCTCAAGACAACCCGGTAAAGCGTGGTGTTCGAGATGCCACCGCCGTAGAGGTACGGGCTGGCCAGAACGACGTCGAAGCCTTCGGCGGCTCGAGTCAGCATCTGCTCGAGCAGCTCGAGCCGAGAGGTGTTGTCCCCTTCGATGGTGACGACCCAGTCCGTCGGCTGAATCAGTGGCGCCAGGTGACTGAAAGCGGTCGAGAACGCGCGGCCAGGCCCGGCGTTCGCGTCGAGCCGCAATACGTCGAGTGACACGCCGTTGGCCACCCTTCGTGCTTCATCGGCGGTGCCGTCGGTGCTGCCGTCGTCGACCAAGATGAAGCGGACGTCGTAGCGGGTGCCGAGCTCGCGCTGGATCTCGGAGCAGCCCTTGAACAGTCGCTCCATGTTCGCAGCCTCGTTGAAAACCGGTACGATCAGAAAGACCCTGGGATTTTCAAGCATGCGAGACGTCCGGAGTCGGGATGCCGAGCGCTCGGCGTCGCTCCACCTGCCAGCGGATGGTGCGACCTAGCCCTTCCTCGAGGTCGATCTTTGGCTCGAAGCCGAGCAGGGTGCGGGCCCGGGTGATGTCCGGAATACGTCGCATGACGTCTTCGTATTTGCCGAATGATGCGTAGGGCCGAAGTTGGATCTTCGGGGCATCCTTGGGTCGAATCATGCCCCAGATCAATTCGGCCAGCCCAGCGATGGAGATCTCCCGCGTGTTGCCCAAGTTGAAGACCTGGCCGTCAGCCGCGGCCATTTCCACGCAGCGCACGATACCGTCGACGTGATCGGAGATGTAAGTAAAGGAGCGCGTTTGCGAGCCGTCACCGTGCAGCTCGAGCTCCTGGTCGTCCAGCGCAGCGTTGATGAACACCGACTGCGGGCCACCCCACCAGGTCAGGTTTTGGTTCGGGCCGTACCCACCGAAGAAGCGCAAAGCGACGATGCGCATCTGGTAGCGGTCGCGGTAGGCGAACAGCAGCTGCTCCTCGAACATTTTCGAAATCGCGTACGCCCAACGCTTCACGTCGGGGTTGCCGATGACCAGGTTCGAATCCTCGGTGAACGGCACATGCGGATTCTTGCCGTAGACATCCGACGTGGAGGCGGCGACGACCTTCGCGCTCACCGCCCGCGCGGCATCGAGCACGCTTTCGGAGCCGTGTGTGTTGATGCGCAAGGTGTCGAGAGCGTCCGAGTAGCGTGGGATCTTGTACGCGGCCAGGTGGACCACGACCTCGCAGCCCTCGACGGCCGACAACATCGCCTGGCGATCGCAGACGTCGTGCTCCAGGAAACTGTACGCGGGGTGCTCGAAGAACCCAGCCATGTTTAGGCGTTCGCCTTGAGACAGATTGTCAACGCCGACGACCGAATGGCCGCGCTCGAGCAGGGCCGCAGTCAGGTTCGAACCAACAAAGCCTGCAACTCCTGTGACGCATACCTTCATGTTGGAACCGAGCCGGCGCGTTTGCTCTGAACGAGCTGCTTACTTTGCAAAACCACATCTCCATGTCCGTGACCTGGGTAACGCTTGAGGCTGCCGAGGTCAATCAGAGAGCGTCCGCCACCAGAAGATAGCGCCAACCCAAGAACCTACCCAGGCTCGCGGCGTTGAGTAGAGCGAACAGCCCGGCGTCCAGTGCGAGCAGCGCCGAGCCGACGAAGCGTGGCCGCGCGGGAACGATGATTGGGCCGACGTAGCCGCCGCTCATCGGGAAGGCGAGCAGATCCGAGTACGACACCCCCGAAACCTTGAAACCCGCCTCGCTCAGCACACGGATTGCGTCCGCGGGGGCGCACACCGGGTCGACGTGACCGATCAGTTTGCGCGCGAGAAGGAGAACGGACATTGGATTGGGGTCGAGAACCAGCAGACGCCGGCGCGCAATGCGGCGCACCGCCTTCAGGAAGGCAGCGACGTCGTCCTCCTCGTAGATGTGGTGGATGGTGTCCTTGAGCACGACAGTGTCGAAGCTCGCGTCGGGGAAGTCCAGGTGTGCCGCCGCCAGCCGCAAGTCGGCCTGCGGGTAACGCGCCTTGCCCGCAGCGATGCACTCCTCGAGCAGATCGATGCCGGTCGCCTCGAAGCCGCGCTGACGCAGGTGCTCGGTCAGGCTGCCGAAGCCGCAACCAATGTCGAGCACTGACTCGCCGACCGCGCGCTCTGCGATGCGTTCGTTGAGCCGCTCGTCCACGCGCCCATAAAAGCCGTCCAGGCGCTGCGCCATTTCGGGGCCGTAGTGGTCGTAGTGGTGGTGCTCGTGCGCTTTCGCGGAGGACCCGTGCCCTGAGCTCATACGCCGGTTCCTCTAAGCGCTGATGCGCCAGGGAGCCAGGGCCAAAATTCGGTGGTCTATGTGGCGCCAACGATCATGCTAAAGGGAGGTAATTCCATGGAGTTGTCAGACTCAGGCGTTAGCATGCGGCGCCGCTCGTCCAAGCGAGCTCGCCGCGCTCGCGGGCTAGCGACCAAGAGCCAGTCTTGCTATGGAGGCCGCTGCTCCCGAGTTGGCCCCCGGCCTGCAAGGATGAATCCGTGAGGCTGTGGGAAGAATTGAAGTCGTGGGGTTCGCGGCTGACGCAACGAACATGGTCGTGGGGTGTGCAGCTGAGGCAAGCAGCAAAGCCGCGGCTGCTCCTGGGCAAACTGCTGCGTGGCTGGGTGCCGGGTGCGCTGGTCGTGCTGCTGTTCAGCGCCGGGGTCCTGCACGCGTCCTTTCGCGCAAGCGACCGCTACTACGACCGGCGCATGGTTGCCGCCGACAGCTCTTGCTACCTTGTGGGCCCCGCGCTGGTGGTCAGTGGCAAGGACGATTTCGGGCTGCGTGACCTGCTGCACGATCCTTCGCCGTTCGAGGCGACCGACCACGGCACCAGCATCTACGTGCTGCAGACCTTCACGGCCTGGTACCTCCGCGATTTCTTGCCGCTGCGCCCAGCCATGGCAGTCTTGCTCAACGGGGTGTGGTTCATCGGGATGGGCGTGTCGGTCTACGCGCTGTTCTGGTCGCACATGCGGCGCTGGCTGACCGCGGCGTTGGCAACCATGGGTTTTCTGCTCGCGAACCCATTCTTGACGAGCACGACCTACGGTCTGACTTCTCTGGATCCGAACCTGGTTGGCTTCATGCTGGGCACGAGCGCGCTTTGCTGGGTCATTCTCAGCGATCGCTTCGAGCGCTTCGTGCCATGCGCTCTTGCGGGCTTGTCATTGGGTGCCCTGGCCTTGGGGCGCGTCTACACCCTGGGCGTGGTCCTGCCCGCGATGCTCCCCTTCGTCCTGGCATGCTTCTGGCGTCGCTCGCGGGAACAGATCGTTCTTTCGCTGGCAGGCGGCGTGATCGTCGTCGCCATGGCGTATGTCGTTTGCGGCTGGTGGGTGCTCAAGCACTGGCGCGAGGTGCTGGACTATCCCACGCAATTTGGCACGTGGGGTGTCATGAATAGCATGACGCCTACGGCGGGGTTCTTCGAGTGGCTGTACTTCCCAAGATTGGCATTTTCGAAAACACTGGCGTTGATTTGCGTTTTGACGTGGCCGTTTGCAGCAGCGGTTCTCGCACCCGGACGCGGCTTCTGGCGTTTCAATTGGGCCGCGTTGTGGCTGATAGTCTGCCCGATGCTCGTGCTGGCCAGGTTGGGGACGACGTTCAAGCCCTACGGGGCGGTCTTGCTGCTCGGAGTATTTCTGGTCTTGTTGTTTCCGTTCAAGCCGTCTCGGCCCGAGCTGGTGACCAGGGGCCGTTATGGGGCGGCGTTGTGGATTGCTTGTGCGCTGAGCATGTGGGCCTTCTTTTTCGAGCAGCGCGTCACGCACGACGGCCACGCCAACAACAAGCGCGGGATCAAGACGGCGCTCGAGGCGATGCGCCAGCACGCGATCGATGCCGGAAGGAGGCGCGTCAAGCTCGGCCTCATTCATTGGGGAGTGCTTCACGACGCTTCGCTCATCGACACCCTGGTGTTCGATCTGGGCGTACGCGTCGCAACCTCCAATTTCCAACCCAGCCATCGCGCCCGGAAGAGCTCGTTCATCGTCGATCCGCTGGCTGTGGATGTCTGGGCTTGGGAGCCCAAGATCAGCGGCGCGGCCAGTGTCACGCCCGAGAGCTGGGCAAAGCGCCTGGTCGAAGAGGCGGACTACGTCCTGGTGCTCGCTGGCTCGCGTACCCAAGAACGCCGCAAAGGCCGCTGGCCACCCTGGACCGAAACGAGCGACCGAGTCCGAGCCTCGGGCGCTTTCGAACGTTTGGGAGCCCAATTCGGGATCCCGAACGATGGCCCGATGGAGCTCCTGGTGCGCAAGAAGGCTGCTCGCCGCTGAGCAAGGATGCAGCGGCTGATAGCGCGCGCGGAGCGGAGCGGGCGTGCACTCCGCAGCCGACTACATCGAGACCGACAAGCTCCAGGCAGCCGGGATTCGGCTCGAAATTTGTCCGCTACTCCTACCCGGCGTACCCGCAGCTCTACCCGGCGTACGATCCGCCGGCTAGTATCCTCGACCTACTGTTCATGACCGGCAACCAGGCGTCGACCTACTTCGGAGCTACCCATGAGCCTTGACAAAGCGCTCAGCGACTACCGCGCATACTTCAACGAAAAGATCGAGACACACGGGGCTACGCCTAAGGGGGTGGACTACAACGGTGCCGCTGCGCAAGAGATCCGTTTCGAGCAGCTAGCCAAGGTCATCGACCATTCGACACCTTTCAGCGTCATCGACTACGGTTGCGGCTACGGCGCGCTGCACGGCTTTTTGCAGTCGAAGGGCTGGTGCTTCGACTACCACGGCTTCGACATGCTGGAAAAGATGGTGGCGGCCGGGCGCCATGCGCATCAGCGCCTGCCCAATGTACATTTCACGCACGAGACGAGTGAGCTTCCGCAAGCCGACTACGTGCTGGCCGGCTCGATCTTCAACAACAAGTTCGGAGCCAGCGACGCAGAATGGCAAGCGCGCGTGCTCGAGACCATCAGACACATGGACGCGCTGGCCAAGAAGGGCTTCGCATTCGACATCCTGACCGGATATTCCGACGCAGACCGTATGGCGCAACGGCCCGATTTGTATTTCGCCGATCCGCTGGTCTTGTTCGATTTTTGCAAGCGCAACTGCTCGCGCAACGTAGCACTGCTGCACGACTACGGTCTGTACGACTTCACGATCCTCGTGCGCAAAGACGGCTAGTCGCTCGTGCAGATCGTTCAAGCTGCGCGTGCCTCGGCCATCCTCTACAGCTTGCTGTCCAGCCGCGGTGACGTGCGACCCTGGCTATTGCCAGCCAACATCTGCCCGGTGGTGCCGTTGGTCTTTCGCAAGGCGGGCGTGCCGTTCGATTTCGCGGACATCTCACCGAGCAGCCTGCACATGGATCTGGACTTGGCGGACGAGCGGCTGCAGCCGGGACTCTTCGGCGGCTTGCTCTACGCTCACAGCTACGGTGAGCCGTCGACACCCGAGGCGTTCTTTCAGCGCTTGAAGGCGCGTGACCCGCGGTTATTCATCATCGACGATCGCTGCCTGTGCTCACCCGATCTGGACCCGTTGGACACCTACGCCGACGTGGCGCTCTACAGTACCGGCTACGCCAAGCAGGTAGACCTGGGCGGTGGTGGCTATGCCTTCGTGAAGTCTTCCGTACGCTACGTGGCCGCCAGCCTGGCTTTCGAGCCCGCGCGCTACGAGGAGCTGGAAGTCAGCTACAAGTTGGCGATTCGCGAGCGCAGGCCTCTAGTCTACCATGACAGCGCTTGGCTCCAGACGGTCGGCCCGTTGTCTGCATGGTCCGCCTATCAAGCACGCGTCGCGACGGCGCGTGAGCTCGCGAGTGGACTGCGGGAGCGCATCGTTTCGATCTACACGCAGGCTCTGCCGGCGGAGATCCAGCTGCCCGCAGCTTATCAATGCTGGCGCTTCAACTTGCGCGTCCCCAATCGGGCCGAGCTGCTCGAGGCCATCTTCGCCGCGGGACAGTTCGCGAGCGCCCACTACGCTTCTCTAGCCGGCATCATGGCGCCCGGGGATTGCCCGAACGCCGAAGGCCTGGCTAGCCAGGTCGTGAACCTGTTCTGCGATCGCTACTTCACGCCGGAGCGAGCGGAGCGAGTATCTGCGGTCATTCTGGCGCACATGCGCTGAGCTCGCGCGACATGCTATAAGGCCGAGTTTTCGCCGCACCGATGACCTCTGAGCCGACAGCCCACGAGACCACGCCGGATCTCTCGCGCGACGACGCGCCGCCCGCAGAGCTGGGAGTTTCGGTGGTGGTGCCCGTGTATCGCAGTCAGCAGACGCTCGGGCCGCTCACCGAGCGACTGGCCGACGTGCTGCCGGGAATTTCGCCACGCCACGAGTTGGTCTTCGTGTGCGACGGCAGCCCGGATCACAGCTGGTCGGTGATCGAACACCTGGCCAAGGAGCACACCTTCGTACGTGGCATCAATCTGATGCGCAACTACGGCCAGCACAATGCCACGCTGTGCGGCATTCGTTCGGCGCGCTTCGGCGTGGTCGTCACCATGGACGACGATCTGCAGCACGCGCCGGAGGACGTGCCAGTGCTAGTGGCCAAGCTGGCTGAGGGCTATGACGTAGTCTACGGCGTGTGGCGTGAGCGAACAGTCAGCTGGTGGCGCGCCTACTTTGCCCGGCTGACGCGCGCCGCCGTTGCGTGGGTGATGGGCGTGGAAACTGTTCGCGATATCAGCCCCTTTCGGGCGCTACGCACCGAGGTTCGCGCGGCGTTCGAGCATTTCGACAGCCCGGATGTGCTGGTAGACGTGCTGTTTTCTTGGGGCACGTCCCGGTTCGGCGTGGCCCAAGTAGACGAGCGAGACCGCGCCGTGGGTCAGTCCAACTATTCGTTCTGGAAACTCGTGCAGGTGTCGCTGCTGGTCTTGACTAGTTACACCACTGCTCCATTACGCTTCGCCAACCTAGTGGGCCTGGGCTTCACGCTGTTCGGCTTCGCCGCGTTCGTTCACGTTTTGTACAATTTCTTCGTGCTGGGCTCGATCCCCGGCTTCTCGTTTCTGGCCGCGATCATCTTGATCTTCGGCGGTGTGCAGCTGTTCGCGCTCGGGGTGATTGGCGAGTACTTGGCGCGCGTTTTCGAGCGCACGGGCCGTCGACCGCCCTACGCGGTTGGACGCACCACGCCCGAAGTTGCGGCGACGCCGCGCCGTTTCAGCAACGAAATTTCAGAATCCGTTCGATGACGGTGGCTCCCTGGCGGCCGATAACTCGACTTCGTTACTCATCTTGCGCCCTGATGTACCTCAGCGCATCGTCGCCGGTCATGAATAGTAGATCCAAAATGCTGACGGACGGGTCGTAAGGCGGGTAAAGCTGGGAGTACTCGGGGTAATTGTAGGCGATGTACTCGAGCCGAATGCCCGCGGCGGCGAACTTCTCCGCTTCGATGTATTCCCTGGCCGAGGGCCCGCTGAGGTAGTGGTCGGCGCCCAGCTGCCGCAGCAGCGCGATCAGCCGATCCGTCTTGCTGCCGAGGACGCCGAGAGTGGAGGAGCGCACGAAGCGCGTTTGCTCGATGTGCAGAGCGCGCGCCAGAGCAATCGTGAAATCGATGGTAAACTCCGCCAACAGCTCATCGCGCCGTGAGTAGAACTCTTCGAGCAGCGGTTCGTACTGCTTGAAGTAGGGAGCTTTCCGGTAGTGCTGAGCGAGCGTCTTGAGGTGCTCCTTGCTCCAGGCCTTGTTCCACACGATTGGCACCTGGTTGATGGCAACGTGCCCCGTGACGGCACCACGCGCGCTGACCGGAATCGTCAGCCACTGCTTGCCCGTGGGCGTTTTGATCTGGTTTCGGTTACGCCAGCCGTGTTTGTCGTACTGCACGTCATCGTAGAAAACGAACAAGTCTGCCCGGCGAATCTGATCGAAAACGCCGCGCCACGGAATGTAGGAGGGCTGTAAAACGACGCACTTCATGGTTGAGAGCTCATTCCCTGGTCGTCGTGTGACCAATGGAATAAGGCGGTCGCCCCGAGGCGCGCTCGAAGATGCGGGCCAGGTACTCGCCGATGATACCGAGCGCGAACAGCTGGACCCCTCCGAACAAGAGGATGGTGGCCGCCAAGAACGAGAAGCCGGGGATCGAGCCTTCTATGAAGTAGATGTAGACGACTCGCCCGAAGGCCAACACGCCGAAGACGGTCAAACACAGGCCCACGAAGTTGGCGAAGCGCAGCGGCGCCGTCGTGTAACTCGTGAGCATCAGCAGCGACGTCTTGACTAGCTTCCAGAACGTATAGTTCGAGTGCCCCGCTGCCCGGTCGCGTTCTCGAAGCGCCACCGCGGCAAAGCGCGATGTGCCCCAGGACAGGAGCACGTCGAGTAGCACGTCAGGCCCGTCGAACGTCCGAAAGCCACGACGCACCTGGGTGCGAATGGCCCTGAATGCGCTCATGTCACGCACCGTATTAGCACCCATGACCCAAGCCACCGCGCGCTTGCTGAGCGTGGCGAATAGCGAGCGCCACCAACTGCGCCTGCGCTCCACCCATACACCGTAGACGACATCGTGGCCCTCGCGCAGCTTGTCGAGCAAGACGTGGATGTCTTCTGGAGCGTGCTGCAGATCGTCATCCATCGTAATGCAGATGTCGTAGCGTGCGGCGCGAACCCCGCACAGCGTAGCGTTGTGCTGGCCGTAGTTGCGCATCAAGCTGATGCCCCTGACGAAGCCATGCGTTTTGGCCAGTTGCTCGATGACCAGCCAGCTGCCATCCGGGCTACCATCATTCACGAGAATGAGCTCGTGGCGCGGTGCTAGGACGGGCAGCACACCGGCCAAAAGCTCTACCAGCTGCGGCAGTGTCCGCTCGCTGCGATAGACCGGGACGATCACCGAAACACCCGGCGCCAGCTCTTCGAGCTTACTCGATACGGGCGCAACCGAGATTGGTTGTTCCCTCGCTTCCACGCTCACACCTCCCATCCGATTGGCTTCGCTAATAGGGCTGAATCGTACGAAACTTTACCGCGAGGTAGAGCAGCCCCAACGAGCCATCGGGGCGAGGCACTTCCGTGCGAGTGAACTGCTGAGCGGGGTAGATCAACTTGATCCGAGCTCTCTTCAACGTGGCCTCCAGCCTTTCCGTGGCGGAATGCTTGCACGATCCCGCTCCGAAAGCACGCGCGCCCGGGGTTCTTGGGCAAGTTGTCGCTGACGATCGCGAAGCAGCCGAGGGGTGCCTCGCGGCCAGGATGGCAGTTAGCGAAGACCGCAACGGCCAGCCTGCTCAACGGGTGTGGTTCATCGGGATGGGCGTGTCGGTCTACGCGCTCTTGTGGTAGGGCATCCGTCGCTGGCCCGACCGCGGCGCTGGCAACCGTTGGCTTTCTGCTCGCGAACCCATTACTTGGCGACCATGATCTCCCGTATTGGATCCCGAACGACCGCCCGGTGGAGTTCCGGGTGCGCAAGAAGCTCCCTCGCCGTTGAGGGCAGCAGCAGTGGCTGATAGCGTCAGCCACGCGGAGCAGGCGTGAGAGTCCTATTCGACATTGTGCACCCCGCGCACGTGCACTTCTTCAAGAACATGATCCGCGGGCTGAGCGCGCGAGGTCACCAAACTCAGATCGTTGCCCGCGACAAGGACGTGACCAACGCCCTGCTCGATCGCTTGGGCTTTGCGTACGAAAGCATCGGTCGACCGAGGCAGTCGCTGTTCGGGATGGCCGGCGAGCTCTTGCGGCGCGACTGGGCGCTGGCTAAGGCCGCGCGCGCGTTCGGCGCCGATCTGATCGTAACCCGCAATCCCGCCGGTGCGCAGGTGGGTCGTTTGCTCCGCATACGTTCGGTTTTCGACACCGATGACGGCAAGGCCGCCGGAGTCCACTTCTGGTCGGCGGCGCCATTTGCGCACGTGATCACGACGCCCGACTGCAGTAGCGAGGACTACGGCGCGCGCCACGTGAAGTACCCGGGTTACAAGCAGACCGCGTATCTGCACCCCAATCATTTCACGCCGGATCCCAGCGTGCTGCAGGCGCTCGGCATCGCCGCGGGCGAGCGCTACTTCATCGTGCGTTTCGTGGCCATGGGGGCCAGCCACGACGTCGGTGAGGGCGGGTTGCCGCTCGACGCCAAGCAGGCGCTGCTCGACAAACTGCGCGCACACGGCAAGGTATTCGTGAGCAGTGAAAGCGTGTTGCCCGAAGCGCTCGCGCCGCTCAAGTTCCCGCTGCCCCCCGATCGGCTCCACGATGCTCTGGCCTTCGCCGATTTGTTGGTGGGTGACAGCCAGACGATGGCCGCCGAGGCCGCCGTGCTCGGAACGCCGAGCTTGCGTGTTTCCTCCTGGACGGGCCGCCTCGCGTACCTGAGCGAGCTCGAGCAGCGTTACGGTTTGACCTTCGCTTATCAACCGGACAAGGCGGAGCGCTTGCTAGCCCACGTAGATCGCTGGCTTTTGGAGCCCCACCTGCGCCAGAGTCTCGCGCCGAACCACCAGCGCCTGATGGCCGAGAAAGTCGACGTCGCCCGATGGTTCGTCGAATTCCTGGAAGCCGGCGCGACGCTACCCCGATAGCCCAAACAGGCGCCCGCGTGTGCCATGCTGGCCAAGCCAGGTTTTCCGGCTCAGGATCGAGGGTCTGGTCGCTAGATGATGCGCAGATCCCGATAGACTTGCTCGAGCACGCGCCGTTCCTGCTTCCAGGTCAGTCCGTGGCGTTCGATGACCTCGCGCGTTACCGCCGGTGGCTGCCACGCTCGGATGCGACGCGCCGAGCCGGACGGGTCGTCCAGCTCGATCACCAGACCCAGGCCCGTCTCTTGCACTAGCTCCGCCTGCGCGCGCGCGCTCGAGGTGATGACCGGAAGCCCTGCAAGAAAGTATTCGAAGATCTTGTTCGGCAGCGCGTAGTCGTAGATGCGTGACGACGGCACGAAGAAGCTGAGCCCGGCGTAGGCGTGGCGCACCGACGAGCACAACTCGGTTTGCGGCACGTAGTCGAAGACCTGCACGCGCTTGCCCAATCCCAGTCGTGCGGCTTCCTCGTCGAAGAACGCATTTTTGGGCGTGCGACCCGAAAGGCAATCGAGCACGTACTCTTGTGGCAGCTCCTTCAGCAGCGCGAGCATCTGCCGACCGCCCTTCTCCTTCTGCAGTGCCCCCAGAAAGACCAGGTGCTTGCGCCCGTCCCTGAAGTGCGCGACGAGCGACTCGCGCCCTGGTCCCTCCGCAAAGCGCGCCTCGGGCAAGTTACGAACGACGTAGACTGGCTTGTCGGTCAGGCTCTGTAGCTCCTGTTGGATCGGCTTCGAGACGCAGATCACCGCCTCCGCGCGCCGCAGGCCTTCACGATCGATGGCCGCGATAGTGCGATTGATCGATTTCGGGAAGTTCAGGTAGTCGAGATCCTGAAATAGTTCGTGCATGTCGTAAATCGAGCGATGCTCGATGCGCGACAGCGGACCGAGAAACAACGTGTTCCAGTCGTTGTAATGGATCACGCTGGGGCGCCTTCGGCGCGCCCAGCTCACCGAGCCCGTGACGTACGCGCCGAAGGCGCGCATCGCTGTCAGATTCACACCGCGCCGAATCGTCTTCGTCGAGTCCGAGCGGAAGCGGTGTACCTGAATGCCTTCGACCACCTCGTGCTCCGGCAAGTCAGCGCGCCCGATGGCCAGCACGTGCACTTCGAACCCCTGACGGAGCAAGAACTGGCAAGTGCGCTGTACGCGATTATCCGACGTGAAATAGTTGCAGACCGGGACGCAGGCGAGCTTCATGTGCTTGTCAGCAAGAGCTGTTAGCTCGAGATCATAGGGTAAGCTAGCGAACGCGGCGTTCGTCCAGTCTTGATCCGTGGAAGTGGCCCCGCGCGAGCGCGGCCCCGGGGAAGGGTTCGGTCGAGGGAGCGGGAGCGGGCTCGGTCGTGGCTTCGGGCAAGGCAAAGGCGGGGCCGCGCTCGCGCAGGGCCTGGGCTCGGACTCGGCGAGAAGCCGTTATTTGACTGGGGTGTCGGGCGTCGGCCCTAGGTTTCGGTCGTTCGGTTCAGCGGAGCCTAGGTTTTCGCAGCTCTCGCAGCTCGTAGTCAGTGGTCGTCACGAGCGCGAAGAAGATCTCGGACATCACGGTTTTCCAGGGCACAGCACGACGCTCGTCGGAGCGTTGGGTAACGCTACGAAAGAGTGCGAGCAGGGTGTAGGCGATGCG
>DATEDZ010000206.1:0-15826 GCA_035281385.1 Polyangiaceae bacterium
TCGCGACGACCACTGACTACGAGCTGCGAGAGCTGCGAAAACCTAGGCTCCGCTGAACCGAAAGACCGAAACCTAGGGCCGACGCCCGACACCCCCGTCAAATAACGGCTTCTCGCCGAGACCGAGCCCAGGCCCCGCGCGCGAGTGGCCCCGCCTTTGCCTTGCCCCAAGCCCCTCCCGAGCCCCCCCCGCTCCCGAAACCGAACCCCTTCCCGGGGCCGCGCTCGCACGGGGCCCCTTCTACGGATCGAGAGTGGGGGAGCTTACTTGCCAATCTCCTCGAATGGATGTAAGACCTGCCCGTACACTGGCCTACCTGCCGGTGTCCCTCACCGGAAAGCAGCCCATGCGCAGGATCAAGAAGCTTCTCGAGCGCCTCCGCCTCCCGCTGCCGGCCTTCGCCTGAGCAGTCAGGCCAGCGCGGTTAGCGCTGTCAGGACCCGTGGGTCCTGTGATACCAGCCGAAGCGCCCGGAGAGTTCGGACGCATGGCGGATGACGCAAAATCCCCCAGACTTCGCAAGAGAGGCCTGTGGCAGTGGTTCTGGCGCGGGGCCGAGCTGGCCGAAACGCACAGGCTTTTGACGGAGCTGCCTCGACGACAGCGCGATGTGCTCCGCCACGCGCGCACCGCCCTCGAGCTCGGCGACGTGGCCTTCGATCCGATCGACCCGCTTCGCAGCGGCCCTTCCCTACCTCTATCGCTTTCGCTGTACCGCGAGGCTGCTTATTGGGCGCTCATCGCGCACCAACCATCGAGCACTGCCAGCACGCTCGAGGAGGCAATGGCAAATGTGCCGCCCGAGGTATTGACCTTCGCCGCCGGCAGCCCCGAGGCTCTGGAACACGTGCGCGACGTGCTGGTCCGGAAGACCTTCCGCGAGACTGCCACAGACCACCCGGACACGCAGCGCGTCGAGAGCCGCCTGCTGCGTGCCTTCGTGGCCGCGCTGATCGACCGCTTGCTCGGACCCGAGCGCCAGCTGGGTCGACTGCGAGTACAGCGCGTGGTGCGGCTTGGTCTTGGTGTGGTGCTCGTCCTGGGCTCGCTGCTGGGAGGCATCAACCTATATTCGGTGTTCTCGCGCGGGCCCGACCTGGCCTCCGGCATACCGCTGCGCACCAGCAGCACCAACGCCGGCGTGGAGATCGAGCCGCGGAACTATCTGTTTCACACGCAGGACGAGGAGGGCCCCTGGGTCGAGATCGACTTGAAGCAGCCGCAGGAGTTTTCGGCAGTGGACGTGATCAATCGTCGTGACTGCTGTCAGGATCGCGTGCTACCGGCGGTGATCGAGGTTAGCAAGAACGGCACACGCTGGAAGGAAGTCTCGCGTCGCACCGAATCCTTCAGCACCTGGCACGCCAAGTTTGCTCCCCAAACCGCGCGTTACGTGCGGGTCCGGGTTGCGCGCCGCAGTGTCCTGCATTTGGCCGGCATCGCTGTTCGCGCGCATTGAGCACGCTGATTGGCGAGCCCAGATGCGCACGCTATAAGGCTGACCGTGCAGACCGACTACTATGCGACGTTGGATGCCGTGCAAGAACGCCATTGGTGGTACGTGGCTCGACGCGACATCCTCGAACGCGTGCTGCGCCAGGTCTTCGCCGAAGGCGTGCCCAGCGGCACCCTCTACGATCTCGGCTGCGGCGTTGGCGCCAACCTGCCGGTGCTCGAAAAGTTCGGTCCAACGCGCGGCCTGGACATGGCAGAGCAGGCGGTCGAGTTCTGCAGGCGCCGAGGGCGCCACAATGTCGAGCAGGCCGATCTCAACGTCCTGCAGGGCATTCCGGACGCCTCAGCCAGCGTGGTGGTGCTGGCCGACGTCATCGAGCACCTCGACGACGAGCGCCTCTGTCTCGAAGCCGCGCGCCGAGCCTTGGCACCCGGGGGAGCGTTGATCGTGACGGTGCCGGCCTACATGTTCTTGTGGAGTCCGGCGGACGACATCAATCATCATCGCCGCCGCTATACTGCCGGCCATCTGCGTCGCGTGGTCGAGCCCGGTTTCGAGATTCGCCACCTGACCTACTTCAACACGCTGCTGTTTGGGCTGGTGTTGGCGGGGCGCGTCGGCGAAAAACTGCTCAAGCGCGGCGGTGACGACATGGCGCACGTGCCGCCTAGCCCGGTCAACCAGGCGCTTCGAACGATCTTCGCCGCGGAGGCCAATGTCGTGCCCCGCCATCGCTTGCCATTCGGAGTTTCGCTGCTGTGCGTGGCGCGCAAGCCCGCAGAGCGGGGCGCAGCATGACCGTAGCTGCAGCCGAACCGAGCCCGACGCCCACAGCCGAGCCGTCGCTCGAGCCCGGGCCGCGGCCGCCGAGCGGCGAGCATCGCGATCCCTTCCCAGTCGCCATGGCGGCCCAGGGCGTGGCCATTTTCGGGCTGGTTGGCGCATCGCTGGGCGTCGGTATCGGTACCTCGCAAACGCTGCAGCCCGCGAGCGTGTCCCGCTTTCTGGACGCAAACACGCTCGAGGACAGCCTGCGCTCACGGGTGTTTCTGTGTTTCCTGTTCGGCGCCGGTGTGTTCGGCCTCGCGGCGTTGCTTTACGTGCTGGTACGGCGACGCGCGGGTGTCACGTCGCTGCGACACGCCGCCGACATCGTCCTGCCCTTTAGCGTGGTCGGCTTGCTCCCCAGCATGTTTTCGGCGCGGCCTTGGCACGACAAGCCGACGACGTTTCTGGTCGGAATGGTCGTGACTGTGCTGCTACTCGAGGCCTTGCTGCGTCACTCGCTGCACGCCATCCCCGAGTCCTTCAGCGACTGGCTCCACCAGAAGCTCGACTTCGGTCCGCGCGTGGCGCGTTGGCTACCCTTGGGCGTCGTGGTCGCCGGGTGGCTTTTTTACGCCAGCTACATGAGCTACTACACCATCCTCAATCACCAACGGCTCAACACGTCGGGCTTCGATCTGGGGATCAACGTCAACTGGTGTTACAACGCGCTCCAGGGTCACCCGGAACGCAGCTCGGTGTTGTTCGGGCCAGACGGCGGCCACTTTCTGGGTAACCACGCCATCTTCGCGATGGCGTTCTGGCTGCCGCTCTACGCGCTGGCACCAGGTGCCGAGGTGCTGTTGATTTTTCAGGCGACCATGGCGGGCCTGGGCGCGGTCACGCTGTACCTGTTCGCCACGACCCAGACCACGCGCTGGTCGGCGGTCGTTATGGCGTACGCTTACCTATTTTTCGCGCCGCTGCACGGGCCGAATTTCTACGACTATCACGAGCTCTTGCCGCCCCTGCCGATCTTCTTTCTGCTGTTTTGGGCCATCGCGCGGGAGAAAAACTGGCTGGTCGTGCTGCTGGTGCCGGTGCTTTGGTCGTTCCGTGAAGACGTGGCGGTCGGCATCACGGTGCTCGGTCTGTTCTTGATGCTTACTGGCCTGCGCCCGCGCATGGGCTTGTGGCTCGCACTGCTTTCCGGCGTGTGGTTCGTGCTGATCAAGTTCGTGGTCATGCCGCGCTTCTGGCAGACCTGGTTTGCCAGCATCTACAAGGACCTGCAGGCACCGGGTCATTCGGGCTACGGCAGCGTCGTTCAGACCATCCTGATCAACCCGGCCTACTTTCTGACCACGCTACTCAAGGAAGAGAAGCTCATCTACTTCTTGCACATGCTGGGGCCGCTGGCGCTGCTGCCGGCGCGGCGCTGGGCGCTGCTGCTGCTGGCAGCTCCGGGCTTCGCATTCAGCCTGCTGACCACGGGCTATGCGCCTACGCTCTCGATTGCCTTCCAATATACGTGCCACGCCATTCCCTACATCTTCGCGTCGAGCGTGCTGATGTTACGCCTGATCGGGCGGCAACCCGACGGGGCGCTGCGCCGGCGCGCCGTGCTCGGTGCAGTGGCGCTGGGTGTGGCCGCGCATAGCTATGTGTTCGGCGCCATCTTGCAGCACGAGACTTTCGTCGGCGGCTTTACCAAGGTCGAGTTCACGATGACGGAGGAAGAGAAGGCTCGCTACGCTACCATGAAGAAAATGGTCGCAGCGATCCCGCAACAGGCCAGCGTGGCCGCTTCCGAAACCGAGGTGCCTCACGTGGCGGCGCGCCTCAATGCGTACACGCTCAAGGACGGGCCCACCATGGCCGACTACATCCTGCTGAACGTGAATCAAGTCACGGGCAACACGCGCAGCGCGGTCAATACGCTGATGTCGCAAGCGCAGTTCGGCCTGGTGATGCAGGGGCAAGGCCTCTACTTGTTCAAGCGTGGGCAAAGCACCGACGGCAACAAGGCAGCGCTCAAGGCGCTCGGTTTGCGCACGCCCAAGCACTAATCGAGCTCAAAGGTAACGGTCGGCGAAGGCCAACCAGCGCCCCGACTCTCGTCGTAGTTGGGAGCAGGCAGCGGCTGGGTCAAGCACCGGCTCGCGCGCGCAACCAACCGAGCTGTTCTCGCATGCCTTCGAGTAGGCTGATACGCGGCTCGAAGCTCAGCTCGCGACGGGCTTTTGCGATGCTCATGTGAAAGTCGTAGCGCGGCTTCTGGGCTGGAGCGTAGTCGGGCGCGCCCGGCATCTCCGCGACCTCCAGCGCAGTCTGAGCCAGCTGGCGGATCGAATGCGGCTGACCGTCGGCGACGTTGAAGATGCCGCTGCCGTCGGCCGCCAGCGCGCACTGCACGGCCAGTGCGGCATCCGATACGTGGAGCTGATCGCGCAGGTCTTCGCCCGTACCCTGAATGCATGGCCGCTCGCCACGAGCTACCTGCAACAAGAAATTGGGTAAGGCGCGCAAGGTCGTCTCGCCGGGGCCATAGATGGCCGGCAGCCGCAACGCGACCACGCGCGTCTTCTCTTCGTAGGCGAAAGCCAGCAGGTGGTCCTCGCCCGCCAGCTTGCTCGCTCCGTAATCGGAGATCGGCTCCAAGCGCGCCGCTTCGCTGACCGGGCCGAGACACTGTGGCAAGCCGTAGACCTCGAAGCTAGAAGCGTAGACCACAGCGTGCACGCGGCCGCGCCGCGCGGCCTCGAGCACGCGCAGCATGCCGAGCACGTTGTGCTCGAGCAACCGGCGGCGATCGGCTGCACCGGTGCTGGCAGTAGCCGGCGGGTGCCAGGCCGCCAGGTGCACCAGCGCGGTGTCTGGACCCAGCATGGGCGCGAGCTCGTTGACTGCCACATCCCGCGCGATGTCGAGCGCGGCGGTCTCGACTTGCGCGCCCTCGCCGCGGCTCGAGCCGAAGGGTGGCCGCGGTAGCTCACCGCTGCGCGACAGCGCGAGCACCGATTGCCCCGCCGCCGCCAGCATGTGCGTCACATAGCTGCCGAGATGACCGGTGGCGCCGGTCACGACCACACGCGCGCTCACGACGCCACCCGCACCGGGCTGAACTCCACGCTGCGCTCGGCCGGCGCTCCCGCCTCGAGCCAGCGCGCTTCTTGCTTCAAGCCTTCAAGCAAGGGCGTCGGCTCGTAGCCCAGAGTCTGCCGCGTGCGCTCATAGTCGAAAGTCTGATCGAGCCACCACTTCGGAGGACGGCTCGGGTCCACGCGCGGTATCAGGGCCGCGCGGCCCCAGAGCTCGGCGACGGCGTCAGCGCAACGCTCGGCCACTTCCAGAATGCTGTGAGCGCGCTCCCCGGTGGCGTGAAATGCACCCTCGGCTCGACGCAGGCAAGCCTCTGCCAGACAATACGCAAGATCGCTCGCAAGGACGTCGTCGCGCACATCGCGTCCAGTGCCGAATACCACCGGCGCGGTGCCCGCCAGGCAGGCCTTGAGGAACAATGGAATCGCGTTGTGCAGATGCTGGCCCGGACCATAGATGCAGGTGGGTCGCACCACCGCGTAGCGAGCCGACAGGCGCCGCGCCGCGATCGCCAGCAAGCGCTCGGCCAGCGCCTTGGCACTACCGTACGAGTGCGGGTCAGGCCGCTGCGGCGGAAGCTGCGAATCGATCGGCTGCTGCTCGGCAGGCCCATAAGACTTGTAAGTCGAGCAGTACACGAAGTGCGTCGGGCCAAAAGCCGCGTGATAGGCCTCGAGCAAACGCACCGGGGCTTCGGCGATGGCCCGTAGGTTGGCCCGCGCAGGGCCGTCTACGCTGGAGCCGCGCGTGATGCGCGCCGCCATGTAGATGATGCCATCGACTTTCCCGGTGCGACGCGCCAGTGACTCGGGCGCGAAATCTTCGCGTCCCAGGTCCTGCTCCAATTCGGCGCCCGATCCGGGCAGATCGACGCCCAACACCTCGATGCCGCGCGAGACCAGAGCCCGTCGCAAATGCTTGCCGACGAAACCTTGAGAACCCGAAACGACGATGCGCACGGCCGACGCGCTCAAGTGACGGCCGCGACCTTGGGCGCGCTGCGCTGAAAGTCGACCGGTAGCTTGGAAATACTCGCCAAATGTTTGCCGGTGCGCACCATTTCGATCTGCTCCTCGAACATCACGTCGATACGCAAGCCCTCGCCCAAGTAGCGACGAATCAGCGCCTTGATCTCGTCGAGTGTATCGTCGGAGTAGCGCGGCGCCTTGACCACACGGAACTTGATGGCACCCGGCTCCTCTTGCACGACCTGGAAACGGCTGATGGCGTAGTCGTACTCCTTGAGGGCGTGCGCAAAGAACGTGCCGGGTACGAAATGGCCGTCTGTCCCCTGGATGATCGACTGCACGCGACCCTGAATGGCGCCAATGCGAGGCAGACCGCGCCCGCAAGTACTTGGAATGGAATTGTCCAGCGCCTCGGCCAAGTCGCCGATACGATAGCGAACGAACGGCATGCAATAGTTGTTCAGATCCGTGATCACGACCTCGCCCACCTCGCCCGGCCGAGCAGGTCGGCCGTCGACGAGAATCTCGACGATATAGCCCTCGGCCACCACCGCATGACCGTTGTGAGCGTCCGTTTCGTAGGCTATGCCGGAGAACTCGCGGCTACCGTATTTGTCGAACACGGCACACCCGAAGGCTTTCTCAATCAGCGCGCGGCTGCTGGGCGGCAGCGACTGCGCGCTCGACATCAACGCCTTGGGCCTGAAAGACAGCCCACCGCGCGACTCCAGGTAACCGGCCAGGAAGTTGAAGGCCTCGGCATAGCCGTCGATCAGTACCGGCTTCTTCTCTGCCATCAGCCCGATGATGCGCTCCAGGCTGTCGGTGGTCATCTCGAACACCGGCACGAAGCTGCGGTTCGCGAACCAGGCGTCGAGGTGCTCCTGGAACGCCTGCCTTTGCGACATGCCGATGGTCTGATGCCAGAGGCGCACCGTGGGATCGCCGAAGCGGTAACCCGTCCATTCTTGCGAGCGCAGCGTGGCAGCCCAACGGAACTCGAGCTGCGAACGATCGGCGTAGCAGACGAAGGGCTCGCCCGTGCTACCCGAGGTCGAAATGCGCAAGATGTCGGCGTGCGATACGCCCTCCTGCATGATGTCGAAGTGCAGGTGACGCCGCACATCGTCCTTGGTCAGAAACGGCAGCTTGTGCAGGTCCTCCTGACCACGAATGTCTTCGGGCCGCAGCCCGCGCTCCTGCATTCGGCCGCGGTAGTAAGGTACCGATCGATAAGCGTGCCTGACCAGACGGCGCAGCTTTTCGTCCTGTAGCTCGCGCATCTGCGAGGGAGACAGCCATTGCGTGGCGTTGAGCGACTCGTAGTAGCGCTCGACCTTGTTGGTGATCATCCAGTGCGACTGCTCGAAACTGGCCATGTAGGCGCGCCAGCGCACGGGGTCCGCTCGCCTCGACGGCGGATCCTCGATTTCGACCTTGTGTTGCTGCAGGAAGTGCCGAGCCACGTCGTGTGGCTCGGTGCGCACGCGGTACTCCCAAACCGCCTTGGTAACGTCCACCAAGCTGAGCAGCGAAGCGCGATAGGCGTGGCCGTCGAGGAACGACTGACCTTGTTTGCGGTTCTCGAACAGCGCCTCGACTTCGGTGTAGGAGTAGCCTTTGGCGTGCGCCGCCACCATGATGAACGATTGCCAGTAGGCGTACTTACCCTGGTAGGTCAGCAAGTCGAGCATGACGTCGCGCGCACAGCACACGAAGCCCGACTTGTTGTCTTGCAGCTTCATGCCGAATGCGCCGTTCAAAATCGAATTGAAGCCGCGTGATAGCCAGTAGCGCGTGCCGCGCTCGCGCCCGACCGTGCTACGCCAACCCTGCACCACGTCGACGCTGGACTCGACCAGCTTGCGATACAGCCGACGCACGTCCTCCGGCTGATATTGCAGATCGGCGTCGATGACGGCGACGGTGGCGCCGCGCGCCGCTTCGGTGCCGCTGCGCCACGCCGCGGCCAGGCCGCGATTGCCCCGATGGAAGACGCCGACCACGCGCTCGGGTGCGAGCGCCACCTGTTCGCGAATCACGCGCGCAGTACCATCCGACGAGCCGTCGTCGACCAGAACCAGCTCGCCGTTCAGCTTGCCTGCCTCGAGGGTCCGGAGTACACGCTGCGTAAGCTCCGGAATATTCAGCTCTTCGTTGAAGCAAGGAACGATGATCGACAGCTCGAGCGGCGCGGATTCACTCATGTGGCTTGGTTCGGTCCCGGGGCTATCCAGCGCGGCGACCTCGCTGCTCTTACCATGGGATTTCGCCTACTTCCAGCCGGGCAGGTCTTGAATTCCACGCCGAATTCCGAGGCGCCGCTGGGCGGAGCGCTCCCGAGCCGCCGCACGACACTGCGCCGCGTGCTGCCGCGCTCGTTGGTGTCGTTGCTCATCGCTGGTGGCTTCGCCTGGGCACTGAGCCGTGGGGGCTTGCCGCTCGCGCCGCCGCAGCAGACCGACGCGTCGATGCGCTGGTGGGCGCTGCCCGGCTTCATGCTGTTCCTCGGTCTCGCGGCGTTCCTGCGAACGGCGCGTTGGTACTACTTGCTCAGACCGCTTTCCGAAAAGCTGCAGCGCTGGCGCGTGCTGGGCATGGGCCTGCTCGGCTTCTCGGCGGTGTTCTTCGCGCCGCTGCGCCTGGGCGAGGTGGTGCGACCCTACCTGCTCAGCCAGGACGGCGAGGTAACGTTCGTGCAGGCGGTGGGCAGCGTTGCGGCGGAGCGCATCATCGACGGTCTGGTGGTAGCATTGCTCACCGCGGGCGCATTTTGGTTGTCCACGCCCATCACTCCGCTGCCCGACCACATCGGCTCCTTGCCGATACCGGTCTCGCTGGTGCCCGGCACCATTCTCTTCGCCGCGCTGATGTTCTCGGTAGCGTTCGCGGCCATGGCAGCGTTCTATGTGGCGCGTGAGCCGGCGCAGCGCCTGGTGCGCGCGGTCATCGGCGTGATTTCGCCGCGCCTGGCCGAGCTCTGCGCCGGCACGGTGGAGCGACTGGCGCAGGGCTTCGGCTTCCTGCCCTCATGGCGCAGCTCTGGCCCGTTCCTGCGCGACACCGTGCTCTATTGGGGGGCCGTGAGTGCGGCGCAATGGACGCTGATCAGCGGCGTGGGTCTCGAGTGCAATCTGCCACAGGCGTTCGTCACCACGGGCGTGATCGCGCTCGGCTCGCTGCTTCCTGCCGGTCCCGGTTTTTTTGGGGCCTACCAGGTGGCGGCGTACACGTCACTGGCCATGTTCCACCCCGAGCGCGAGCTACTGGCGGGTGGTGCGCTGTTCGTGTTCTACAGCTACGCGACCCACGTCTTCCTCAACGTACTGGTCGGCCTCGCTGGGTTGATGCTGCTTTCCCGCGTGCCCGCCGCTAGCGCCAAAGCGTGATATAGACCGCTCGCGCATGAACTCCGACGGCTCCCGTGGCGATCCTGACTTCGCGCCGCCCTCGGTCGCGGTGCCTGCCTCGCGCTTGGCAGCCAGCTGGGAGTGGCTCTGGCGCGCTGGCGCCATGCGCGAGGCGCGGCGCGCCCTCGCGGTCGAGGAGGAAGCCAGTCATCTCGGCCAGCGCGCCGCGATAGCCGTCGAGGTAGGCGAGCACATCCTGTCTCCTGCCACTTCGTGGGCGGCGGGCGAGGCCAACCATCTGGCGGCCGCCATGTTCGCGGAGTCCATTGCCTGGTCACTGCGCCGGGCCGGTGCCGCAGGTGAGCCGCACGGTGGTCCCGATCAGCCGGAGCTGGCGCGCCTGGTCGAGTCTCAGCGAGCGGCACTGCTGACGGCGAGCGGCACGCTCGAAGGGTTCGAGAAGGTGCGGCGTCAACTATTGGAGCGCGACTTCGAGCGCGAAGCGAGCCCGCGAGCTCTGGCCAACTCGGCCCGCGAGCTGGGCCTGGTTGCGCGCCGATTGCTAGACCAAGCAGGAGCCAAGCGTCAGACCGTAGACACGCTCTGGCTGCAGCGCACCCTGCGCTTGGCACTCGCCGTCTTGCCGGTAGTGGCGCTGGTCTACGTCGCGAGCGTTGCGCCGCGCGCGCTCGAGGCCAGGGCAGACTTGGCGGTCGGCAAGGCCTGGAAGACCAGCTCGAGCCACGGACCGGACTGCGTTTCTCCCCAGCAGTCGTGCGGGCAGCGCTACTTCTTTCATACGCACCAGAACGACGGTCCTTGGGTCGAAATCGATCTGGCCCGGAACGAACGCATCTCGAAGGTACGCGTGCTGAACCGCACGGACTGCTGCTGGGAGCGCGCCGCGCCGCTAGTGATCGAGGTCAGCACTGATCGCCAAAACTGGAAACAGGTGGGAAAGAATACGGCGGCGTTTCGCGACTGGCGGGCGACGTTCGAGCCGACCTCCGCGCGCTATGTACGCTTGCGCGTCGCGCGCCGCTCGGTGCTGCACCTCGATGCCGTGCGCGTCTTCCGCTAGCGCGAGTCGGCCAGGCGGCCAGGGAGTGTGTGGGAAAACCCCAAACGAACAGGTCGGTCCGTGCTACCACGCGCCCCGCGGAGGTCATCGTCGGTGGCAGGACTGGTGAGCCTACTCGGGCAAGCACTAAAGCGCAATTTCTCGCTCCCGGCACTGCTCCGCGCTGCCTACGCTGCAGTCGCGCTCACGCTATCGTTTTACTGGCTGCGCGCCGCGGGCCCTGAGCTCCAGATTCGCTCACTGCACTTTCCGTCCGACGGCTTCGCCGATTGGGCCGGCGCCAAGGAGCTGGCCGCCGGCCACAACCCCTACGCCGACGACAGCCTGCGCCGTATTGGCATCGCTCAAGGCTTCGGTTTCGGTCACCCACCCACCACGCTGCTGTGGTTCCTCCCGTTTGCGCACCTGGACGCGAATACGATGAAATACGCGTTCACGCTGATGACGCTCGTCATGCTGTGGGTGCACGTCGTGTTGATCCTGCAGGAGCTACGCCTGCCGATGTGGGGCGTGACCGCCGTGCTCACGATCTCGTCGGTTCTCAACATGACGTGGATGCACGTGCACCTGTCACAGGTCGATCTGTCGGAGATGATCGCCCTGCTGTTCGTGCTTTCGTGGTGGTTCCTGCGGCGCGGTCGCGACGCTTGGGCCGGCATCATGGCCGGCCTGGCCTGTACGCTGAAGCTCTATCCAGGCGTGCTGGTGGTGTTCTTTGCGCTGACGCAGCGCTGGCGTGCGCTAGTCGCCGCGGTCGCGGTCTACTTGCTGTTTGCGCTCGAGGTAGTGCGACGCCTGGGCTTCAAGGCCTATCCCGAGTTCTTCGAGTCGACCATCGGGCACGCCGACCGCTGGGTGAACAGCATCCGCAACGCCAGCATCTCCGGCATCGTCCAGCGCCTGTTCTACCCTGCGTACGCGTACCCTTACGGGCATGCTCTCTCGCCCGCCGGGCAGCTGTTGGCGGTGCTGGCTTCGGCCGCGTTGGTGTTGCTGGCCTGGTTCGTGACGTGGCCCGCAATGCGCGCGGGACGCAGCAATCCGACGGCCGTCGACATCCCGTTCGCGATCATGACCATCGTGGCGCTGGCACCGGGACCCTATCAATGGGAGCACTACAACGTCACGCTGCTACTGCCGTGCTTCGTCCTGCTGGCCACGGCGCTCCACGCCCGGCGCCCCGACGGCCGCCGCAATTGGCGCACCTTGGGCGTCACGGGCGTGGTGCTCGCCGCCGTTTGGGCAATGCTCGACATGAACTTCTGGACGCGGCACGACTTGCCAGTACAGGCGCAGCAAAATCCCGCTTTGCGCAACAAGATGTATTGGTACGAGGTGACGGGCTGGCTGCCGTGGGTGGCGCTGTTGATCGCGCTGCTCGTGCTGTGCTGGCGCCGCTACCCGCCGACGCTGCCCTGGTCCCGACAGCCACGACCTGCCCAGTGAGCTCGCGGCACGCAAACCGCTCTGTGAGGCAGTGGCTCGCACGGCAGGACATAGCCGACGGGGCAGTCGTGCCAGGCTGCGCCAGTAGCGCCCTCGGAGCGCTTCAAATAAGGCCAACCACGGCCACTGCACCTGGCGTGCAAGTTGCCAAGTGCTCGGTGTGGTGATGGGTGAAGTTGGAATAGATACGACGGACGTCGCGGTGTCGCAGCTTGCTGCGAGATATGGAGTATTTCAGCGGGTTTGCGAGTTGCCATGGCAAGGGTCGCCCGTTACGCAAAGCTCGCGCGACCGCCCTCGCGCAGACACACCACCTTATCGTGTTCGCTGCGGTGATGCTCTCGGTGGCGTTCCTGGCTATGGCGGCGTTCTACGTCGCGCGCGAGCCGGCGCCGCGCCTTGTGTGCGCGGTCATCGGCTTGATTTCGCCGCGCCTGGCCGAGCTCTGCGCCGGCATGGTGGAGCGCCTGGCTAGCTAGGGCTCACTCACCTGCTCTACATCCCCAACGAGCGACCCAGCGCATCGATTCAGGAGGAGATCGTGTTTCAGTGGCGTTGGCGCTCGCCGACCTGGAGAGCTTCGCCCTGCGGCGCAGCGTGAAGGCAGTCCCCGGCGCGCCTCGCGCTGTCGCTCACAGCGGGCGCAGCGGTTCTGATCGGCCTCTTGGTACTGTACGAGCGGTTTGGACCCTAGCCCCTTTCGGGTGCTTTTACTTTGCGGGAGGCCGCCAGCCGACTAGATTCCTCGGTAGCTGACCCATGCGCGTCGTCGCTCAGATAGTCGCTTGGGCGGCCTGGCTCCGACGCCCGACGCCTCTGGCCGTGTGGACCACGTTCGGCCTGCTGCTGACCAGCGCCACCGGCGTATACATCTATGCGGGCTACGTCGAAGCGTTCTACCCGATACGCGACTGGCTGGCCTGGCCACTGCTGAAGATCTGGGGCTACGTCGCGCTCGCGAACCTGAGCTGGTTCGCGGTCGGTAACCTGATCGTGGGCAGGCTCTTGCGCCTGCGTGACCTCCCGCTTCTAGAAAGCGGAGTCGTCAGCACGACCATAGGCGTCGTCGTCTTCACCGAGCTGATGTACCTGGCGGGCGCCATCGGCCTGTACGGACCGGTCTTTGCGCTGTGCCTGCCACTGCTGCTCGTCGCGGCGGGGCTGCCCGAGCTGCGCGTCTGGCTAGGTCGCTACCGCGGGGCGCGCGCCAGCGCCGCGCCGCTCGGGACTCACGAGCTTTGGCTCTGGGGCATCGGCGGAGCGCTGACGTTCCTGCTCTACCTGGGAGTGCTCAGCCCAGATGCGGTGAACTACGACGCTAGCTGGTGTCACCTGACGATCGCCCAAGATTACGCACGCGAAGGCGGCATCGTGGCTTTCCCAGGGGACTGGGTCAAGAACGTGCCACACCTGGCGAGCATCGTTCACACCTGGGGCTTCAGCGTACCGGGCCTGAGCCAGCCGGCGTTGCGCTGGATGTTGGCTCTGCACCAGGAGTTCGGGCTCTTCCTGTGGACGCTGGCGGGGGTGGCCGCGGCCATCAGGCGCATGACCAATGACGAGACGCTACGTGGCTCGTGGGTCGCGCTCTTCCTGTTTCCCATCATCTTCGTCTACGACAACAACCTGGGCGGGGCCGCCGATCACGTCGCTGCTTTCTTCATTCTGCCGGGCGTGCTGACAGCAAGTCGCCTGCTCGAGCACAGCACCTGGCAGAACGCAGCTGCCATGGTGCTTTGCATGGCGGGCGGGTTACTGACCAAGTACCAGGCGCTCTATTGGATCTTCCCGCTACTTTTGCTCGTCGCGCTCAAGCTGGTAAGGGGCTTGATCCGGGAGCTGCGCAAGCCGAGCGAACCCGAGCAAAAGCGCGTGCTGCTGCGCGTGGCACTGGCGGTTGGCCTCGGCCTACCGCTGCTCGTCTTGCCCCATTTTCTGAAGAACTGGATCTTCTACCGGAATCCCGTCTACCCCTTCATGCAGCAGGTTTTTTCCGGCTCGCGACCGGTGGTCGAAAATGGCGTGTTCCTGATAACCCACCAATTTACCGACCTGAACTGGGTGCCCAAGGGCGGACCGCTGGACAAGGTCAAGCACGCACTGAGCCTGATGTTCACCTTCTCGTTCGAGCCGCACTACTCGTTCACCAAGAGCTTTCCGGTCTTCGGCTCGCTGTTCACGCTGCTCTTGCCCGCGCTGCTCTTCATCCGGCAGCGGCGCGACAAGCTCTTGTGGGTGTTCGTCGGTTTGACCACACTCTTCATATGGGGCCTCACCTTCAACGTCGACCGCAATCTGCAAGTCTTCATGCCGATCCTGGTGGCGACCACCGGCGGGATTCTGGTCGAGGTTTGGCGCCTGGGGTGGCTCGCGCGGCTGGCGGTCGCGCCGCTGGTCGCGTTCCAGGTGCTGTGGGGTGCAGACGCCTTCTTTTACTCCAATCAGGATCGCGTTCGGAGCGCGCTGGATCTGATCGGCACGGGCTTCGCCGGCTCGGCCAAGCATCGCTTCGATCGCTATCGCAGCGCCTACGTCGCGACAGGCAAAGCCTTGCCGCCCGACGCTCGAGTGCTGCTGCATACGTCGCACATTTCCCTGGGCATCGATCGAGAGCTGGTGCTCGATTGGGCCGGCTTTCAGGGCCTGATCAGCTACTCTCGCATCCACACCGCTCGCGAGCTGTTCGAGCTCTATCGCCGCCTCGGCATCACGCACCTGATCATACCCGGTGAACGACCGAGCGCTTCGATCCAGGAGGAGATCGTATTTCAATCGCTGGTCGCGCGCCTGACTCCGAACAGCTCATCGGCGGGGGGCCTGCGGGTCGTGCGCCTCGGTAAGCAGGCTCCGGCGGCCGAACGTCCCTACCGCGTGCTCACGATCGGCCTTTACGGGTACGGGACCGGCATCTTTCCCATCGACCAGCTCCATACCAACGAGTTCATCAACCCCGCCGTGCGGCGCTACGCACGGCCATCTATCCCAGCCCCGAGCAGCGCGGAGGATTTGGAAGCGTTCGGAATCGACGCGATCGTGGTCGGCGTCGGCGCCAACCCCAGCTCCGGCCAGAAGGAGTTCCTGCGCCGCCACTTCTCGAGCGTGGCTCAGTATCCGGCCCAACAGACCATCTATCTGAAAAAAAGGCCTGGTTCGGCCCGCGATTGAGGGGCGCGACTCCGCGCCACGGCTCCATCCGATCGTGGCCAGCCTTGATTAGTGATCGGGCCGGGCTCGGGAGTGAGAGCGGCTGATGGGGAGCGGCGTCGGGCTCGGATAGGGGGTCGGGCTCGGATGAGCACAAATTCGCAAGCGCCGGTAGCGGGAGCGGTATTCGGTCGAGCAGGCCTGCTTTTCGGGGGGACTCATGCGAGACGCGCACCCGGAGCGCCAGCGCCGGGTCATACGGAGCTCAGCGGTGGGGCGCTGGCACACCGGCTGCGCGAAGGGAGAGCATGAGTCCCCCCGAAAAGCAGGCTCAACTCCCTCATCACAAGCTCAACGGACGGGGGTGGGCACCACGCGCAGACCTTGACACTGCTCTCGGGCTCCCAACACCCACTTTCTCAACACCCTGCTAAGGACGTGAACGCACGGAGAAGACATCGGGGCCGTAGAGGTCGTCGTAGGTGAGGAGGAAGGGCGGCTCGAGCGCGGCGAC
>DATEDZ010000207.1:0-21207 GCA_035281385.1 Polyangiaceae bacterium
TCATTTCTGGTCGCCCAGCTATTGCGCGGTCTCTTGCGGAGGGGCCCCTCTGGAGACCGTCAAACGCTACATCCAAGCACAGCGCGGAGGGGCTTCCTCCCCGACCTGAAGGACGGGGTTTCCGCCCCGGAGATTCGATGAAGGGACCAAACACCTTCAATGCGGGGTGTTGGCGCGCTCTCCGGCATCGTTCCTCTTGAGCCGCCCGCTCCGCCCGCAACGCGCCCGCCGTCATCGCCGGGTACCGCTTCGCTTGTCCTTCGGGCTTTGAATCCGTTGCCATGGCTAGCTGCGCTTGCACCAGCCGCCACCGGCTTGGCGCTGCCGGTATTCCGATTTCAGCTCACTGCGCGCGTCACTCGCCAGTAGCTCACACGGGTTGAACCAATGTTCGGTGCGCGCTGCCGCCAAGATCTGCGGCAACTCCCCCTTGAACTCGGGATTCTCGGGACAACGATGATGCCAGAGCGCATCCGGCTCCGCGGGCCGTTCAAAGCACAGCACCTCTTTGACGCCGCCATTGCAGTTCGTCGAAATGACCAGGTACTCACCCGGAAGCCGCGGTCGAGCGTTCGGCACGCGCACGAAGATATCGTGATGAAACTCACCCTGTTGATGGTGCCCGAGCAAATCGTAGCCCCCCAAGGCAGCTTCCAACGGGCGCCATCGTAGATCGAAGCGTAAGGCGGGTTGACTCCGGGCTGGGCTACGGGCCAGGCGACTCTTGCAATCCAACCTCGAGTGCTTTCGCCGCCGCCGGCACATCTGAGTTCTGCGCGGCCCGTTCGAGCGCCTCTTGAGCATCCGCCAAGTCGAACTTGCTGAACTTGAGAAAAGCTTGCCGCGACTCCTCAGCAGTTTCCAAGAGCCATCGGTCGTCCCCAGATGCGGCCTTCATTCCTGCAACGCATTCTGCAAGCACAAAACCCATTCACATGAGGTTTGTTCGTCGTGGTCTCGGCTGGCGGCGTCGCTAACCACCCGGCCGCAGCCCTCGGCGCGGCTTCACTCCATAGCGAGCCGTGTGAGCGTGCGGCTCGATCCGCGGGAACCAACGTCACGCCAGCCCAAGCTCAGTTTTGCTAGCCGACGACGTCAAATCGACGTCGCTTCTGGTTGTTCGCGATCTCGAGCCCTCGATGTTTCGCGAGTTCCTGAAGCAATCGAAAGCCGTTCAGCCTCGCCTGCTGATTGTACGGAGAGAGTGGGGGCTCGTTCAGGAGCTCAGCGACGCGCTGGCTAAATGGCTTGGTTCGAAAAATCTCGTTCACTATCGCCTGCGCGACATACGGTCGGTTGGCTGGATCCCGCATGTCCTGGTACGGACGAGATGCGAGTGCCTTCGGAAGCGAGCATGGTTCGAGCAGCACGGGCAAGAGCAGGAAGTTCCCGTCCGATTCTTGCTTTCTGAGGGCGATCTCCAGCTCGCGCTGCACCCACGTGGACGCTGATGAAGCCTCCGAAAGCAGAACCACCGCGGCGCCTGAGTCACGCAATTCGCGTTCTATGCGCGGGAGGATTTCGTCGTTCGGTGACATCTCCCAATGATCGAGAAAAATATCCGCTTTCGCCCTTAGGAGCTCGAGTGCGAGCGCGTTGGCCGCAACGCGATCGCGATGCGTGTACGACATGAACACCCTGATCGGCTCGGACGAGGGTGCTGTGGGCGCTTGCCTCGCCCCCAAACGCACCTGAAGCCTCTCGATGCAGTACTGGCGAAACTCGCCGAACTTCTTCTTCCCGTTCGGCGTGTGGATCGGTAGCTCCGCCGCAAGTCCGGTTAGATTTGTTCCGGCGATCGTGAGCAGACCGAGGGCGTCCCACCCGCCTTCTCGAACTATCTCCTCCATCGTGTTCAGAATATCGGCCGTGTTCTTTCCCTGGAGAACTGACTTCCATTGGGAGAACTGATCCGGGCTTGGCGGCATCTGGAATCCCCTTTAGACCCACTACGATCGGCCCGCGCATTCCGCGCGTCAATCCCGAGCGATGGTCATTGTGCGAAGCTCTCTCGATGTGAAAATCTTCACAACCGAAATGGATTGGGGACGGTTAGTGCTGCTCCATAGACGGTGCTCGGGCTGAGAGGAACCGACGACGCTCCGATGTGCGGTTGGATCTGGTCCCGAGCGTCGGGTCGCCTTGACTCGCGTCAACTCTTGGGTGACATCGGGCACCTGGGCATGAGCGCAATTTTCATCAGACATAGCAGCTCGAACGAAGACGCGGCGCGGGAGGTGGCCCGACGACTCAAGGCAGGCGGCTATCAGTCGCTCTTTTCTCGACGCCGACAGGCAGGACGGCATCCTGCCGGGAGACGAATGGCGAAAAAGGCTCCACCGAGAGCTGCGTAGCTGCCAGGCGGTCGTCGCGCTCCTCAGCGAGAAGTCCCGCGCATCGGAGTGGTGCGCGAGCGAGCTCAGCGCGGCGATGACTCTGGGCAAGGCGGTCATGCGTCGGTTCAAGCACGAAGGACAGAACGGCGCGGTCGACACCCACGGTCTCGCCAGGTCCACCTTCGCGGCGAGGTTGAGCACGTCTTCGCGATCCAAAAAGATGATGTGCCGACGGTCTCCACCGTCGACCACCCGCGACGGACCTACTCCCTTTCTGTGCGAAGCCGAATCTTGAGGCGGCGCAGCTCGCGCCGCGCGAACCGGACCCGGCGCTTGGCGTCCCAGTAGAGGATCGACTCGTTGTGTTTGGCTTGCTGCAACTCGATCGCGTTGTGTGGCGCCCGGACCAAGTCGGGATCGAGCTCGCCGGTGGCTGCCAGCCGGAGCAGCCTGAGCCTGCACGCTACAACCGACAGAATCGCAGAGGCTGACCGGGGAGCCGCTTCCAAATCCCGATCGCTGTCGGCTCGACCATGTGCCACGAGATCGCAAAGGACGCGGGCGCCCCCGATGGCGTGCCGAATTTCCTCGAGCTCCCAGGCCAGACTGACGGTGTCGGCGACCATGGTCTTAGTTTATGATACCAATAAATCACAAATCCACTTTCTTTCGAGCTGGCCCCGCGTCGGCCATGCTGGCCGCAGCAGGCAACCCGACGTGGCCACCAAGAAATCACCTGGCAGACCGCGCAAGCATCCGGAAACGCAGTCGTTTTCGATTCGCTTGCCTAAGGACCTGCATCGCCAGTTGCGGCTATACGCCGTCCATCAGGGGCAGAGCCTGAACGACCTCATCATCGGCGTCCTACAGGGCTGGTGGGACGACCACCCGGAACGCCGTGCGTTCGTAAGGTTGGCGTCACGCCGCGAGTAGCCGGGGTTCCGCGTCCGTGCCGCCGTGCGCCGGCGCGCGGCCGTGCATCCGGCAGCGGTAGGCGTCGCATCTGGACGCGAGACCAGAGCGCCGCGAGCGTCCGTCCTGCCAGTGACCTCGGACCCGGACGCGGTGGAGGGCGGGCGAGTCGGCAAGGGCTCCTCGTACGCGCGGCGCCTCCGTGGCCGGGGTGAACACCCAGACCGCGATGGAGGAAGCGGCAGGGCAATGTCCCGCCGAGGACAATCATCAGCCAGAGGAGATCAAGTGCGCTCCAGATGACGAGCTACCAACCCGCGTCCTCGCGCACGTCGAGATCGCGCCAGGCCAACGAACTGAAGAGATCGCCAAGACGCTCTTGCTTAGCGCGCCATGGGGAGCCGGTGTCCATCCGTCAGACTGTAGCCGCTGCAATAGGAGCCTCTGCAGCGTTGCGTTGCCCTTCGACGAGGCGCTTCCACTCTGCCCCCGTCAGCTCGTTCGCGACCTGCACCAGCGGTGTCACCGTGGCCCAGGTACGCGAGCGCTTCGTGATGATCGCAGCCACTTCCCATCGGGCTCCGTGTTTGAGCTGCCCCGCCCTTGGCGCAGCTCGCCGCTGTGGCGGTTTCCGGCCTCGCTCCAGTCGGCCCGAGCTTACGCTGCAAGCTGCGCGATCTTGCTAAAGCTAGCCTTCGCGTGCCGCACCGGTGTCATCATCGAAGCGCTGCTCTCGGTGCGCGAGGCCGGCTTCAGCCTGCACGCCGCGACCACCTTTTTTCACTTCCCACCGGGGGGGTACGGCGTATTCATTCGTTCGTCTTTGGGGTTCATGTCGCGCGCGACGGGTCCATAAAAAATGGCCAAGACCGTTTATGTCCTCGGGGCCGGATTCTCCGCACCCGCTGGTATCCCAACACTGGCAACATTCCTGCGGGACGCGAAGAACGTGCTGCGCGGGAAACACGACCAGCTCGTTACGAAGCTCGATGAGCTCCAGTCACGAGTACGGGGACGTAGGAGCAAGGGACCATCGTTCGACCCTGAGAATCTCGAGGACATGTTCGCACTCGCCAATTCTCGTTCCCGCGTCAGTGCCCAGGATAGCGCGATCCTGAAAGAAGTCGTCGTCCGAACGCTCGCGACGGTGCATGAGCAGAGGGCTCATCTGCTCGCTGGAGGCGCGACACCTTCGGACAAAGTCAGAACGTCCCTGGTGAGTCCCCCCGATGCACCAGACGGCTACACCATCAAGCACGTGCAGCTCGGTGAGCAATACCAAACGTGTATCTACCTCGCGTTTCTGTCGGAGGTTCTCGCAGGACCCGACGATCTGATCGTGACGTTCAACTACGATCTCGTGATTGAGCAAGCACTGAGCCGGTGTTTCGTCGGAAAGAAGCGCGTCGAGCCCGACTACTGTCTTGGACCGCGTTCCCGCTCCCGTCCGAAGCTCGCAGGGGTGCGCACATCGTTCCCGCTCCTCAAGATCCATGGATCGATCAACTGGAGCTTGGGTCCGTCGGGACGCCTGCGGGTGACGCCGGCAGACCAATTCAAGGTGCCACAATCGCCTGGTCGCTTCAAGAAGGTGGCGCTGGTTCCTCCCACCTGGCGCAAGGGGGATCAAGGCGGAGCCTTCGACGCAATCATGGAGCGTGCCATCGACGAAATGACGAGTGCGGATCGCATCGTGATCGTCGGTTACTCGTTACCCGACTCCGACCAGTACTTTCGCGAGGCTTTGAGTCGCGTGCTCGACAGATCGCGGCAGCCGTCCATCGAGGTTTGGGACATTCGGGACGAGCCCGCGATGAAGCCCAACCTCGAAGCAATGTTCGGTAGGGACTACGCCCGATCGCTACGCCACTTCGCAGCTGGTTTGCGGGGCCTAGTCGAGCACGGCAAGCCTACGGCGCCAGACTCCGTCGCCACGCTCGAGTATCAGCCCACGGGCATCGCCGATCTGGACGCGCTACTGCCTGACAGGAAAGCGGAAGGTGGGGGCGGTTTCCGCGCGTCGCAGAGCGGATTCTTCACGGTCATCTCGGGAGCAGCAGGAACGGGCAAGTCGATCCTCGCGATGGATCTGGCCTGCGCTTTTGCCGGTCGCGAACGGACAGCCATCTACGTAACGCAGGACGCGTACGACTCTCGCCAACTCCGTGGGCAAAAGTGCTCGATACGTATCGCTCGCGAACGATGAAGAGCAGCTCAAGATCTTGAGCCTCTGCGTCGACTCGCCCGACGAAGCGAGGGTGGTCAAGGTCCTCCACGTACCGCCGGAGCACATCAGTGCCAGCAAGTTGATGTGGGACATCCACACCGAGCTCAAGGGCGCCTCGGTCGTCGTGCTCGATCATGTCTACGAGCTCCAGAAACGTTACCCGCTCGTTACGGATCCGAAGCATTTTTTGGCGGCGTTGATGGCGCTGTTTCGCAAGTTGAAGCTCGTCGCCCTCGTCGTCGAGACGGTCGACGTGGCGCTCGGCCGGGATCCAGTCGAAAAATCGGTGGCGGCGGGCCTGGGGGACAACGTCTTCGTCCTCAGGCGGGTGGAGTTTCGATCTCGCCCGCACATGGTGTTCTCGATTACGAAGCTCCTCACAGCCGAGGAGAGCGAAAAAAAACTGGTAGACCGCATCTGGGCCCTCGAGGACACCGGTGTGGCGTTGGAGGCGCGAGAAACGTTCGACACGTTCAAGAACGTGTTTTCTGGCGACCCCGTGCCCGTGCGTTTTGCCCTGACCCTCTACTAGGACGAGTCATGCTCGCCTTTCCACGCATACCTGGAGCGGACCGCGCAAGCCCTCAAGCATACGTTCGGGGACTCGATCGACATTCGCTACTACGGCCCCGACGACTATGCCCGCGTGCAGACCTTCCTCTCGCTCGCCAAGCGCAGCCATCGCGCTGATTGCCACATCCTGGCCCTGGACGAATTCTGGCTTCGCCAGCTGCTCGAGGAGGACCTGCTCGAGGACATCACTCAGTACGTGGGGGATATGGGGAAGCGCGACGCGTACGTCACCGGCGCGCACGATCTCGCGCTGCTACAGCGTGGCACCCGGGATAATCAGGGAAAGGATCTCGAGCGCTGGTTTGCGGTGCCTACACGGAACAACGTCGGCGTCCTCTGCTACGATCCCGATCTGCTCGAAGGGTTGCTCGAGTTGTGCGACCCGAAGGACCCGCTCGTCACGAGGGTGCAAGACTGGATCAAACAGGAACCGAGCTCGTTCGGCTCGGGATGACCTCAAAGCGCTTCGCAAGGACTTTTCCGACAATGCCCAGCACTTTCGGCTCCAGCGGCCCGGTGCCCCGCGCTTCTTCACCTTCTGTCGCGATCACCTCCAGTCTTGCGTTAGCTTCCTCTTCGAGCTGGCGCTCGCGGAGAGCCACGAGCGTCACATCCTGAAGGGCAGCAATCGCGACTACGCGGCCAGTGACCTCGAATTCACGCCGACAGTCTGGACGAAGCCCCTTTCGACCTTTCTCGAGCTGCTCGACGAGGACGAGCTCATTGACATCAGCATGCGCTCCTCCCGTCCGACATCGAAGGAGCCACACTCGCTCTTCAGTCGGCAATGGTTCAGTACGTTCGGCACCCTTCGCGCTAGCGAAACGCAGGCGTGGGCCCGCTCGCTGGAGGTGGGACCCCTTCCGAGTGGTGTCGCCCGCACGCCGACACCGGTCTCCGGCGCCTGGTACCTGGGGATCCTCAAAGGGAGCATCTCCGTGCAGGCCGGCGTCCAGATCATTCGTCACGTGCGCGCGGTCAAGAAAGTCCGGTTGGTCAGCGCCACCGCAGTGCCGTTGGCGACCGACCCAGGATTGACGATGTCGAGGAAGGCCACGCCATTCTGCTCGGCGGTCGTGGCGGGTGAATTGGCGTTGTAGATGTTCTGGCTGGAGTTGCCGCCATCTTCCCGCGACGACGAGCAGCCCCAACCAACGATTGCGACCAGACACAACAGTCGACACTTTCTCATCGTCCGCCTCTCCAGACCCGGGCATCTAGCGACCCGACCTGTCAGTTATTGTGTGGCGTCGCGCACAAGAGCGGCTCTTCCACAGTCGGCCCGAGCCCTTCCACCACGCGCCCACGTGCAACGACGGACACATTGTACTGAAACCCGCAGCACAGTCCAGAGTTGTCGAACACACACCAGTAGGGTGAGAAGTCGTCGGCCGACTCTTGGTTCGCGCTCGCGAGCACGACGCAGTTACGAGGCCCGCACACTTGCAGATCCACGACCTCTCGTCGGTAGCGTGGGGCGTTCTGCGACTCCTGTGCTGGGTGAAGTGGACCGATGCGCAGTAGACCTTCGACCGCAACGATCGCCCCCGGCTTCCATTCCTCGGCGGTGATGGCGACGTCTACGGGGCTGGCGCCCAGCCCGCTGCTGCACGTTGGTAGCGAAACGGGCTGAAAAGGGCAACCGACTTCAGAGATGAGGTGCCCGCCGGAGCGCGGCTCGAAGCGTGCGGTTGATTCCGCCGAACCCACCCAAGCGCTCGGCTCGTAGCGCACCGGCCAATCACCGGCAGCTGCTTCGATGTGAACGCCGCTGGCCTTCGACACGTGCACGGCCATGCGCGATGGTGGGTCCGCATGCCACAGTCCCTCACCCGCGGGAGTGGAGGGAGCCGCGCGCGGGACCGAGCCCGAGGAGCCGCTGCACGCCAGCGCAGTTACCACCGTGCAGATTGCTGCCGTGCTCAGAGCTCGCATAACAGCGCGTCCTCCACGGCTGGCATCGATGCATCGATGATTCTGCCGCGCACGACGACCTGCTTGGCGAAGCGATAGCCGCAGCAAACGCCCGAGCTGTCGTACATGCACCAGTAAGGAGAGAAATCGCACTCCGGCGCTCGGGGAGCGCCGAGAAAAATGCAGACGCCTTGCAGTCCGCAAACCTTGAGCACGGCCGCTGGGCGTTGCTCGAGTTTGGAGGTGTCTGGTTCCCCGAGCGCGTCGAAATGACCGACCAGCAAGTCGCCTTGCACGGTCGTGATCGTCCCCGGTCTCCACGCTTCCGTGCCCGCAATCGACTGCGGCTCGGGGATTTCGTCGCGTTTCAACGTCTGCCAATCGCATCGGGGAATCACCGCGGGCTGAAACGGGCAACCCACCTCCGAGATCAGCTTTTTTGCGGCGCCCAGCTTGCGGGGTAAGGACGACCCCTGGGGCCCAATCCAATGCTGGACGTCGAAATCCCGCGGCGGCCAGGGCGATGCCATCGACCCCGGCGTCGCTGCGGGCAAGCAAGCTGCTCTGAAACTGGTGCTGGGTTGCTCGCTGGGCGGTGCGGGCACGCCCCCCGAGCAACCCAGCGCCGCCAGCGCCACCGCCTGCAAACCTCGCCACAGCATCGGCAGAAAGCATCGCAGGCGCAGGCGCCACTGACAAGCGCCGGTCAGTGTTCGAGAGGTCGCCAGACCGACCGCCGGATTTCACGCCGGGGCCGTCCCGAGGGCAACCCGACCTTATGTCGCGAGACGAAATCGACGGGGCCTGTGGGGTTAGGGCCGACCGTGCGCGGCATCACCCTGGATGCCTGAGAACCACCACCTCGCAGCGTTCGTCTTCGTCGTCCTTCTCGCCTGGGAGCACTGGCGCCCGCGGCGCTAGCGGCGACGATGGCTGGCACCCCACCCCGCTCAAATTACCTACGCGCTCCGCCTTCGACACGGTGACTCTCTTCCCGACCGCGTTGGATCAAGCGACACTCCCGTGCTGCGTCAAGGTCCATTATGCCCAGTGAATTCATCCTCTATCCCAACCCGCGCGAGATCACGTCGCTCCCCGCTCACGAGATCCAGCCTTTCATTTTCGAGCGCTTGACGGCGGAGGCGGATAGAACGCCCGATCTCGAGTACACGATGGGCCTCGGACAAATGGCGAGGATGCTCAATGTGCTCGACGTCGAGCCTCCTCTCCTTCGTTGGCTCGACGACGAGCCCACCTCCGGACGATACGACGCAGCGGGACTATTCTTGTTCGGATATTGGCCGGGGCGAGAACCTTCGGCCTCGTTGGTCGGCAAGCTGCTCGTGGCGTTGGAAGCGTTCGCCCACGTGCTTTCGGCTCGCGACAGCATCATCATTGCGATCACCGTCGCCTTCGTCAACAGCACGAGTGACGGGCTCAAGCTGCGCATTCGCGAGAAGTTCGCGCCACTCCGCGCTCGCCGCGAGGAGTTTCAGCCTTCGGTGCAGGAGGACATCGACACAGTGCTGGCCGAAGATCTCAAGCACATCCAGAAGAAGCCGTTGCCCTGACCTGGCCAAACCACGCGCTCGAAGCGCTCTTCGTGGGCGGCGTCCCTTTCGTCCCTGGCGCGATCCCTGCTCTTGCTCAAATCGGTGAGCATGAGTTCTCTCTTCAGGCCGCGATTCTTCCATCTTCGATATGCACGAGACCAAGCTGTCAGTAGGCCACTTTCGACGCGGCCCGGGGGGAGCACCTTGACTCGCCGCCTCGGAGCGCGGGAAGCTCCGAGGCCTCGCGCGGCGGGTTTGGGACTCGCCCCTCATGCTGAATCGAGTACGCACATGAACGCGCACTTTCGGAAGCTAGCATCGACCTTGGTCTTGGCTCTGCTTGCGGACTGCGGTGGCGAGACGCCCCCACCCGTAGCGCCCGAGTCCCCCGCTTCGGCTGCTCCCGCTCCGGAGGCGACACCGCCCGCCAAGCCCGCAGACGCTGCGGCACCTCCTGCCGCGTCCGCCGCTGCGCCGCCCGCCGCTCCACCCAAAGAGCCCGTCGCGCTCTTCAACGGCAAGGACCTGACCGGTTGGGTTCAGGTGCTCGACTCGAAGTGGGTCGTCAAAGATGGCGTGCTGATGGCCAAGCAGGATCCGAAAGGTCGCAGGCAGGGCGAGAGCTGGCTCATCACGGAGAAGGACTACACGGACTTCATCCTCACGCTGAAGTTCCGCGTCAGCAAGGGTGGCAACAGCGGCGTCTTCTTGCGCGATCCGGTACCGCGCGCCGAGCGGCTGGCTGCCAAAGACGGTGGCGCGCCGCCCTGGGAAATTGGCATGGAGGCCAACATCCAAGACTCCCCGAAGACCGAGTGGCCGTCGGGCTCGGTCTACTCGATCGGCACCCCCGCTGCGCATGGGCTCGACAAGCCCGGCGAGTGGAACGACATGAAAATCAAGGTGCAAGGCGAGCAGGTCGTCGTCTGGCTCAACGACAAGCAAGCGGTCGACGTGAAGCAGACGCGCACCAAAAAGGGCGCCATCGGCTTTCAGCGTCACGGCACGCCCGAGTACAAGGACAAGCTCGTCGAGCTCAAGGATATCAACATCCAAGAGCTCTGAATGCGTTGGTAGTCGCTTTCCTGCGCAGGTTCAGGGTTGTCCGCCATACGCGGTCGACATGTTCACACGGTTCCAGCCGAAGGTGTTCGCTGCCAACGGCACGTTGATCGCCTACCCCGATTGTCTCGCCATGAAGCAACTGGGAATACGTGTCTAGGCCTATTTTTGGAGCTGGAGTAGCAGCGATCGGCGTCGTCCTCGGCTGCACCCATTGCCAAAGTCGGCGCTTGGCAGCGGAAGCCGATGCACGACCGATCGTGAGTGACGCGGCGGTGCCCATCTTGAAGACGCTGCTGGACAACGAACAATCGCTTTACGCCCAGCGGGACGGCGATCTGCACCTCGACTCCCTCGCCGGGCCCGTCGTCGGGCGCATTCATGCTGGGGCTTTCGTCAGCGTTGCGCCGGTCGACGAGCGAGCGTTCGCGGTCATGTTGCCGGGCTTTCGTCGGGAATCTTCGACTGGCCCGACGACCATCGTGGCGTTCGTCGACAGGGGTACGCTGGGACCCGAACGGGTCGCGGCGGGCAAGCCCCCAATCGAAGGGCGCCTCCTCCGCGATGTGCCCCCTGGGCTCGATCTTTACCCCACGCGCGACGCGGCGAGCGCGGTGTTCGCCAACCCTCTCTGCGGCGACGCTCGCGTCGTCGTCCAGGGCCATGACATGTCGCGGGTCTCGCAATACTTCGGTGGCGTCGAGCTTTTGGGTTGGGCGGTGGGTGCGCTCGACTTCAAGCGCGGTCCGTTTCGCTGTTCGGTGCGGACGGTGTCGCGTGAAGATGGAAGGCTCGTTTTGCGACCCGGTCCCACGGCCGCCGATCGGATCGACCTGGCTTCCGTTCCCGCAGAGTTCGTTACCTCCGATCCCTACGCGAAGGAGGAATTATCGAGGCGCATGAAGCTCGGTGGATCGGTCCATTGGCTCACGCAAGTGGCGGGGGCGGCGCAGTGCCGCGAGTGGCGATTCGAGCGAATGCAGAAGGTCGCGAAGAGAGCCAACGGCGTCGTCTTCGAGGGGCTCTTGAACCGGGTAGAGCCGCTGGTCGTCGATGGCGACAAGGTGCGCGCTGCCTTCTCCGTCGGCTACACCCCGCGCGAATCCGGCTCGAGCGAGACCACGCTGGCCGGGCCTCATTGGTTTTCGCGAGACGGCAAGAAGCTACGCGGCGGATACAGCTGCATGATCGGCTACGCATTCGTGGGTGCGACGTCGAACGCACTGAGGATGCTGCCAGGGAGCGCGCCCGACGCGCGACTCGTGGCATGGCACCCCGACGACGAAGAGCATTGGTTCACGACCAAGCAGGCCTGTTTGGACGCAGCCCAGCGTGCGAACGAGGTCTTGGGCCGAGATCCAGAAGCCCATCCTCCCGGCGGAGTTCACGTCGACTGCTTCGACGAGCTCCGACGTTGAGCAAGTGAAGACGAACGCGAGCCTTCCACGTTCACGTGCCGTGTCGGTGACGCAGGGGAACTAGAACTAGAACGCCGATCGGCTTGGCCGCTCGGCGTTCTAGCCCCTTGCTGTGGGGGCGGCACGCGCCTCATGATTCGTCATATCGACGCTACCGTCGGGCACCCGGGTGTCTCGAGCGATGAAGCAGTCGGTGTTGGGCTTAAGGTCCTCAGCGACCTTGAGCCACCACACGTTGGCACCCCTGCGCCGCTGCACCGTAGCGGGAACGTTCGTGCCATCGGTGAGCTCCAGCCACGGCGCGGTTTCTGATTCGGAGAGGACGCGCAGCGGGATCTCGAGGTTCAGCGGAATGCCGCGGATTAGATTCAGAATCGGGCGCGGCTGGTCGTCGCAGTTACAGCTCCCGCATGCCGCCGCCGGCCTGGTGAGGCCGAGCAGGCCGAAGAGCGCGCCTGCGGCGAGGAGGGCCCCGCCCGCGCTAGCCGCGTATCTGGTACGCGGACGGTAGGCACGCTACCCTTACTCACGATGACGCAGGCTTTCGTGGCAAAGGCGCCACCCCTGGTGGCCGATGAGGACGGGGTGATTCGCGTCGCGGGAACCCGTGTGCAGCTCGAGACCATCGTTCTGGCGTTCGATGCCGGGGCTACGGCCGAGGAGATCGTCCAGCAGTACCCGTCGTTGGAGCTCGCCGACGTCTACGCCGTGATCTCCTACCTGCTCGGGAACGAAGCCGTTGTACGCGACTACGTTGCCCAGCGGGTGGCGTCTGCGAAGGCTCTGCGCATCGAAATCGAGCGGAGCTCGCCGACGGACGGTATTCGCCAGCGCCTGCTGGCACGTCGACAACAGGCCGGCGGCGCGTGATACGGCTGCTCGCGGACGAGAACTTCAACGCGGACATCCTACGGGGCCTTCGGCGACGGGTCCCGGCCGTCGATGCTCCCCGCGTCCAGGACGTGGGGATGCGCAGTGCTGACGACGAGACCGTGCTCGCATGGGCGGCGGCCGAAGGGCGCATGGTCCTGACGCACGACGTGTCGACCTTGATCGCCTTCGCGCGCAAGCGTCTTGCAGCTCGACAGCGCCACTCAGGCGTCGTGGCCATATCGCAGCAAGCTCCAGTTGGTGCGGTCGTCGCAGACCTGGTCTTGCTCGTGGAGTGCAGTTCCGATGACGAGTGGGCCAACCAGATTCTTTTCATCCCGCTCTGAACGACTTCTGTTCGAACGGTCCCAAGACACTCGCTGGAGGATTCCGCCGACCGAATTGCTACACAGCGCTTCGTTGCCGCCGCCCTCGACGCTGATGCCCTCGAGCGTCGGTGGCTCCTCGTCGCGTGCGTTGCCGGTCGTGAAGCCTGCCTCGCGACCGGTGTCTCGAGCGATGAAGTAGTCGGTGTTGGGTTTCAGGTCCTCATCGACCTTGAGCCACCACACGTTGGCACCCGTGCGCCGCTGCACCGTAGCAGGAACGTTCGTGCCATCGGTGAGCTCCAGCCACGGCGCGGTTTCTGATTCGGAGAGGACGCGCAGCGGGATCTCGAGGTTCAGCGGAATGCCGCGGATCAGATTCAGAATCGGGCGCGGCTGGTCGTCGCAGTTACAGCTCCCGCATGCCGCAATCATCGCTCCTTCACCCACCTTTTTGCCTGATCGGCCGAGACAGGCAGCCTTATCAAGTCGAGAATCGGGCCGTAGCAGCCACGAACAGCCTTTTTGGGGCCTTCTTCTTAACGGGTTCAAGATGCACGTTCGGTCTGCTCTCAGGCTCCTGATCTCGCTATCTCGTCCGCTCCGAAGCGCTCCGGCTCTGGCCCTGTTGGCCGCGGCAGCCAGCGCCGCCTGTTCGCATCGCGATGAGCCCGAAGCACTCGGGCGCGTAGCTTTGGCGGCAACCTTCCCAGCCAGCGCCAGCGCTTGGACGCCCGTGCCGCAGGCGGGCGCGGGCATATCGGACCCGCTTGCCGACGGCATGAACAACGGGCGCGAGATCGTGGGCTCGGCGACCGACGCCGCTGTCGCCACCTACACCAACGGTGTCGACTTCTTCGTGCGCTTGCGCGTCGACGACGATCCCGCTCAAAGCGGCTCGGTGCGGCCGTTCGGCTGGGGGCTCCTACTCGATACGAACAACGACTTCGCGGCCTACGAGTTCGCGCTGATGATCGACGGTACCGGCAATCCGAAGAGCGTCGTGTTTGCGCAAAACACCACGCCCGGCACTACCGGTGATCCGAGCGACAAGGCCGAGACCATCCTCAGCACCACCCCCGTCAACACCGCGCCGGGTGGCAACGGTCAGATTTCTACGGCGAATACCAGTTTCAACGGTACCCAGGACTTCTTCCTGGACTACGCGGTGCCGCTCTCGGTCTTACAAGCTGCGGGAATTTCGCTCAGCACGCCGCTGCGGGTCGTTGCTGGCACTTCGAGCAGCGGCAACTCCATCAGCGTCGACGTGGCCGGCACGGGCTCGGCACCTGGCCCTGGCATATTGCAAGAGGCAGCGTCCGATCCGATCACGCTCGACGGCTCGCCCTCGGACAGCGACGGGGACGGCGTCTTCAATCCGACCGATTCGGACGACGACAACGACGGCATCCTCGATGCGTCCGAAAATCTGCTCGGTCTGAACCCTGACGCCGACGCCGATAGCGACGGCGTGCCCAACTGGCGGGACGCCAACAACCAGGGCAACGGCAGCGCCAGCACCTGCGTGGACGCCGGTGCCGACGGTCTGTGCGACGCACCGTCCGCGGTCTACGACACCGACCGCGACGGTATCCCGAATCATCGTGACGTCGATAGTGACGATGACGGCATTCCCGACGTCAACGAAGCAGGTCACCGCGGCACCGACGCCAATAATGACGGACTGATCGACGCGCCGTACGGCGCCAACGGCTACGCCAATGGTCTAGAGACCGCCACCGAGTCGGGCATCGCGAACTACCCGCTGCTCGATACCGACAACGACAACACCCCCGATTTCCTGGATCTGGACAGTGACGCCGACGGCGCGTTCGACGTGTCCGAGGCCAGCATGGGTGCGCTGGACGGTAACAATGATGGCCGGATCGACGCCGCCGCGGTCGACGCGGACGACGACGGCCTGCGCGGCACCGCGGACGACGATGACGCGCTATTCGGGCACCCCGCCGTGAGTTTGGGCGGCTTCGATACTGACGGCGACGGCATTCCCAATCCCTATGATCCGGTGGGCGGAGTCGTGAGCGATAGCGACGGCGACGCGCTCACGGACGCCGTTGAGTGCCCGGCGGGCTGGCCTTGCCCGGATGGCAATTCGGACGGCACGCCGAACTACATGGATCCGGCGCTCGATTCCGACAGCGACGGCGTGCCGAATACTGCGGACTCGGCACCGCTCAATCCGAATGTCTGTCGCGACGCCGATGCCGACACCTGCGATGACTGCATCAACACCGGAGCCGACAGTTCCGGCGGCAACGTCGCCAATGACGGCACCGACACCGACAGCGATGGCAAGTGCAACGCTGGCGATTCGGATGACGACAACGACGGCGTAGCCGACGCCGCCGACTCGAACCCGCTCAATCCCAACCTCTGCAAAGACACCGACGCCGACACTTGCGACGACTGCGCGGTGACCGGTGCTGACAGCTCCGGCGGCAGCGTCAGCAACGACGGCACCGACACCGACACCGACGGCATCTGCGATGCCAACGAAACCGACAAGGATAACGACGGCGTCCTCGACGGCGTCGACTCGAATCCGCTCAACCCGAACCTGTGCAAGGACACGGACGCCGACACCTGCGATGACTGTGCCGTGACAGGCGCCGACGGTTCCGGCGGTAGCATCAGCAACGACGGTACCGACACCGACGCCGACGGCGTCTGCGACGCGGGCGAAACCGACAAGGACAACGACGGCGTCCTCGACGGCGCCGACTCGAATCCGCTCAACCCGAACCTGTGCAAGGACACGGACGCCGACACCTGCGACGACTGCGCCGTGACCGGCGCCAACGGCTCCGGCGGCAGCGTGGGGGGCGACGGTACCGATACCGACGCCGACGGCGTCTGCGACGCGGGCGAAACCGACAAGGACAATGACGGCATCCTCGACGGCGTCGATTCCAATCCGCTCAATCCCAACGTCTGTAAGGACACCGACTCCGACACTTGCGATGACTGCGCTGTCACCGGCGCCAACGGCTCCGGCGGCAGCGTGGCGGGCGACGGTACCGATACCGACACGGACGGGCAGTGCGACGCGGGCGATACCGACGACGACAACGACGGCGTGCTCGACGGTGCCGATTCGAACCCACTCAATCCTAACCTCTGCCAAGACTCGGACGCCGATACTTGCGACGACTGCGCCGTGACGGGCGCCGACGGCTCCGGCGGCGATGCGCTGAACGACGGCACCGACAGCGACAACGACGGCTTCTGCGACGCCGGCCTCGACGGCGACGATGACGGCGTGCCAATCCCCACCGATCTCGACACCGACAACGACGGCATCTCGAACGAGCTCGAGACCCTACTGGGAATCGCTCCGTTCGCAGACGCTGATCAGGACCATGTTCCGAACTACCTCGACGCCGACGATCGCGGTGACGGCCAGCCAGCCGCGTGCGCTGACGCCGACACGGACGAGCGCTGCGACGCGGTCAGCGAGCTGTTCGACACCGACGGCGACGGTACGCCGAACCACCTAGACCTGGACTCGGACGACGACGGCATCAACGACACCGATGAGGCCGGCCATGGTGCCGACGACGTCAACCGCGATGGCGTGGTCGACGGTAGCGTGGGTACGAACGGGTTGGCCGACGCCGTCGAAACGGCCGCCGACTCGGGCCAGCCCGACTACGAGCTATCGAACGTCGACGTCGACGCTGAGCCCGACTTTCTCGACGACGACTCGGATGGCGACAACATCTCCGACGCCGAAGAGGCGGGAGATGCTGACGAAACAACCGTGCCTGTCGACCGCGACGGTGACATGGTGGCCAACTACCGAGACGCGGATTCGGACGACGACAGCATCACCGACGAGGACGAAGCGGGCGACACCGACCCGCTGACGCCGGCAGTCGACACCAACGACGACAACACGCCCGACTACCTCGATGACGACAGCGACGGCGATGGCTTGCTCGACGCGCAGGAAGCGGGCGATGCCGACAGCGGCACGCCGCCACTGAACAGCGACGACGATTCGCTCCCGAATTTCCAAGATCCGGACAGCGACGACGACAACGTCGGCGACGAGACGGATAACTGCTACCTCGTGAAGAACGAGGGCCAGGAAGACTCCGACGACGACGGTATCGGCAACGCCTGCGAAGGCGATCAGGACGGCGACGGCGTGCTCGACCCGGCCGACAACTGCCCGATGGTTGCCAACGCCAATCAGAGCGACACGGACGATGACGGGGTCGGCGATGCCTGCGACCCCGTCGAGCCTCCCGATGCTGACGACGACGGTGTGCCCGACGCCACCGACAACTGCCCGACCGCCGACAACCCCGGTCAAGAGGACGCCGACAATGACGGGGTCGGTGACGCCTGCGAGCCAGCTGAAAATCCGGACGCTGACAGCGACGGCGTGGCAGATGCCGACGACAATTGCCCGAACGCCGCCAACGCCGACCAAGCCGACAGCGACATGGATGGCATCGGCGACGCTTGTGACATGGCCGGCCCCGATCGCGACAATGACGGGGTGCCGGACGCGGACGATGTCTGTCCGGATCTCGCCAACGCCGACCAGGCCGATCGCGATCGCGACGGCGCCGGTGACGCCTGCGATGCCGACGCCAACGGCGACGGCTTCGATGACGACCTGGGCGTGCAGGGCGGCGGTTGCTCCGTCAGCGTGCCGAGTGGAGGTGGCAACCGCTACGCCGGCGCGGCACTGGCGCTGCTAGGTATGGCGCTGGCGGGTCGCTTGCGGCGCAGGCAGCGCGCCGCGCGAGCGGCCATGTTGGGGGCGTCTGTCGCGGGCCTCGTCGCGACGCGCCCCGCCCAGGCGCAAGACACCGCCATTCCGGCGGAGCGCTTTCGGCTGGCCAGCACTCGTGACGGCATTCTCAACGTCGAGTCCGGCAGAGTCGGCAAGCAGCTGAGCATCGATGCTGCGCTTTGGCTCGGCTACGCCAACGATCCGCTCACCGTGTATCGCGTGCAGAATGGGGAGCGCCAAGAGGTCGGCGCACTGGTGGCTGACCGGTTCGGAGGGGCGCTCGTTGGGTCCTTCGCCGTGCTCGATCGGCTTCAGCTCGGCCTCACGCTGCCGCTCGTGCTGTCGCAGAATCAGTCGGACGGCGGCGGCATTCCTGCCGCTTCACCGGACAGCTTCGGCCTCGGCAACCTCGAGCTCACGCCCAAGTTGCAAGTCTTGCAAAAGGACAAGGTGGGCGTGGACGTCGCGTTGCTGGTCGGCGTGATGCTGCCGACCACGACCTCCGACGACTACTTCGGCGACGACGGCTGGGTAGCGACGCCAGGCTTCGCGTTCAGCCGCAATTTTGGAGCTGGCGTACACCTAGCGCTCAACGCCGCATACCGATTCCGCAATCGGGTCAAGCTCTTGAACCTCAACGTCAACAACGAAGTCATGGCGGGAGCGGGCTTTTCGTATCGGCTGAAAGAAAATGGCGGCCCCCCGCTCGAGCTGTCGCTAACGGGCTCGATTGCGACGGCAGCCAGGCACCCGTTCGAGAGTCCGAACCGCGACTACGCGGAGCTCACGGGCGGTATCGGCTACGACATCGTCTCGACCAACGGCAGCATGGTGGGCGGCTGGCGGATCTTCGCAGCGGGCGGGCCAGGCCTGGCGCGCGGCTATGGCACGCCCGATTTCCGTGCGCTGCTCGGCGTGCGCCTCTCACTCGCTCCAGCCGAAGAACAGGCGCTGCCGCCCGCAGCTGTTGCCCCACGGGATTCCGACAACGATGGCCTGCTCGACAACGTCGATGCCTGCCCGCAGGAGCCCGAGACGAAGAACGGCTTCAAAGACGAAGACGGTTGCCCCGACGAAATCCCGGACAGCGACGGCGACGGCTTGCGCGATCCTGACGACAAGTGCCCGCAAGAGCCGGAAGACCGCGACACGTTCCAGGACGAGGACGGTTGTCCGGATCCCGACAACGACGCCGACGGCATCCTCGACGCTTCCGATCGCTGCCCGCTGGAGCCGGGACCCCAGGTTACTGGCGGCTGTCCGGACCCCGATCGCGACAAGGACACGGTCGTCGATCGGCTCGACAACTGCCCGGATGAGCCTGGCAAGCCGGAGCTACAGGGCTGCAAAGAGAAGCAGCTGGTGCGCATTCAGGAGACCAGCATCGAAATCTTGGAAGTCGTCCAGTTCGAGTACAATAAGGCTGTCATCCAGAAGCGCTCGTTCAAGTTGCTCGACGACGTTGCCAAGGTGATCGTCAATCACCCCGAGCTCAAGCATATCCGGGTCGAAGGTCACACGGATGATCGCGGCAATGACGCTTATAACAAAAAGCTGTCGCAGGCGCGAGCCGAGTCGGTCATGCGTTACTTGACCGAGCACGGCGTCGCCGCCGAGCGCCTGGAGGCCGTTGGCTACGGCGAAGAAAAACCGGTCGAGGACAACACCACGGAAGCCGGCCGCACCAAGAACCGCCGCGTCGAGTTCAAGATCGTCGACGGTGCCAAGAGCGCGGCCCCTTGACCTCGAGCCTATGCGCCCCAATCCGTACTCTTAGGTCAGCAATCAATCAACCCCGATGAGCTTACGCAAGATGCGCCGTTGGGGACGCTGCTTCGAAACCAAAGCTCTTCGGTGAAGGCGGCTTCGTTGGCGATGGTCGAGGCGCCGTAGGCGAGGGCTGACGGCGCCTTGACGCATATAGTAGTGTGGAATACTATCGTATGTATGCAGGTGGACAGGCTGTCGATAACCATGGACCCCCGTCTCGGCGCAGCGGCGCGACGCGCAGCCAAGCGAGCGAAGATGAGCCTGTCAGCATGGGTCGCTGAAGCGACCGCTGATCGGGTGCGGAACGAGGCGCTCGGTCATGCCTTGGACGAGTGGGAGGCCGAGGACGGCACCTTTGCGTCCAAGGAGCTGACAGCCGCCGCCCAGGCACTCGGGCTCCCCCGCAAAGCCAAGAGCCGCCGCAAGTGAGGGCCGTCCTCGACGCGGGGGCGTTCGTCGCGATCGACAAGCGGGACCGCCGAGTCGGTGCGATGTTGCGCGTGTTGCAACAGCGGCGGGTGCCCCTTGTGACGAGTGCGGCGGTCGTGGCACAAGTGTGGCGCGACGGGGCCAAGCAGGCCTTGCTTGCTCGCGTACTCTCGGGCGTCGAGGTGCGCGCCCTTACGCCGGGCGACGACAAGCGAACCGGTGAGCTTCTGGCGCTCACGCGGAGCACGGACGTGATCGATGCACACCTGGTGCTCGGAATCGAAGCTAGCGACACCGTGTTCACGAGCGATCCCGACGACATAGCGCGCCTGCTAGAAGCCCGCGCCATCGACGCAGCGGTGGTCGTGGTCTAGCTCCCAATCCGAGTTGGTCCACCGCGCTCGACACGGTTGACGGCGCCCAGGGCCCAGGCTGGCGGCACCGACACCCAGGCCGGGCGAGCTCCGACAGCACCCTGACCGAAGTGGACGGCAGCACGAAACGACCTCGGCGCGGCCTGCCCATAAGCTTTGGCTCCAGGGCCACCGCAGCCTTGGGACTTCGGCAGGAGGACGCTAGGCGCTTGACACAACCGGCGGGCACAACGAGGGGCCCGCGGACACAGCGGACACAACCTCTCGGTTGCGGTCGCAAAGACCACCGGCCTCCTGACCAAGCGGTCAGGAGGCTTTCGGGTGGTGGAGCCAAGCGGGATCGAACCGCTGACCTCCTGACTGCCAGTCAGGCGCTCTCCCAGCTGAGCTATGGCCCCGGGCAGAGTGGGGATGGGGCCCCACTACTCGGTTGAAGGGGAGCGCGGAGCTAACACGGAAGGTTAGACCCCGCCAGGAATTTCAATCGTGGTCGTGCCCCTCGTGTCCGGGCCGCTGAGATCCTTTGCCGGGCGCAGGCGCGGCGCCGGGCGGACGCGCGGGGCTCGGCGGGCCGCCCATCTGCGCACCGGGAGCGATCTGGCGGACGGCGGGTTGGGCGCCTGGTGCGGCGGGCGCCGGCAGTGGTTGCGCGCCAGCAGGAGCGCCGGGGCTGGG
>DATEDZ010000208.1:0-43783 GCA_035281385.1 Polyangiaceae bacterium
TGCCCCGCGAGGCCCCCATCCCAGTAGTGACTGCTAACGAACGTGTAAGAAAGATCATGCTTGCGGATGAAGCGCAGGGCATTCTCGGACCATTCGTCCAGGTGCCGAAACAGGTATTCCTTTGGTAAGAAGCCCGCGCCGCCGCAGGGTACGCGCACCACTCGGACACCCGCGGCGACCTCATCAAGCTCGGGTTGCTGCTCGAAGCGACGAGTCCAGATATCGACCAGGTAGCCGAGCTGCGCGAGCTTCTTGGCGAGCTCCAAGACGTAGACCACCTGGCCGCCGGTATCAGCCGCACCCAGCGGCGGTTCCGCCGCAACGTAGCCATGCGTCGAGACCAACGCGATGCGCGAGTAGCTCGAGGTACCGGGGGGTTGGTCGAGTAGCTTCATGGCCTCAGGTCGGCGGTGCCGAAGGACACCTCACTTCCCATCGGGCTCAACCAGCAATGGTCGTGCCGAGAATTTTTGCCGCCCAAGCTGTATGGCGACGCGGGACCCTGTGTATCGCCTTGTCATCGTGTGCCAAAAGGAGTCATCGCCGGGTTGTCGTGACAACAGTGGCGTCAGGGCCTGCTCAGCCTCGCTTCGGCGACCGCCGGAAAGGTGGAGCAGCGAGTCGCGATGCTATGGATCAAGGCCAGATCAAACGGCTTTTCAAAGTACCCAGCGGACACGCAGGGCGCGAAGGTCGGCCTGGCCGAATGCTGGGCAGCACCAAACTCGAAGGTCACGACGACGTGCGGCACCGGCAACCCGGAACCTGCGCGCTCCCGACCCACCGTCGCAAGCCCCGCCTGGCATGGCACGGCGAGCGCGGCCGCCACGATCAAGAACAGTCGTGGCGCTTGCAGCGCCGCTTTGCTTCGCAGCACCACAGCGAGCTGTCCCGAGCTGCTCGTCTCCAGCACCTCGTAGCCAAGAGGCGCGAGCGTCGTTCGCATCAGCTTGCGGAGGGCTGGATCGGATTCCGCGATCACAGCAAGCGGCTCGGGCACACCACCCCCAGATGCATGAGAAGTGCCAACGTCGCTCGGTTCACCTCAATCCGGCGTCGTGTCGGCACCATATTCGCCCAGCTTGCGGTAGAGCGTGCGACGACTGACACCCAGGGTCTGTGCCGCGAGAGACTTGTTCCCTGCGGCCGCCTGCATCACCTTGAGAATGTAGCGCCTTTCGACTTCTTCGAGTGAAACCAGCTCCTCCAAATCGTCCCCGGCCACCAGCACATGCCGAGGCTCATACCGTCGAATGCGCTCGGGCAGGTCCTCGACGCGGATGTGATCAAATTGAGTCAGGGCTACGCCCCGCTCAATCGCGTTGCGAAGCTCTCGAATGTTACCTGGCCAGGGATAGCTCAGCAGGCGCTCGGCCGCGGGCTCGGAGATCCCCACCACCTCGGGTCGAGATTGCTCCGCGAACTGGGTGAGGAAATGCTGCGCCAGCAGCAGCACGTCGCTGCCCCGCGAACGGAGTGGAGGCACGCTGAGATGGACGACATTGAGGCGGTAGTAGAGATCTTCTCGAAACCTGCCCTCCTGCACGGCCAGCTCGAGATCCCGATTGGTCGCGGCTACCAGACGGGCATCGAACGGAACCTCCCCGTCGCCACCGACAGGGCGGACTCGACGCTCTTCGAGCGCGCGCAAGAGCTTGGCTTGCACCGAGATCGGGATTTCAGCGATCTCGTCCAAGAAGAGTGTGCCTTGATTGGCCTCCACGAAAACCCCGGCGCGATTCGCACGAGCGTCCGTAAAGGCGCCTTTGACGTGCCCGAAGAGCTCGCTCTCGAGCAAAGCTTCCGGCAAGGCGGAGCAGTTGACGGCGACGAAGGGGCCGCCACGGCGCCGCCCCTGCTGGTGCAGGACGCGGGCGGCGACTTCTTTACCTGTACCGGTTTCCCCGGTGATGAGCACGGTGGCCTCGGTTCTCGAGACACGCTCGAGCATCGAACGCAGCTCCGCCACCGCCACACTCTTGCCGAGAATGTCGTCACCCCAGCCCGCTTGTCCCACCGCCGCGCGCAAGCGCTTGACCTCACTCTTCAGGGCCTGGTGTTGAAAGGCGCGTTCAACGACCAGCGTCAGCGCCTCGATGTCGAACGGCTTGGTCACGAAGTCGTAGGCGCCCGCTCGCATCGCCTCGACGGCCGCCTCCATGCTGCCAAACGCGGTAATCAAGATGATGGGCACGTCGGGCCAGGCGTCAGCAAACTGCCGGCACAGCTCGATGCCGGAGCCACCCGCCATGTTGAGGTCCGTGAGCACGACTTGGGGCTCGAAGGACTTGGCCAGCTCCGAGGCACGACCGATGTTCCCGGCAGTTTCCACCTCGTGCCCATGACCGCGCAGACCGAGGGCGACCATGCGACAGGTGGCCTGATCATCATCTACGACGAGCACTCGCGCCGGCATCGGCATTCCTCCTTGGTAAGCTGATTTTGAACGTCGTACCTCCAGCAGGCGGCGAGAGCACGTCGATGAAACCACCGTGCTCGGCGACGATGTCGCGCGCCACGCTGAGGCCCAGGCCCGTACCCTCCCCGGGCGCCTTCGTCGTGAAGAAGGGTTCGAAGATGCGCTGGCGAATTTCTTCCGGGATCGCCTCGCCTTCATTGTGGACCTTGAAAACGACACGCTCGGCCGCGCCGGCCTCGCCCGCTGCCTCCTCCACTTCCACGCCAAGCTCCACCTTGCCTCCACTGGGGCTGGCATGAATGGCGTTCATGACGACGTTGGTCAGCGCTTGCTGGAGCTGGCCAGGATCCGCGTCGAGCTCGAGGCCCGCTGGGGGGGCTGCGGCGATGAGCTCAATCGACTGTTGCTCCGCCAGGCTGCTCAACATCGCGCGCGTCTGCGCGAGCACGTCGGGCGCTTCGATACAGAACCGCTTGGCAGGGCTGCGGCGCGCGTAGTCGAGGATCCTGCGAACGATGCCGGTGATTCGCTCGCACTGCCCGCGAATCGTCGCGGCACTTTCGCGGGTCGCCTCTCCATCCAGCCTTCCCGCTTCGATGAGCTTGCCGTGACCGGCGATGACGTTGAGCGGCGTCCCAATCTCGTGCGCCAACACGGACGCCAACTGACCCAGCGTCGATAGGCGCTCCGCGTGGCGCAGCTGTTCGAGCGCACGAATGCGCGCCCCAGCTTCCTCGGTCGCCCGATGTCTGGCTGCAGCCAGATCCAGGCTCATGGTGCGCATGGCGCGAGCCAGCTCGCCGAGCTCGTCTTGACGGCGGGTCGATTGAAGCACGTTGAAGTCACCTTCTCCGATCCGTCGCGCCGCGGTGATCAGCTCGGCGACTGGTTGCCCCACGACGCGCGCTCCGATGACCGCCGAAATCAGACCACCCGCTAGAAGCATGGCCAAGCTGGACGCGAGCGCGCTCCACACGCCCCTCCATGCATATTCCGTGCGCGAGGCCAGGGGTTGAGAGAGCTCGATGGCGCCTCGAAGATCCTCCTCGACGGGGGCGGCCACGTACGTCAGCAGGACGTCGGCCTTTTCGACGTCGGGCGTTCTCGGCTTGACGATTTGAAGCCACTTGCCGGGTGACGGCAGCTCACTTTCCCTGAGCTTGACGAGTGGCCTCAGGTCAGCCGGCGCGTGCTCGAGCATCGAAACGTATCGGATGCGGATACTTTCGCGGGACGCGTCGACCCGACGCGCTAGACGAACGGCGTCTTCCAGGGTGCGGTGACGCGACAGCGCGGCGCCCGCGGTGGTGCCTACGACACGCTGATCTCGACGGGCATCCTGATCGAACAGCTCGATCTCGCGATGGACTCGCCACGCCGTGAAACCAGCGACGACCGCAAACACGCCCGCGAAGAGGGCCAGGGCTAGCTTTGGAACGAGTTTCACGGAGGCCTTTCCGCGCCTCGCTGACCGTGATGGGCGCGAGCCAAGGGTTTAGCGCAATCGTCGAGTCGTAGCACCGCTGAGTGACTCCTTTCGTCACAACGTGCACCCTGAGCCCGAAAAAGCGACGTGCCAAAATGATGCACGGGACACAGTGAGTGGCACTTCAGATCGTGCGACATGCTCAAGCGGCTCGCCGGCGCAAAACGTGTTGCAAGGGACGGTTTCGAGCGCTAGCGAGTACGTATCAGCCACGGCGTCTCGACGCCGATTCGCACCAAACAGGGAGACTCACATGAAGTCATCACTACTGCTCGCTTTGGTGGCCATCACCAGCTTCGGCGCCTGCGGCGGCACCAATCAAAGGGCTGCGACGACGCCTCCCGCGCCAACGCCATCACCAACATCGGCGCCCCTGGCCCACGACTCCAAGTCACCCCAAGCGGGAGTGGTGCACATTTCGGAGGACATTCGCAAGGCCTGTGGCATCAGCGACGCCGATGCACATTTCGCCTTCGATTCGGCGAGCCTCGGGCAATCCGAAAGGCCGGTGCTCACCCAGCTTGCGACTTGTTTCATCTCCGGCCCGCTCAAAGGGCGCGAGATGCGTCTCGTGGGTCATGCGGATCCACGGGGCGGTGATGACTACAACATGGTGCTGGGCGGCAGTCGAGCCGACACGGTCAAGACGTTCCTCACCATGCGGGGCGTACCGAACGATCGCATCGCAACCACCTCTCGTGGCGAGATGGACGCGCAGGGTACCGACGAGACCTCATGGGCCGAGGACCGTCGCGTGGACGTGCTCTTGCGTTAAGGTGGCTGCATCAATGGTGATCGGTTGAAGGTGCAACCGATTTCATGGCGCGTCGCAAGACATCGCCGATCGTGTCGATGTCGAACGGCTTTGCCACGAACTCTGCCGCGCCCGCCTGAGCGGCTTCCGCGGCCAAAGCGAACCCTCCAAAGGCCGTAACAATCACAACCGGCAAGTACGGCTTCAGCTGCTTGATCAAGGAGCAAAGCTCGGTACCTGACATCTCCGGCATGACGTTGTCCGTCAAGACCACGTCGAAGCGTTGGGAGTACACCAGGTGCAGCGCGCGGGCCGGCCGTAGCGTGCAGTGGGGTTCGAATCCCGCGTCCTCGAGGACGTCTGCGAGCAAGTCACATTCAGCAGCGTCGTCGTCGACGATGAGGGCGCGGGGCTTCACGTCCGGCGAAGTAGCGAGGTTCGTGCCGGGCTCCAACCGCCTTTGAAGAGTCCCCGTCCTTACCTCCGGGGTTGGTTACTTTTGGCGCAGTGTAACGAAAGGAGTCACTGAGCGTCCTCCGACCCAGTGATGTAAGTCAGTGGGTGAAAGGCGGACCCGGCAGCCTTCCTGGGTCGAGTCGGAGGGGAATTACCATTCTGACAGACCACCGGGTCCGCTTTCGGCCGCCCTCCAGCAAACTTCGTTCCGACTCTCTTTCTGCATGGCCGTGGAGCCGTGAGGGGCTTGACGCGAGCTAGCCGAGGATCCGGCGCCCCTCCATGGTCACTTCCCAACCTACGCCGCGACGGCGAACCCAGCGGCCGCCAGGCGACGGCCATGACCGCGAAACCAAAGCGCCAGCTCATGACGATGGTCGCCGAACGACGCGGCTTACCAAGGGCAGGCCACCGAGCAATAGCGCCAAGCACGCCCACTGAGCCGGAGTGAGCATAGCGTAGCGCAGATCACCACCTTGGGGATCATCGAGCCGCAGGAAGTCCAGCGCAAAGCGCACCGGGGCATAGACCACGCAGAGCACTGCCGCATGCCATCCAACTGGGAAGCGCTTTCGCCAGGTCGCTGCGAAGGCAACGGCAACTGAGAAGGCAAAGAGCATCTCTAAGAGGCCCAAATCGTACCGCGGGACGGCGCCGAAGCGCAGGTCGAACCAACCGTACGAGACGACGGGCCCCGGCCCGTATGCAACGGCCAGGGGCATGCTCGGCGGCGCAAGGATTCCCGGGTGGTCGTGGACGACGGTGCAACCGAGTCGACCGAATACCCAGGCCACGGGAAAGACCGAAAGCACCGCATCACAGTAGGGCAGAATCGCGACGGGTGCTGCCCGGCGCATGGGGCGCGCCAGCTTGATTGGGCCCAGATCGACCCAAGGCTTTAGCTCGAAGAACTTCCAGAGTGTCACGCCCAGCAGACCACCGGCAAATCCACCAAAAGAGCTGAGGCCCGCCCACAAGTAAAGGAGGGTCCATGGCGCGGCCAGCACCTCCTGTGGATGATAGAAGATGGCGTCCAGCACGTGGCCCCCAACGAAACCTGCAACCAGCATCCAAGCGATGAACGACGCGAGCTGCTCCTGCGGAAGGCCAAGCTGTCGTCCGCGTTTCTTGGTCAGCTCAATCCCGACCAGGACTCCCACGGCCACCAAGACACCAAATGGATGGATCGGCAAGGGTCCGACATGCAGCTCGTGAACGCGGATGTAGGGGATCATAGTAGTGATGATGTGCGGGCAGGCTCAATCGTCGATAGCAACGCGCTGCTCAATGTAGGTTTCGTTGATGACGCATGCTGTCGTCATCAATTCGCACCGACCGGACGTAGTCAGGAGGCGCACGCTGGGTAGCTTCTCGGCCGTGACAAGCAGCCGTCTAGAGCCCGACGCCCCGGGCCAGTCGACACTCCACTGCCCCACGACCAATTGAATCGCCTGCTCCTGCCTGCCCACCGCCGACTTGAAGACCACCGTGACCCGCCGTGCATGAGCGGCGGAACCATCTGGTGCCCGCAGGGGTTCCAGGAAGACGGTGGTCGCGGTATTGCCCTCTCCAAGCTGTGGTAGGCATGCCGTCTGCGCGCTCGTTGACACCTTGACGCACGCTCGCACCCTGCGATGTCGATGGGAAATGAGGACACGCTGCTGCGCCGCTTTGGGCCTGAACGAGCTCGGTGGCAGCATCAATTCATCACCGACCGACTTCGTGGGCGTGAGCAGGTAGATCGCAAGCGCTGTCATGAGCGCGAAGGATCTTGGCCTAGTCACTAGAGTCGAGCTCCGTTCACCGTTAGCCGCCGTTGGTTGAATCCCCGTACAAGCGGCAGCGGCCGGTCCACGGGCGGCGCGCGTGCACACCGCAATGCCGCACCTCATTCTCGCGGGGCAGCCCGCACCCGCCCATGGAGGATCGGACAAGGTAAGTGGTTCACCCCCGTAGCGTCGAGATCCCCGTGACTACTTTCGGCACACTGCGCCGAAACGATACGCTCAAGAACGAGGTCCCCTGCGTTGTGATCCAGACCTCAGCCGGCCGCGCGCTGGAGCGCCTCCGTGAAGGTCTGCATGTTGGGGTAGCGGGCGCTCGGCGACTGCCGCATCCCACGCCGAAGCGCGTTGGACACGGCTTCGGGCACGTCACTATGCGGCGGTACAGGCTGGATGAGGTACGCCAGGACCTGATTCCGAATCGAAACGATGTCGTTTCCCGCAAACGGCAGCGCACGATGGAGGATCTCCCAGCACGTCACAGCGAAGCTGAACTGGTCGCTCCGAGAATCGGCGGCCAAGCCCTGATGCTGCTCGGGCGACATGTAGTGGGGCGTCCCGACGATCTTTCCCTCGAGCTCGACCCGAACCGTCGCGCCACCGGCACAACCACATTGATGTCCCTGGTCGTCCAAATCGGCAAGGCTGCGCGCTACACCGAAATCGGAAACGACCACACGACCGCTGCGCGCAATCAAGACATTGTCGGGCTTGATGTCGCGATGTACGACCTTGGCCCGGTGCGCAGCCTCCAGCGCCACACCAACCTCGATCAGACCTCGCAGGCGTTCACGCCAGTCGCTGACCGAGCCCGCCCATTCACGGAGCGTGGTGCCATCGATCAGTTCCATCGCCAAGTAGACACAGCCACCGTGCTCACCGACATCGTGAACGGTCAGGATGCCCGGATTGGAAAGCGTCGCCAGAGTGCGCGCCTCGCGCATCAAGAGCGAGCAAAGCGTACCGCACGCGTCCCCTTCCTGCACGGGCCTCACCAACTTCAGCGCGACGGCCCGGCCCAAGCGCTGGTCGCGCGCCCGATACACCTCCGCCATGCCGCCAGCACCAAGTAGTGCCTCGACAACGTACCGATCCAGCACGTCCCCGGGGCGCAGGCGACCAGCCGCGAGTTGATTGGAGCTTGAAGCGCCCTGATCGCCGAGCGCAACAGTATCGTCAGTGGCGAAGTCACTGGCCATGAGACCAATCTACCTCAATCAGACGAAACCTGACGCGAGCTAGCTCCGGTTGGCCTGGGTACCGCAATCGTCGGTATCGGCCCCGCCGGAATCAGCGGTAGTAGTCCCAATTCGGAAGCTGGGGGCAGATGCCCCAGTAGATGGGAATGGTGCCGGAGCCATTGGCCCGCAGAATGCCGGCGGCGCGCCGGTACCCGTCGAGGAGCAGGAGCTTTCCCTGTTCGGACTGCGACACGAGGATGAGGCGGTGCTTGAGCTGGTGCGCCAATAGCTTGGAGCCCTGAAGCCGATGCAAGGCCGCCACAAGCTGCTTGACGGACTCACATCGAAATGGTCCCCACTGATCGATGGGCGTCGCTTCCGCCAACGCGGCTAGTGTGATTTCGGTTGCGTACCAGGCAGTCGGGTGCACATCGAAAAACGCCTGGGGGCTGGATCGGCACTGCAGCAATGCACCCTTGAGCATCCGCACACCGTCCCCCGCAAGTTCCTCGATACTCTCGCCTGGCCTGCCACGCTCGAATGACTTTCGATGCTCGCGTTGCCAATCGACATCCTGTTCGGATCTGTACCACTCGACGAGCACCTCGTGCTGCGGCACTGGTCGAAGCTCGCCACGCATTACCAGACACGCTATCGCAAACTACCTACCTGTGCGAGCTGGTTCTGGTCCTTGACGCAACCAGCCGCCTTCGACATTCCCGATCGGCGCACCTACAAGGCTCGTCAACCCCGCCGGACGGTGTGCGGACCGCGTTCGATGTGCGCCTTCGGAGTGTTGCGGTAAGGTTCAGCGCGCGCTTCGAACTGCCACGGCTACGCACCCCAGACCACCAATGGTCCCCTCCAGCTTACGCACTTGGTTCGTCATCCATTTCCTGGCTGATTTGCTGGCGGCGATACCGTTGTTCCTCGCGCCAGAAGCGGTGCTGGGCTGGCTCGGGTGGACTGCCGTGGATCCGATCGCCACGCGCGGCGTCGCGGCAGCGCTCTTCGGCATCGGCATCGAGTCCTACTTGGGCCGCAACGGCTCCCTCGAGTCATTCCTTGGCCTGTTGCGGCTCAAGGTGATCTGGTCGGCCATGGCGGCCCTCGGTACGCTGTGGTCCATCTTGAGCGGCGCACCACCGGCAGCCTGGGCAGTTCTGGCCATCTTCGTGGCGTTCAACGCCGTGTGGCTGCGCTACCTCCTAGTGCTCCGCCGAACATGATCGCTGATCGCCGACACGCACGTTCACGCCACCGAGTGGTTCTGGGGATCAGCGGTCCGCGTACTGGCAGGTCTTGAGGCGGACCGGACTGCCCTTGCCACTCGTACTGGCTGGGAGACAGCCTGCGCGCCCCTTGGCACCAAAGCGAGTGGGTGGGCACTCGCCGGCCTGCTCACAGACAGTCATCAAGTTGAACGTTTCGCAGTCACTGCGACAACTGGTGCCACCGTCGAGGGCGGAGAAACAGCAGTCGGCCCGCGACCCACAATCCTTCTTCGAGGTGCAGCCCGCCGGCCGTGAGGTCTTGGCGCAAGTCCCTGGCTCCGCCGCCTGCTTGCTGCAGGTAGCTCCTCCTTCGCAGTCGGAATCCTCACGGCATGCCTCCGCACCACAGCGCGCACGGCACGTGGTGTAGGTGGTTTCCGAGTCGGCGTGGTCCCAGCAGCACACCTCTGTGGGGCCGCAGTCGAGGCGATCATCGCACAGCCAGGCGCCTCCTCCCGGACAGTGAGCGGCGGAGCCAAAGGGCTCGTTGATCCGCACGCATTTCGGTGCGGGTGCCGGACAGCACTTTTCCTTGCCGACCTCGCAAAGGTCGTCTCCGCATGTCACGCCCTTCGGTCGGGCCACGGCCGAGACGGATGGCGCCGGGGACGCTGGGACAGGCAACGGCGAGCTGGCAGGCTGCGCGCTGGCGACCTGGCCCGCGGATGCTGCCGCCACTGGCGCGTAGCGCTGCCAGCACCAGGCACCGTCTTATCCGGCTGCTTGCGGCAAGCGCTCGACAGCACAAGCAACCCCAGCACAATGCCGGTCCTCGAATCGATTGTGATGCTGTGCAACATCAAACGGCTCGCGTACGCATCCCGCAGCCCGCAGTCAAACTGGTCACGACTTTGATTGAGTTGATAGAACCTCGGTTAGCTGAACGATTCGGGTCAGCGTGCTAGCTGCCAAGTACCAACACTATCATGTTGCTCCACTTCTCTTACTCCCGGAGTGCTCTGCGTTCGGTTAGCATTGGGAGCTATGGGCTCGACGGAGGCACGAATCCTCGTGGTTGAGGACGAACTCGGCCTACAGCGACTCATCCGGCGTCGGGCCGAGCAGGAGCAGTTGGAAGTCATGACAGCTCTCACGATCGCCGACGGCTTGTCGCTCTGCCGGACCGGCCGGCCCGACCTCATCGTCCTCGATTTGCACCTGCCCGACGGTCAGGGCATCGAGATGCTGAGGAGATTGAAGTCTGACCCGCAGACGGCGAAGATTCCGATAGTTGCGTGGTCTGGCAGTGGCGACGTAAGCGAGGAGGACGATATCCTACTGGCTGGGGCGGACGCCTATTGCAGCAAGCTCGACCTGCGAGCTCTCTTCGTCACGATCCTCGAGCTCCTGCGTCGCGTCGCAGGCGTGCCCGGCAACTGATTTCCACTGCCCACCGGCTGCCCAAACCCAGTCGAATCACGTCGACTCGCGTCGACCAGCGGAGAGAAGGTTCCGAACCCATTTCGCATTCAGAATCACGGCGTTGGCTCGCAAAGTCGCGTGCCGCTTGAGGTTATGGCCAATGCCGTTCGCAGGATTCGAATCCCTCCCTCTCCGCAACTGAAAATCCCGTAGAAAATCAAAATCCCGATGGGGTCGTGGACGATTGCTTGGACGATTGTCTCGACGACCCATCGGGTGCGCGTCGCGACAACCTGCTCCGACTCCGACGCCTCGAGCGTCTGAGCGGAGTCGATCCGACGCTGCCACTCGGGCCTGCTCTCGCCGTCGCACGCGGGCTGGACCGAGTGCTGGCGGGTAAGCCGGAGGAGGCCATCGAGCTCCTAAGACAGGGAGCGCGCCACTATGGCTGACCATGCTCTCGTGGCGCCCAGCGAGCTCCCCGCGCCTCCGGTCATTCGGAGGCTCGCGCTCGTCCCACCCGCGAGGGTGGCCGGCCTCGCCGGTGGGCGGCACGGCCGCTACGCGCACGTCGCCGCCTGCAGCCACCAAGGGCCGCCAGGCACCTGCCAGGAGCGGCCTTGTCGCTACCACCTGGCTCACCGCGGCCACTCCGAGCACCAGCTCACCCCTAGCCGAGACTGTGCGCTCGACGTGGCCAACGAGGGCCCTCACACGCGCGAGCAGGTTGCCGCCGTGCTGGGCCTCAGCGACGAGCGCCTACGCCAAATCGAGAAGCGGGCCCTCGGTCGCCTCAAGCGCAACGAGACCCTGAGGAGGCTTCATGACGAGTCATTCTGAGGCGGCGGGCTCCCCGTGAGCGATCTGCTCGGGATGCAGCGAGCCGTCTGGCGCTCGACGCGTTCCACGACCGAGAAGATCGTCCTCCTCGCCATCATCGACCACTACAGCGACAGCTCGCCTGAGCCGTGGCCGTCCGTACCCACGCTCGCTGCGTGCGCGAGCCTAGGTCGCACCGCCGTTCTCGACGCGCTCGCCAGCCTTGAGCGTGATGGCGTGATCGTAGTCCGGCGCGTCGCTGGCCGCCCCAACCGTTACTGCCTCTCCCAGGTCCAGGCGGCCCTCGCGACGGAGCGGGCGTCCAACCATGACGTCGCCGCTGAACCAGTCCGCGACGCGGACGGGTCTGACATGCAGGAAAGCGCGTCGGCGGCGCAACCCGCCCGCGACGCGGACCAGTCCGAGGACTCGACCAGTCCGCCTGCCAGACGGGACCAGTCCGCCTGCCGGACGGGACCAGTCCGCCTGGCGGACCCGAAGGATCCCAAGAAGGATCCAACAAAGGAACCCACTGCCGTGCGCGCGCGCGGGAGCCAGCCTGACCCGGCGATGCCGCTCGCCGAGCGAGCCAGGCTCGTGCTCCGAGATCCCCGCGCAGCGGCACATCTGCGGCCGCACGAATGGCCAGAGACCAAACAGATCGCCGCCGCCTACGGCGCAGCCACCGGCAGCCAGAGACCGTTATCCGAGCTCAAGCGTGATGCGGGGCTGCGCGCCATCGTCGAGCTCATCGCCGCGGGCTACGCGGTCGACGACATCACGTGGCTAGCGTCGAGCGTGCCGCGCGAGGCCTGGTGGCGCAGCGGTGACCGCATCCGAGGGCTGGGGAGCCTGAGCATCGAAGTCGCTTCGCGAGCGCTGGGTGAGCGTGGTGCGCCGCCGCGGCCGACAGTCGCGAAGGCGCCGAGGAGCGCGGTGAGCGACGAGGAACGGCGCATTCATCGGAACACGTTGCTCGAGAACGCGGCGGCGGGTTGGTATGGCGCGGAGTTTCGGCGAGCAGCGGTTGGCGCCGATGGCCTGCGGGAGCTTGCGGACAAACTGGAGACCATGGAGGCGTTGGGCGAGCTCGCGAGGGGACGCCTTCAGGCGAGTCGTGGGACCCGGTCGCAGTCACGCTGAAGCCCGGTGTTGCTCTGTAGCGGCCCATCAATAATCAGGCGGTTTTTCCAAGGGGGCTCACACGAGTACCTGCTCCGTTGCCCGGGGAGCGTAACGCAACTAGCCTGCCGCACTGATCCTAGCGATGCGAGAACTACTGCCTGATCGATGCGCAACGACGTCCTGATCCAGCGAGTACTTGAGAAGTGCGACGCGCTGAAGCGTGCGGGGTTCTGGACGGCCGAACCGGAGATCCGCCCCGCCGCGTGGCTGAACAACTTCTTGGAGGTCGAACAGCCCACAGCTGCCGTCGTGCTGGACCACTTCCTCTACTATTCTGATCGCACCGTCGCGCGTCTCCTTCGCGGTGCATACCGCACGCTATCGAACGGGCCTCTACCGCGCGGCATGTCACCGCTAACAGCCGAGCAGCTAGCAGAAGCCGTACTCACACCCGTTCAGAGCGAGCAGCCCAGCGCTGCCGACTCGGGTTGGCTGTTCTGTAGGAAAGCGCGACAGCTGCTCGGCATCCCCGAGGACCGATTGCTGTTACCCGTTGATGCCTTGGAGGCAGCGCTGCGCGGGGAGACAATGATATTCGTCGACGACTTTGTTGGCTCGGGGAATCAGTTCTTGTCGACGTGGTCGCGGCCGCTTCGCACGACGGCGCCGTATTCGTTCGCTGACGCTCATGCCCTCACCGCGTTTCCGGCTTTCTACGTGACGCTTGTCGCGACTCAGCTCGGCGTCGCCAACATCGAGCGCGCGGTTCCTAGCGTTGCGGTCGTGCCCGCACACCGCCTCGGCGACACGTATTCGGTGTCGAAAATTGCGTACAGCCAACTTGCACCAAGAATCCCGGCCCTCGGCAGCGCCGTTGAGAATCTGATCAGCAAGTACTCCCCTCAGCTAGTGGTGCCCAGCTACATGGAGACGCCCGCGTTCAGAAAATACGGGTTCCACGCCCTCGGGTTGATGCTCGCCTTCGAGCACTCAACCCCCGACGCCACAATCCCATTGCTGTGGGCCCCCGGCGGGACTGACTGGACCCCTTTGGTGCAACGCAAATGACTGACGAACACGAGAAAATTCTCCGCGAGCTGTTCGGAGAGTACCGAAGCGAATGGCCGCAGGAACTCTTTGGGTCCTTGTTTATTCGTCCGGCCTATTTCTCGAAGCTGGAGACGAATCGGCCTTGCATCCTTGTGGGTGGGCGGGGAACGGGCAAAACCACGACGCTCAAGTCTCTCCGCTTTGACGCCGCCGCCGTGCGCACAACCGGCTCGGAATCGTTGGCCGGCTCGTTGACGTACTTGGGCGTGTACGTGCGGATGAACAAGAACCGCGTCCCCGTCTTTCAAGGACCCGAGCTGCTTGATGGCGAGTGGCAGCGCGCCTTCTCTCATTACTTCAATCTCCTGGTTCTCATTGAGTTGTGCGAGCTGACGACGTGGCTTGTCGCCAGCCAAGTCGAGGCGAAGCGGCCCATGAATCTCGCACCAGTGGCTGAAACGCTCGGCCTCACTGCACCTGCTGGCATCGGCGAACTGCAGGGTGTTCTCCAATCGATGCTCTCGAAGCTCGAGCTGTTCGTAAACAACCCGCGGGGGGTGGAAAGGCCGCTCCTGTCGATCGCCGAAAAACCGATTCGGGTTTTTGCCGAAGAGTTGGAGGACAGTGGGCTCTTGAACGGCAAGTTGATCTACTGCTGCGTAGATGAGTACGAGAATCTTCTCGACTATCAGCAGTCAGTCCTGAATACTTATATCAAGCACTCGGAGCCGCCGCTCTCGTACAAGATCGGCGTACGGAAGAACGGGCTGCGAACCCGCGCGACGAATGACAAAGGCGATCCGCTCGTTACGCCTGATGACTATAGCGAGATCGACATCGTCGAAGAAGGGTTCGATCTATTCGCTCCCAAGGTCTTGGAGCTTCGCCTTCAGCGAGCGCGGGAGCGCGGGGTACCCGTGCCTGCGAGCGCCGATGCTTTCCTTCCCGAACTATCGCTGCGAGACGAAGCCAAGGCACTCGGAAGCGACCGCATTTCGGAGCAGGTCCTGCAGGAGCTGCACAACGCCAACGATTCGAGCTTGGCTACGTGGGCAAGCGCGCAATCGCCCGCTGAACTTTTCTTTGTGAAGTACTGGGCGGAAGGTCAGGGGACCTCGGTCACGGAGCAGGCTCGAGATTGGATGTTGCACCCCGAGCAGTGGCGAAGCCGCCTCGGCAACCATTTGTATGCGAGTCTTTTCTGGCTATCCAAGGGCCGAAAGGGCGCGGGTATCAAGAAGTACTATTGCGGGAATTCGACCTTTCTCATCCTGGCTGCCGGCAACGTTCGTTACTTTCTCGCACTGATCGACGAAAGCCTCGCTGAGCACTTTTCATCCAACCAGGGCCTCGTTGATGGCCAGCTTGTTCTTTCCCCACGTGCACAGACGGAGGCGGCCAAGACGGTTGGACAGCGACGTCTGGATGCACTGGAAGGTCTCAGCGAGCACGGCGTTGAGCTCAAGCGGCTTGTGCTAACGATCGGTAAGATCTTCTTCGAGCTTGCTCGCGATCCAGTGGGGCGCACGCCGGAGACCAATCACTTTGTTCTATCGGGCGCGGCCGATGATCGAGAGCGAATGGCAAGGCTACTTTCCGAGGGGGTCGCTCATCAGGCCTTCGAGGTTACGCCACGCACCAAGGCGACAAGCCCACAACAGATACGCGACGACGAGTACCGGCTGCATCCGATTTTTTGTGCGTTCTTCCAGATCTCTCATCGAAAGAAGCGACGCATAACCCTGGAGGCGAAGCCACTTCTTCGGCTCGCCGAGGATCCGTCGGGGGCGATGGCTGACTTGCTCGCCGGGGTCACGATGACGCCGATAGAAGAGCTGCCGGTGCAGCTCGCGATGTTTTCGTCGTTCTACGACGGGGGAACGAAGGATGACTCGGGTTCATAGGACGCGTAGTTTCGAGCGCGTCAGCATCGCTGACCTCCCGAAGGCAGCGACCTACGTCTTTACCGATGGCGGCACAGAAGCGCGTGCGGCGCTCGACGTGTGGTCAGAGCTTCGCACGTCCTCACCCGACAAATGCCTACGCGTGCAGCAAGTCGACTGGCAAGAAGTCTCGCTCGAACGTGCCGGCAAGACGGCGCGCGTCTCTCTGCGCGATGATTCGGCCTTGGCTGCCGTGCTCCGTGGCGATCCCGTCTGTATCGACATGTCAGGCCTTCCTCACCACGTCTGGGCGCCCATGCTCCGCGTGGCGTTGGCCAACGCGCCCAGCGTCCACGTCCTGTACGTGGAACCGGCGGAGTATCGACGCCACACGAGTCCTGCATCTGTCAGCCTGTTTGACCTCAGCGACGGTTACCACGGAGTCCTTCCCCTTCCCGGCTTCGCGACCCTTTCGGCCGAGGTTTACAAGGACGCAGTCCTAGTCGCCTTCTTGGGCTTTGAGGGAACGCGGGCGCGTCACGTCGCGGCTACGTTGGACCCGCCACCGAAGGTTGTCCCCGTGATCGGAGTCCCAGGCTTCCGCGTGGAGTTCCCTACCGTCGCGGTCGCGTGCAATCAAGAGTTCCTAATGGACCATTCCGCCCATGCGAACGTTCAGTTGGCGAACGCGACATGCCCTTTTGAAGCCTACGACCTCTTGAGGGAGGTGCGTCGCGACAATCCCAAAAGTCTCCTCCAGATCGCGCCGGTCGGTACGAAGCCTCACGCGCTGGGTGCGGTTCTGTATGCCATCGATCACCAGTCGGGCACGGAGCTCATCTACGACAACCCCAAGCGAAAGCCTAACCGTACACAAGGGGTAGGCACGGTCCACGTGTACACCGTGAAAGAAGGCTGACGCGTGGACCTCGATCGCTACTATACGCCGGAAGACGTTGCGGAGAGGCTCGCTGCGGCGGTCGTGACGGACTCAGGTCGTTGTGTGGACGCCTCGTGTGGCGACGGGCGGTTGCTATCTGCGGCGGTTAGCGTCGCGCCGGGGACGTCATGTGTCGGAATCGACAAGGACCCGTTCGCAATTCGCCGGTTGCGCCGCCAAAGGCCGGAGTGGATCCTTTCCGTCGGCGACGCCCTGCGCTCCGAGTCACTGCGGCATTGCCATGCGGCCGTTAGCGGCAAGGAATGCGACTTCTTGCTCGCGAATCCGCCGTTCAGCCGAATAAAAGGTCACAAGGGGCTGACAGTGGATTATGAGGGCACGCCCGTAACTTGCAGCGTCGCGATGGCCTACATGTTGCGCGCCTTGGACGTATTTCAACCGCAGCAAGGTACAGCAGCGGTCGTTCCTGAATCGCTCGTCTACTCCGATCTCGATAGCGAGGCGCGAAGGCTTCTCGGCGAACACTACACGCTTGACGTCCTCGGCGGATTGAAGAACTCAACCTTCGCGGGGGCCCGCGCGAATGCCGTACTGGTACGGTTGACTGGCGGCACAGTAAGGCGACGAAAATCAAAACCCACTGCTTGGTGGAACGGCGAGCGACCGCGCATTCATCGCGGCGGGCTACCAGTCTTTGAACTCACTAAGTCTCGCAATGGCGTTCGTTTCGTCCACACCACCGACCTGCAGCTGGGTGAACGGCACGTCCCTGATCGTCTGATGCGCGTGAAACCGCTGGAGCGCGGCCTCGTCGGCGGCTCCGTGATTCTTCTGCCGCGCGTCGGCGTCCCGAGCCTCCAGCATTGCGTTCCGTTTTACTTTCGGAGCAAAGTGCAGCTCTCCGATTGCGTCATCGCGCTAAAGTTCACAGACGCCGTATCCGCGAGGAGCTTCAGTGCTGGATTACTCAGGCGCTTCGTGTCCCTCAGAAAGCTCTATCGAGGCACAGGTGCTCGGTACGTGACCGTGGCGCGCCTAGAGGAATGGCTTGACGGCGCATGTGGTTCGTCGCTCCGCTAGGCATCTACGAACTTGACACAAGCGGCGCTCGCGCCGTCAAAGTCCAGCAGATAGGCGCCGATCATCTCCGACTGCGCCGCGTCGGGGAGCACCTGTTGAAACTTGCTTAGGCGGTACTCAGGCACGAGCGAGCGGAGCTTGGCGCGTGTTTCCGGAGCCGACCAGAACTCAGGCGGCGCGAGCGCGGACAGTTGGGCTTGGACGCTGTCGTGGCTTGCGCCGTCGCCCTCGATGCGGATGGAGAAGTTGTCGGGGATGACCTTCCAGCCGCCTTTCCATTCGAGGGCGTACTTCAGGGTTTGGTTGATGCGTCCGCCGGCGAAGGTCCACCAGGTGACGTTTGCGGCGTCGGCGCGTAGCGCAGTGCCGGCGCGGCGCAGGAGCTGGCCGAGATCAGCGCGCCATTCGGCGAGGGCGGCTTTGCCCTTCGCGTCGACGAACGGGTAGTCGTCGTCGCTGGATAGGACGGCCTTCATCTCCTGGCAGACTTCGAAGCCAAGGAACTGGGGAACGAAGCCGCCCCAGCTGGGCTTCTTGCCGCGTGGGGCTTCGCGGACGCGGACGGTGCGGTCGTCGTGGTTGAGCGAAAGCACGACCCAGGCGCGGCCGCCGAGCAAGAACGAGCTCATCTCCGCGACCAGCCGGTCCACGAAATTTTGTTCGAGGCTGCCGAGGGGTCGGCCCGCTTCGCTTTCGACTTGATACAGGACGGGGCTGGAGAAGACGGCGTACAGCTCGAGGAAGTTCTTGCGACCGAAGACGCGCTCGGCCTTCTGGCCCATGCTGAGGAGGCCGCCGGCCTCGAACAGGTAGGCCTCACGCTTCATGTGCTCGACGAGCGCGAGGTACTCGGATTCGCTGATGCCGCGGAAGTCGGAAACCTTGTGGAGCAGTTGCCAGCAGCGCTCGGCACTGATGCCACCGTGGGCATGCGTCAGGGCGAGCAGCTGGTGGACGAGCACCGGCCACGCCCGCGTTTCGTCTTTGACGTTCTCGACCCACCCACGGGCCGCGAGCTGGACCAACGCGATGTTCTGGACTACGGAAACCGCGTCCTCGCAGAGAAAGGTCATGTTCGCGACCGTGCCTTCACGGCGACCGGTGCGGCCCATACGCTGAAGGAACGACGATACGGTGCTGGGCGCGTTCGCCTGAAAGGTCAGGTCGAGGCCGCCCACGTCGATGCCGAGCTCCAGCGTGGACGTAGCGACGATGCAGGCATTGGTGCCCTGCGCAAATTTCTCCTCGGCGGCTCGTCGCTCTTCCTTGGAAACGGAGCCGTGATGCACGAAAACGTCGATGGAGTCGTTGCGCATCTCATCAGCGACCGCCTCGGTGAGTGACCGCGATTGGCAGAAGAACAGGCTCTTCTTTCCGCGCGTCTCGCGAGCGGCCTCGCGTGCGAAGTCGCTCACATCTTCTCGCAGCAGGATCTTAATTTGGCGCTGAGCCTTGGGCTTTGGTGGGTCGACGACGACGCTTTCGCGGCGCGACGTTCCACCGAGCCACCGCGCGATGTGTCCCGGATTGCCGATCGTGGCGCTAAGACCAATCCGCTGGACGTCGTGCTCCGAGAGCGCGGCTAGCCTCTCAAGCACGCTCATCAGGTGCGCACCTCGATCCGTGCCAGCGAACGCATGAATCTCATCAATGACAACCATCTGCAGGCCACCAAAAAGGCGCTGCACCGGAACCCTCGGCGACATCAGCATCACCTCGAGCGATTCGGGGGTCGTCATCAGCAGCGCCGTCGGCTCTCGGCAGAAGGTCTGCTTCTGGCTCTGGCCTGCGTCCCCGTGCCAAACGAAGCGGTCTAGCCCGACCATCTGCGTGTAGTCGCCCAGCCTGACTTCTTGGTTGTTCAGGAGCGCCTTGATCGGCGCGACATAGATCGCCCCCACGCCGCTCGGTGGGTTCTCGAGTAGTTGAGCGAGCACTGGGAATATCGACGCCTCGGTCTTACCGCCTGCAGTAGGGGCCAGCACCACGGCGTTCTTCCCGTCGAGGATGGCTTGGCCCGCGAGCTCCTGAACGTCGCGCAAAGAGGCGAAGCCCAGATGGTTGGCAATGGCGTGCTGAAGGCGCTCTGGAAACCGGGAGAAGACGGAGGTCATCGCATGGCCTCACATGTCGATGGCGCCGCCGGCGAACTCGTCTTCGGCGGGTGCTTCGAGCGAACGCCCCTCAATCGCAGCCTTTTCCTCCGGCGAAAGGTCCTTCGGAGTGAACCCGAGCAGCTTGAACGGATCCTGCTCGGGGTCGGTGGCGACAATGTCGACGATGTTGGTGAAGGTGCGGAGGAATTGTCGGGGGACGACGCCGACGTCGCCGCGGAAGCCTTCCGTGACCTTGTCGGCGAGTTGTTCGATGAAGGTGCGGGAGATGCGGGTCTCGGCTTCTTCGGGGGTGAGGTCTGGGTGGAGGGAGCGGACTCGGAGCGCGACCTTTACTAGGCGGTCGCGGTCGAACGGCTTCAGGTCAAGTTGCGGCTGGCGCAAGCTGGCGACGCCGCCGAAGCTTTCGAACTTGATGCGATCGTAGAGAGGTTCGAGGCCCTTCACGCCTCTGCGATCGTCGAAGAAGGTGGGGGTGCCGGTGAAGATCCAGAGTAGGCCGGGGAAGTCTTTGGCTGCATCAACAATTTGGCGGATGGCGTTGAGCGACTTTTGGCGGGCTTCGCTGCGCATGCGCAGGATGGTTTCGGCTTCGTCGATCACGATCATGAGGCCGCTGTAGCCGGCGCTCTTGATGATTTCGAGGATGCCGCGCAGGTACGCGAGCGCGTCGCCGCTCGAGATGTCGCCCTTGAGCTGGGCCAGATTCTTCACACTCGCGGAGACGTTTTCGCTCCCGGAAAGCCAAGAAATCAGGGCAGAAGCCTCTTGGAGCTTGCCCTGCTGCTTCAGGTTGAAGATGCCGTGCACGGCGCGCGTCATGTCGACCGGCGCTCGCCCTTGGGTGAGCCCCGCCAGCTGCTCGTCTAGCTTGGCCAGCACTTTCTTGTCGAAGTCGGGGTCGTCTTCGCTGACTCCGAGCTCGATCAGACCTTCTTCCAAAGAGCCGATCCAGCGGTCGAGGATGTCGCCGAGCGCGCCCTGCGGGCAGGCTGGGGTGCTGAGAGCGCCTACGACCTTGCGGTAGAGCTCGTCGAACTTCTGAAAATGCAGATCGTTGTCGGAGACGACCACGAAGCTGGTGACGAACTTGGCGTCTTGCGCGTCTTGCACGGCCAGGGTGGCCATGAAGGTCTTGCCGCAGCCGTAGCCGCCACGCAGAAACTTCACGTCGCCTGAGCCACGCTGTGCGTCGTCGAGCATGCGCTGCAGCTCTTTGCGGTGCTTCTCGACCCCGACGGCGATTTCGTCCAGGCCGCGATCCGGCACGGTGCCATTCAGCAAGCGATTGAAAACATGGGCTGCGTGTCGAGAAGGCATCGCTCACTCCTTGCGGACGTACGTCTTGAGGCCACCCACGATCACGATTTCAACCGTGAAGGGCACCCGTGCCATCAAAGTATCGAACTCACGCGAAAACGCGCGCACTCGGCGCGCCGAGCCCAAAACTTGCGCCAATTCGGCTTCGTTCATGCTCCGGCGCTGCTCGATGAAGACCAGCACCTTCCGGAATTCCACATCACCGATCAAGCTTTGCCAGTCGCCGGCAGGCCCCGCGTCCACAACCGGCGCCACCGTGAGCGGCTCGACCGGTACCGCTGTCGGCGCGGGTGCGGGCGACCTGGACGTCTCCGTAGCAGCTGCGGCAGTAGCAGCGGGGGGCGTCTCCGTGTCTTTTGTCTTGGGCAGCCGCCGATTACGGAAGACTTCGAAGAAGCCTTCCACGACCTTGGCGGCCACGTCTTCAACGGCGTCCGGATGGTAAACCTCCACACGGAGCCGTTCATCCGTCTCGCCCTCGAGCTCGAACTCAACCACCGCTGACTCGCCGTTCGGCGGTAGTGAGATGCGCCCATCCATCAACTTGGCCGGGGGCGTGGCGTCGAGCAGCGTGAGCTGTACGTCGGCTCGCTTTGGCACTCGCAACGCCAGCGCAATGGCCTTGGGCGCGTGAAAGCTCAGCGCGGCCGAGCTTTCCTTCTGGAGCCGCAAGCTCAGCCGAAGTCGCTGGCGGCCAAGCTTGCCAACCTCGGGCACCGCGATGATCTCGTACTTGGTCGTGGTCTTGCCCCGACGACCCTGTCGTTCCACGACCAAGACCGGGATGACGCGCTCTTGCAAGCTGTTGCCGCCATGCACGAAGGGCGCAATCTTGGTCGCCACATTCCACAGGGCTGTGTCTGGTCGGAATACTAAATATTGCGGCGTTTCCGCGTCGTACTCGAGCGCCGCAAACGGCACCTCGAGCACGTCCGGCATGCCGGACGGCGCGGACGTGAACACGTGACGGCGGTCGGCGGAGCGCTTGCTGCCGCCGAAGGTAACCTTCTGAGCTCCGCTGTCTTGCAGCAAGAAGCCATGATCCGAAGCGATCACGAAGCGCTCGACTCCCGCTTGCTGCAGTAGCGACACCGCGGAACGCAGCAGTGTCAGGGTGTGATCGAACGTACCCAGGTGCATGCCCACCTCCCCCGCGTCGTCGAGCTCGCGGCTCCGGACGACGATCAGGCCGGCTTTCGTACCCAAGGCGCGCTTGAGCTCGGTGGAATTCATCGCCGACAGCTCGTCGAGCTCGAAGTCGAGAGCGCTACCGCTGCGCTCGCGCATAGCCCGCACCCGATCGGCGGGTGCCTTGACCGTGTAGCCCCCGTTGCGCATGCCCGCCAGCTTGTCGCCTTCAAAAGCTGGCTGTAGCCGACCGTTCCTGTCGACGGGTGCTAGCGCGTTCATGCCGATGCTGGTGATGGTCGGCAGCTCTGCCAAGCGCGGCTTTAGCGTCACCGAGAACTTGTCGCGCTTCAGCTCCTCCGCCAAGGCCTGCGCCATTTCGAAGCGCAACGCATCGACCATGAAGAACGCAACACGCCCGCCCTGCTCGACGAGCGGTTGTACCTCGCTGCTAAACACATGCCGTTGCCGCAGCTCCGGCGGTGGCAACGAACCGTAGTTTTTGCACAGCTCCGCGAAGGCTCGCGTCAGGCCATCGGCCCACGCCCGGTACGCGGCCCGCAAGACCGTCCGCGCTTCCAACAACTGATCGTAGTCGTCGAGATCGTGGGCGATGAGGGCGTGAGCCCGTTGCTCGAAGAAGCGGTGCAGCCGATCCACGTGCGCCAGGCGAGTCGCGTAACGTTCGACCGCTTCTTCGAGCGAGGCGCAGCCCTTGAGCGGCTGGGGAAACTGCGCGATGGCACAGCCAGCCGCTGCCGCGTGTCGCAACACCTCCCAGGTGCGTTGCAGCCCCTCCGAGCGCCGAACCCAGAAGCACTTTTGCGGAGTGTGCTCGTCGGCGAAGCGATTCGCACCTTCCCAATCGCCGGCAGCAAGCGCAGCAAGCGCAGCAACCCGCGTCGTCGCTTCCTCGAAGCGAAACGTGTCAATCGAGCCAAGCACGCTGGCTGGATGTGAGCGGTCGGCTAGCAACTTGTCTTGAAAGCTGCCAGCGAAGTCCGCATAGATCTCCGGCTCTTCGAGCCGCGCACGTTCGGCGAGACGGCGGCAGACGTCCTTGTAAGGACCGAGCTTGGCGAGCGGCACGAGAGCCGCCGTGCTGGGGACGGTCGTGAGGTCGGATACGAACTCGACCGCCATCAACCATGTGGCCACGAGCGTCGTGGCACCGGCAGGGCTGAGCTCCGGGTTGATGCCCATGAACTCGCACCACTCCGCCGTGATGCCGAGCCCCTTCTCGAGGAAACTGAACAGACGCTTGCCGTTTTTGGCGAGGTCCTGCGTCAGACGCGCGTCGCTGCGAAACAGCCCGAGCGCCACATCCTCAACGCCCCACGTTTCCACGCGCAGCGAAAACTCATCGCGCGGCGCCGCCCGCAAGCCCGCGAGCCACGCGTCGGCGCTCTCGAGCGATACGTCGCTGCCCGCCAGAAATTTCTCGACCTCTTCGGGCCGCGCCTCGCCCCGCGCCGCCTCGCGTACCAAGGTGGCCAGGTTCTTTTCGAAGGTCTTGCCGGCCTTGTAGAGCTCGAACACGGGAGCTTCACGCACGGTGTCCTTGTTGAGGCCCGGCAGGTGCACCAGCACGTGCTCGGGGTGCAGGTCGTTGGCGTAGGGTTCGAGCGCCAGCATCAGCTCGAGGTAGCTGCTTCGGTAACGGACGATCGGATAGGGGACCGCGGCACCGGACGAGCCAGCCTGGCTGGCGAAGCGATCGGTCCACCCGGTGTAGTGGCCCTCCGCGTCGACCCACACCACGAGCCCGAGGTCGCGCACCTTCTTGGTCAGCTCCGCCAAGAGCGCCTGGCTCACCAAATCGGTTTGCGGTGTCTGGCCTCCGTCGGCGCTCATGCGTCGTCGTCCTCGCTGGCTTCGTCGGAGTCGCCATCGGCCGAGTCGGGCGCGTCTTCTTCCGCCTGAAGTTTCTTCTTTTCAGCGCGATCGCGTCGAATCTGCTCCTTTTCGCGGATGGCGGCGGCTTCGTCCGCGTGTTCGGCGAGGAAGCGGGCGCGGCAAGTGTCGGAGTCGGGTTCGTCGATGGTGAAGGTGGGTTTGATTTCGTGTTGGAGGCGGAACTCCCAAGCGTAGGCCTTAGCGGGGTGGTATCTCCAGAAGCAGCCGTGGGCCACGCCAAGGCTGGGGTCCTGTTTGCACTTTTCTTCCACGCGCGCGCGGAAGTAGCGGCGCGCGAGGTGCGACCAGTCGTAGTCTTTGCGGCCTTTGGCTTGGCAGAGCTCTTTCCACCAGGCTTTGGGCTTTGGCCACAATGGCTCGAGCAGCGGCCAGAGGGCGGCGCTGTTGATCATCACGCCGTCGTCGAGGTCCATGCGGAACTTGGCGTCTTGTGCCCGCGGCGGGCAGGTGGCGTCGGTCGGTGGCGCGCCACGCTCGGCGCACTCGGTCACGCGGGCGATGAAGTCGGCCAGCTCGTCGTGCAGGCGCTTGCTACGCGTGAATTGCTTTTCGGCCGCGGACGACTTGGCCTTGTCGCTGCTCGCGCGATCCTTGTTTAGGTCCGCAATCTCGCCTGCCAATTGCCGTAGCGCCGGTGCCAAGTGCAGCGCCAGCAAGTCTTGCAAGGTGCTGTCGGTCCAGCGATGGATGCTGATAAACGCGACGAAGCTCTTCTGGCTGCTGGCGAGCGGAAAGTAGATCGGTCGGTTTTCGTAGAGATCCAGGTGGTACTTGAAGAAATCCTTCTTCAGCCACTCGCTCAGGCTCTGGCGCTTGCCTTGCAGGATGGCGGGTGCGTGTTCCTTCCAGGCTTCCACGATGCGCTGCGCCGCGGGGTGTTTGAGCGAGTCGCTGAGCCCTTCGTCACTCGTCAGGTAGAGGATGCCGGCCGGTAGCGCGTCGGCGGGAGCTTCGTTCAGGATGCCTTCGGCGTTCGCGCCGAAGCGCCCGAGCGCGACGCCGATCGCGAAGGAGACAGACGTGATGGGATCGGGGGGATCGAGTTCAGCCTCGTAGGGCGGAAGAGCCTCGTCCTCGGCGCGATCGACGGCGAGTTGGGCCCAGGCTTGGGCATAGCGCCAGGGTGAAGGTCCTGGTGACCTAAATTCGACCGATGGTTCACGGTGTGATTCGGATCGGGTGAATTCCCTCACACACGTTTCGAAGATTTCCCGATTCGACCGTACTTCTGTGACCGGCAATCGAACGACATCGCCTACTTCAGTCCCAATCCCGGGATTCAATGAAGCCAGGATGTTGCGGCTTTGAGTCGAATTCAGGAGACAGCTAAGGTTCTCGAGGGCCCCGGACGGCGGAAACACGGAACTCCCTTTGTTCCCGTGAATTCCCCGAAAGCGAAAGCCTCGAGCGAGGAATCCAGCGCCGATCATGGAAAAGGCAATTCCTGCCCGAAAGTAGAATTGCTCGCCTCGCCCGTATCGATTCGTTGGCGCGTTGGCCAATTCGATCCCGCGATTTTCCCACCGCAGAACCTCGATGACGGGCTCCTGCCAAGCCCTGCCATTGGCGCCATTGACCCACGGTAACCAGCGCGACGTGTGCAAACGCCTTACGTCTGATGGCCCCAGGGCTTCTGTGGCGAACTCGAGGGTCAGGTCGCTCAACCGCACTTCCCACGCCGAGCGCGTGAAGCGAATGTCGTTGCACGTGGTGATGCCCTTGCTGACCGGATATGTCTCGCCCAGCTTGGGGGTCGTAACGTAGCGGGCAATCGCCCGCTCGTCCCACCAGTACACGAGCGGGGTACCATCGATGCCGGAAAGCTTCGCCACGTCGAACTCGTAGCGCCCCACTTGGGCCAACAGTGCTGCACGCTTTCGCAACGTACGGTCTGCGTCGCGGGAGCGGTCATCTAGCGGCGTCGGCTGTACAGCAACGGCCCGGCCGTCATCTGGGGTAGCACGCGCGAACACAGCCATAGTGGTCGATACGACTTCGTCGGGAATGTCGGTGAACCCGCCCCGGTCGATGTCACCGACGAGCTGGAGATCGTGCGTCTTGAGCAGGTGCTCCCGCAACTCCTGAAACTGACTCAAAAACATCCAGCCCCGCATGGTCAGCAGCGCACTCACGCCGCCCGGTTTCGCAAGCTCGAGCCCACGCTCGAGGAAGCAAGCGTAGAGATCTGCCTTGCCCTTCGGGTAGTGCTTCTTGAACCACCCCGCTTGCGCCATCTTGCTGGTGCCCTGGTAAGGCGGATTGCCGACAACAATGTCGTAGCTGCCCTGCTTGGCAACAGCAACAAAGCGCATACCCGCTTCCAGCTGCTCGCCTTCAAGCCGCAACCCCAAATCCGCTTCGGCGGCGTGCTCATCCAGAAAATCTGTCAGCCGATCCAGCACCTGCACGCGCTTCTTGCGGGCTGAATAGTTCAGCAGCGGTTCGTCTTTGCGCTCTTCACTCTTCAGTAGCTCGGCGATCTCGTCGTCGACGCGCAGCAGCGTTCCCAGGTGATCCACCCCGCTCAACGCTTCCACCAACTTCAGGGTCACGTCCTTCGGCACCACGAAGCGCGCCAGCTCGTCGCACAGCTGCACAAGAGACGGGTCGTCCTTGGGCAAAGCGCCGAGTCGGAAAATCGGCGCGACCAGGTTCATGCGCGAGAGCTCGACCTTCGGCGCGTAGAGCTTGGCCTTCAACCACAGCGCGGCCGCGCTCAGCTGGATCGCGCGCGCGTCGATGTCGATGCCGTGCAGGTTGCGCTCAATGATGCTTTGCGCGATTTCGGTCGGACTCCAGGTTTCGCCGCGGTGGCGCGCTTCTTCTTCGTAGAGCGCCGCCAGCAAATCAAACGCGATGACCAAAAAGTGCCCGGAACCGCAAGCGGGGTCGAGCAGCTTTAGGTCGCGCAAGGTTTCGGGCGCGGCGGCCACGGCTTCATCGGGCAAGGGCTGCGGCACCCAGTACTTCCAGTGCTCTTCGAGCTCGCCTTCGATGGGCATCAGCGCATCCAGCGGTACCTCGCCAGCTTCGCGTCGTTTGCGGAACGCGGCACGTCGCGCTTCGAGCGGTTCGCGCACTTGATCGAAGTCCGCCGTCCAGCCGTGCTTCTTGCACATCGCGAGCCAGGTTTGGCCAAGCGTGTTGTGGAGCAGCCACTCCACCATGTAGCGCTCGGTAAACATCTGGGTCTTGGGGCCGAGCTCGTGCGGTTCAATCTTGCCGCCGCCCGCGATCTTCTCATCCAGTCGCTCACGCTCGGGATCGTTCCAAAATTGGTAAATCCAGCCGAGCGCCGTGTCGTCGCCCCATGCTGAATCCAGCGCCGGATCGCTCAAAAGCTCGAGCACGGCCCGCAGCGTCGGTACCGGGATCGGGAACAACGTCGTGACCCCAACTGGTCCAAACAGCGCCGGCAGGTCCAGCGCGTACTCCGCATATACGGCGTCGAGCAACTGCAAGTAGCCGCGCGACGGCTCATCTTTGAACTCCGCGCCGTAGTGCGCGAATTCTTGCTCAAACGCTGGGCTCTCCCACCCGCCCGTCACGAGCGCCGGCTTGAGCACTCCGTGGTGCTCCAAAATGCGCAAGAACGCGAGGCGATTCAGCAGCGTGTGCGCCGCTTCCGTCGCTGCCAGTCGCAGCTCGGTCGCGTCCACCTCACCCGACTTCTGTTTGCTTTGCTTCCCCTGACCCGCCTTCGGCGCCGTGCGCGCGCGCTCTTCCAAACTCAGCTCGAGCCGGCGCCGCTTCTCACGCCGCTCCGCCGAAAGCTTGGCTTTATCGGCGGCGATGCCTAGCTGGTACTCGCTTTGCACACTCTCGGTCAGCTCACCGATGAGACGCTCGCGCAGCCCGCGCACGCCCTTGCGCAGCGCTTCTTTAGCTTTCTGGTCGAGAAACGTTCGCTTCATGGCTACTTCAGACGCACGCGATGGTTGGCGGCGAGCTCACGGACGATACGGTCGCGGATTTCGGCCAGCACGCGATCCAGCTCCGTAACGCTGCGCACCAACCGGCCGCGCAGCTCGAGGTCGACTTCGACGGTCGGGCTTTCGCCCAGGGTCTCGAGCAGCTCATCCAGCTGGGTTTGGGCCTTGTGGGAGGCGCTTTCGAGCCGGGCCGCGAACATGTCGTCGAGCAGGCGCAGTGGCGGCACAAGCTGCTCGGCCGTGGTTTGCAGGGGCGCCCCCTCCCGCAGGTGGCTGATGACCTGGTGGCTTTGATCAGGATTCAAGCGATCAAAGCCGTCGCGGCGCTTCACCTGCTCGATGGCGGCGTCCAGTTTCGCGCCCTGCGCCGTCAGGATGCTTTGTCGGAGCTGCTTGTAGCCGTCACGTAGGCTCTGGACGTGCGGCTTCAAGTCGCCCAAGTCCTCCCATGGCCGCTCGGCGTGGAGGTGCGCGTCGATCGCGCTTAACGCCTTGCGGGCTTCGGCAGATGCCAGCGGCTCGAGCTCAGGCCACAGCAGCTGTTGCGTGTCGTACGCGAGGCGCAAGGTCGCAATGGCATCGTCCGAAAGGTCGTTTTCGACTCGGCGTAGCAAGCTCAAGCCATCTTGCAGGGCTGGCAGGTGGGCCTTCACGGCCTTGGCAACGGGCTCGACCTGGCGGCTAGCCCGGCACACCTCCAGCGCCTTTTCGAGCTGTTCGAGTGCTTTGGGGTAGCGGATGCCGCTCGGCAGTCTGCGGAAGCTGGCGCCTACCTGCGTCAAGCGCTCGCGCGCACCCTTGAAGTGCTTGACCACCGCGTCGGCGATGGCCTCGTTCTCACGCGCAATTTCGGCACCGAAGTGCTCGGAGAACAGCTTGCAGATGGCACTTCGGTCACGCGGGTCGAGAGCCTCTTTCGTGTTGGGCAGCAACTCGGCCTTGCGCAGGCCGGTCTCCTTAAGTAGCTCGCGCACGCCCTCGTCCCGCACGCTGGTGAGCTCACTCCCGCCGGGCACTTGGATGCGCACCTTGGCGCCGCGCAACAGCCCCACCACCACAGCTTTGAGCACATCCGGCGGAACGCCGTGCGGCGGAGCACCGAAGTGGGCCAGCAGAGTGGAGCCGGTGACACCTGGATTCGCCGTCACGTAGGCCAGCACGTCCTTCGGAACGCGACCGTGGCAGGTGACCTCGTAGCGCCCCGCGTCGAGGGTTAGCAAGCCGAGCCGGTCTTGCCCGAACACGGCTGGCGGCGCGGCAAGCTCGGTATTGTCGATCAGATAGACAATGTCCTTCTCGGACACGCTGAACGTGACGGGATGCGGGTAGAGCAACGGGACAATCCGGTTCCCGTACGCCGTGAGCGCCTGAGCGAAAGAGGCGCCAAGCTCGGTGGGCGAGGCCTTGCGCCCCTGAAAGTAGAACTGCCCGGCCATGAACGCGCTCTTCACGGCCTCCTGCAGGCGCGCCTTGGCGTGGTCGACGCGGTTGCGCTCATCGATCAGCAGATGGGCGCGCTCGTCGCCCAATGAGCTTTGGCGGCTGCCGTAGCGCTCGACCATTCTCTCCGAGCGAATCAACTGTGTGGCCGCGTCCATCGGTCCATCGGCGTCCCCCACGACCCAAAAGATGCGGTCGGTGAACCCTTGCGAGCTGATCGGGATCCAGTGTTCGCCCGACCGCTTTTTGCTGAGCTGAAAGTCGACGGTCACGACGGTGTACTTGCGCTCGTCTTTGACGCGAGCGTCCTTCTGCCCGTAGCCGTCGCTGTAAAAGGCGCGCCAAGTGATGCCCACATCCCCGAGCTTGGGCTTGTCCACATCGCCCATGAGCCATTCGAGCGCTTCGAGCACTTTGGCGCTTTTTTGCTCCGGCCCGGGGGCGTAGTTGTCGCGCTCGTTCTGCCACTCTTGGCCGGCGGTGCTCTGAACTTTGTAACCGCCTTTTTCGGAGTAGGCGAGAAGGTTCTCGCCCACCAGCGCGTCTAGCGCGGCCTGAACGGCGGGCAACTGGTTGCCTTGCCCGAGGCGTTCGTACAGACAGCGCGAGATTAGCTCGGCAGTGGTCTCCTTCTTGTCGTCTTGCACTTGCTGCAGCATCGCCACGGCTTTGACGACACGCCGCATCAGCTCGTCGTTCTTGTTCGCGGCGAACTCGAATGCGCGCGTCAGCGTGGCTTGCACGTCGGTGCTGAGCGCGGTGTGCAGCACGTCGTACACGCGATCGATCGTGATCAGGTAGCCGGGTTCACGGCGCACCAAGTCTTGCTCGCGAAAGAGATCGCCCAACAACTGGAGCAGGCCACGAATGGCGTGGGAGTCACCTTGTACCCGGCTCGACTTGGAGCGCAGCCCGGTCGTGATCTGCATCAGCAGGTCGATATGACCGGGCAGCATCGGATAGACTTCCACGAAGTCCATCTCTTTAACGTCGTGGCCTTGATAGGCGTAGAGCGAAAGATCCGAGCGATGGGCGTGGAACAGCTCGGTCAGGTCGCGCTCAAGCTGCTTCTTCTTGCGCAATAGGCGCTTGTGCACCACATCGCGGATATTGGCGGTGCCGAGGTGGACGCGAAGGGACGGCGGGAAGCGGTCCTTCATCTTGGAAAGCGTCGCGATGTTGCCGGCGCCCTCCTCGAGCTTCTGTTGGCCGGTTGCGAGGAGCCAGACTTGGCCTTTCATGCGAGCCTTCAACGCGACCACGAATGACTGCAGCGCGAGCATGCGGTCTTCGTCGTCGTGAATGTACTGACTCACTTCGTCGACGACGATGAAGAGGGTGCGACCCGGAGCGCGCCGTTTCAGGATCTGGTCGATCGCTACCACCGCCTCATCGGCCGCGCGCTTCGAGCCAAATTGTGAGCCGGTGCGGCTGTCGACCCAAGACATGGGGGTGGGAAACAGCGCGGGCCTGAGCGCGTGGAGCGCAGCCGAGAAGTAATCCTCGACGAGCTGGCTATCTTTGAGCTCGCTCCAGGGGCGCTTGTGCACCTCTTTGAACTTTTCAACAAACGCGTCGTGCAGGCCCTCAAGCTCGAGCTTTAGCTCGTACTCGGCGACCAGGTTGCTGGTCGCCGAGTAGTTCATGCGCTCTTGCAGTTGCCGCACCACGACGGCGTGAATGTGTTCGTCTTCACGCGCCTTGGCGCCGACATCGAACACCAGACCGATCGGTTGGACGGTGTCGACTAGCGCGTGCCACGCCTTCTCGAAGTCGTCGCGATGCGGGGAACGATCTTGGGCCAGTAGTGCGTCTGCGAGGGGCTTCCCGCCCGGCAGCTTCGCTCCGTCGAGAGCGAGACCAAGCAACTTGGCGAAGCTAGACTTGCCGGAACCGAAGAAGCCAGAGATCCAGCACGCGGGGTCAGCGCTGCCGTCTAGGTGTTGCCTGAGGCCCGTCAGCAAGCGAACGAATTGTTCGTGAATCCCATCTTCGGCGGCGCGTGGGTCGTTGCTTTCGTAGCCCCCGGTGATGATGTACTCGTCGACTTCGTCCTTGAGCTTTGCCGGCGATTGCTCGTGAAAATAGACGACCGGCGGAATCGTGCGGGTGACGTCTTTTTCGAACAGGTCAGAGATGAGCATTGGGTTCACCGATAAATGCGCGGGCGGTAGTCCCTGTCCGCCGGCAAGATCCCCATGAAAGAAAGGCCGCCGTCTTCGGTCACGCTGCCGGGGTAGAGCAGCACGACCGGCACGTTGCGGGTGTGTCCCGCGACGTGCTTGAGCAGCGACGAAGTACGAAAGAACGGATAGAGCGCACCTGCGCGCCCGAGGAAGATCACGATGCGCTCGGATTCTTGGTTCTCGTCGAGGATGCGATTGACCTCGCGAATGACGTCGGCGGCCAGCCCCTCAGGCCCCTCGATGAGCGAAACCACGCGCTCTTTGAGCGAGTTGAGCCCGCGCCACGGGTCGCTCGCGCCGGCGAGCCGTTTCTCACGCTGAATCATGGCTTCGATGAACTCGGGCCCCTCGGCTCGGAGCCGATTGAGCAGGAGCGCGTGCAACGGCACGATGCCCGTCCCCCAGCCCGCCTCGCGTAGATCTGCACAGAGCCGATTGATCTCGCGGCGCAACTTGAACTCGTGGTCCGGCGCGTATGGTAGGATCGCGAAGTTGTAGTTGCGCACCGTGCTAATCTGCGGCCCGTCACTGCGCAGCAAGTCCTTCCGCAGGGCGTCGATGCAGCGATCAAGCTCGCCGGGGTGTTGGTAGACGTTCACGCACTCACCCCGAGATTTTCAGTGCCCCACGCCGCCAGCGTCGGGTAGCGCCAGTCCACCTCTTGAACGCCACCGATCGCCCGGAAGCCGATGCCCGGCACGCGCGTCATCGCGAGCGGAAAAAGAGCCGAATCGATTCCGAGCGACCGCAGATACGGGTTGTCACTGAGCGTCCCTTCGAACTCGACTGTGCGGAGCAAGTAAAGCGCATAGCCCACGGCCGCGTCTGGAACTCCGGTCAACGTGAGCTTGCGCGGGTCCTTTCGGCCTTTGAGCAGGCCCGCCTCAGCAGCCGCGCTCAACATGTTCGAGGCAAACTTCATCGAGGTTGTCGTCGACCAGCGCTCCGGCGCGACGCTCTCCACCCATCGCGCGGCGATCTTGCGATCGAGCGCCGTATAACCCTCTGCGCGTCGTTGCGGCAGGAACTCGCCGCTAAAACGTCGATAGATCGGATCCGACAACTGAAGGTGCAGGTGGCAAATCCAAGGTCGCAGCGTCGCCGGCACCGTACCAAGACGCTGCAGCAGCCCAAGTGCCTCCGGGAAGGGATCGAACCGCTCGACCATGTTGGCCAGCAGCGTTCGAACGCGCGCCTCGCTCTTTACCCCGAACCAGCGACGCTGAAACGCGAGCGCCGGACGTTGCTCGGCGGGCACGCTCAGATCCACGTGCTGCCAGTAGGCGTAGCAGTCCTCCGCGGCCAACATGCAACGCAAGATCCGCGTGTGGATCTCCCTCGCCTCCCTCGCGCGCGCCGTCATTCCCCCGAAACCTCGAGGTATGGCAGCGGGTAGGCCCTATCGAAGGGGATCAGCGCGGCGGCGAGTAGAGGCGCGGCCTCGGCGGCGGAGGCGGCTTTCGCCTTCACGTGCCGCCCGCTTGGTGTCACATCGACCTTTGGCGTCCCGCCGCGCGCGAGCTGTTCCGCAAACGCGGCGGCATCCCAGGCGCCAGCAGCCAGCAGCCGATCCTTGAAGACCTCCGCGGGAACATCGCGGTGCCGGCGATGGTACGACAACCGGTCGTGCAGTTGCTCATCAACTGAAAAGCCGAAGTGAAAAAGAGTCCACAGCGCGTCGCGTTTTGCGATACGTGCGAGCGCTGCAGCTTCGACTCGGCGCGCCGCTTCGCGTGCGAGCTCGAAGCCGGCCCAGGCCGCGGTGCGAGGGACGAGGCGGGTGAAGAGGTCGCCGCCGCCCTCGGGATCGATCAGATCGGTCTGCCACCAGCCCAGTCGCCGTGGTTCGCCCGCAGCTTCGCCGGCCCACGCTACGGAGAGCTGAAGGGCGAGGATGTCGTCGAGCTGGTCGGGGGTTAGGTGGCTGGGCATGGTGACTGCGTCGCGCCGCCTCTAGCGGCCGCGGCACGTTACCGCGCAGGGTAACATCGTCGGTTGAGAATGGGCGGGGAAACATTGCCGAACGGCCGCGAAAAACAGCACAATCGCCGCTGGGAAAGGTAGCGGCCCGGTGCCAGGTGTCGGGCCGCCGCGTCAACCGAACTGCAGCGAAAGCAACTGCTCCGTCTCTTCGACCGAGAGCGGGTGGCTTGCAGCGGCATTGTGGACCAGGACGGCGAGGCGATGCGTGCCGCGGACTTCGGCGCCGGAAAGGATCGCGAGGCCTGGCTCACGCACATGCAACGGCTGCTCCGGATGCCCGCGCCACCGCTCGTACACGAAGACTGCACTGACAGTAGCACCAGCCTGCTGAATCTCGTTCTCCACCGTGCAGGCGATTTCGCGCAGCCAGGCTTCGGGGTCGCGGGACATCTGCAAAGAGAACGATCGCGTTCGGATGAAGATGACGCTCGGTTTCTGAGGCGAGAGCTGACCGCCGGTGAGCTTTTTGCGCAGTGACCTGCCGAGTTGGACAAAGGGTTGGTCCCACGTGCCGACCGCTAGTGCTCCATGAACCATCACCGCCGGGTAGGCCACTGGCTCGCCAAACGGCTCGATGTTGGCGAGCCCCGCCACATCAACCCATCGGTTCTCCGAAGCAGCGAGCACGATCCCTTTTTCGAGCTCCGACATTGCCTCTAGCGCGTCGTCTGCGTCAGCCCCGGCGCAGAATCGGAGGTGAACTGATCTCTGTAGCGACTTGTCGCGGCTGGGATAGAGGAACAGGGTCTCCACCACGTCCTCTGCCGTCCCTTCTTTCTGCGACTGCACCAAGGCGGTGCACTCGATATCGATCCAACGTTGTGCAAGTTGTACGCGAAGGTCCGGCGTCGGGTCGCCTCCACGCTGTCGCGCGACAACGGCGACGCCAAAGTTCCGCCGCTTCATCGCCGCCGCGACCTCGAGCTCAAATGTGGCGGTGTAATGCGCGCGCCAGGTGTTCTCCGACAACTGCGCCACGATGTCCGGCAGCGCCGGGTCGTCATCGAATTCCCGAGCCAAGAGAAACAGGCGGACGGCTTCACGGGGGCCGTCGCCAGTGCTCAGCGAGAACTGCGCGGCCAACGGGTGACGGTCGCGCCATCCTGGCCAAGCGACGCCCGTGCGGACCTCGAACCAATCGATTGCTTCGATCAGGATCGGACCTTCGGCGCCCGACTCCGCTACCTGTGCCCGAAAGCGGGCACGGGCGTCGGCCCAGCTAAGAGTTGGTCCAGACGGAATGGCTGAGTCGTGCACTGCTGGCGCGAGGCTAGCGCCAAATCGCGCAAGATCTAGGCGAGGTGAGCGCGGACACTTGAGCGGTCGAGAGGACAATTACCAGATTTCCGGGCAGGCAACCGCTTGCGGCGATCCTCAGGACTCCCACTACAACCGCCACCGCTTACTGGTGTTGTGCGGCTCACGAGGCTCCTGCATTGCCGTGTCGTCGTCGCCGCGTCAGCGATGACCGCGCCTTGTTGCACGCCGTTTAACAGCGTGATAAGGTCAAATCCGCATGGTAGAGAAGCCAATCGTCGGCCTACGCCTGAGCCCGGACGAGCTCGCGTTGCTCGACGCTGTCGCTGCCCACGAAGAGCGTTCGCGCTCGGACGTGGTGCGGCGGGCGATTCGCGCTTACGCGGAGAAGCTCGGGGTGACGGTCAAGCCGGCGAAGCGGCCGAAGAAGTAACGAAACAGACGGACCCGCGACCGGGTGGAGCCGACCGCGAGTCCTGAGCACCACGAAAGAGGTACTTTCATGGCACCTAAGAGCGGAAGTGTACTCAACGAGCCGCGCAGCGCGGTAGAAATCGCAGAATCCATCAAGAGTTGCCGCGAACTTATACGCGTCGCGGACGCGCAGATCGACAAGGCCAAGAGCGATCTGAGCATCGCCCGGCTGGGATTGGCCGAGGTCGAGCTCGAGCTGACGACGCGCGGCCTGCGTCCGTCGGAGCACGGGTTCAACGGCGAGAGAGGCGTGCAATGAACGTCGAGGACGCGATGTTCACGTCGCACTTCCGGGCGACGATGGGTGAGGTCATGACCGGCGCCGAGCAGCTGAAAGGGCTCGCGCAGACGCTGGACGGCTTCTGCGATCTGTCAGCGCACGCCGACGCAGAGGAGATGCGGCGGGTCGCGGTGGGCATCAAAGCGACGGCCATTCATGCGCTGCTCACGGCCGCGAACGTGGCGGGCATGTCGGAGCGGCTGAGCACAGTCGCGGCGGTGCTCGAGGCAGTCATCCCAGCGGACATCGAGCCGCCGCCAATCGGCAGCGATTCGCCGTAGCAAGGGAGGGTGGGCTCAGCGAGCAACGCTGGGCCCGCCAACGCCCGCGCGCCGAGCGGTCTAGCGTCGCTGGCGCGCCTGACGTTTGGCCTCACGCTCTGTTGGCTCGGCGGTCTCGTCGACCGCGCGAAAGGCGGTGGTAACGAGCGGCTTAACGGCGACATAGGCGTCGAGGATGCTGCCGAGCCGGTGGGTAGCGACCTCCGCGAGCTCCCACGCTTGGCGGTACCGGCGCGTGCCGGGCTTGGCGGCGGCAGCCATGTAGGTCTTTGCCGATGGCGACGAGCTCCGGGAGCCGCGTGTCAGCCGGGTTGGCGGCGCGCCACGTCCGGTACAGCAGCCGCGCAATGCCGATGAGGTCGCGGACGGTCTGGTCAGGAAACGGGCGCGGCACCCATCGAGGGAGCCGCCGCTGCCCCTCGGGGTCAAGCCCCTGGCGGACCTTGGCTGTCCGGGCGCGGACACGCTGCGGTGCCGCCGGAGGAACCGAGTCGCGGCCTCGCTTACGCCCTAGTGAGCGCTGGGTTCGCGCTGCCATTCTAGGCCCGAGACGGATTCAGCAAGAGCCTCGCGGCCCGACTTGCCGCCGTAGGTCCTAGATGCTCGGTACCACCACTGTGACGCAGGGTGCGGCACGACCGAGATGGGGAGCGTTGCGTTGGCGGGGCGCAGAGCCCTCCGCGCGAGCGCGGACAAAAAAACGACGAGCGAGGGTCGAAGCTCGCGACACCAATGAGCGAACGCCTCGTTGGCGTGGTCAACGTCGAGCGCCCCCGCGCGAATCGACAGTCCGGTTTGCGCTGGTCGCAGGAAGAAGTTGTAGAAGGCTACGTCCTCCGCGACCTGAGCGAAGTCGTCGTAGCGCGGCCCGTGCTCATTGATCGTCCTGAAGGAATTGCGCCAGATGGAGAACGCCTTGTTCTTGAATCGCCCGGCGCACGCCGACCGAACGATCTGCGCGGTGCTGATCCAACCGACCTCCTTCGGAGACAGCACCTCGGCCGTCCCCGCGTACCAGGTCGCCTCGTCAAGGTGCACGCTGGATTCCTTCGGTAAATAGTGACTTTCTCCTACGAGTAGGATCGCTGGCTGCCGCCGCTCGCGGAAGCGGGCACCAACGAAGGGCTTCATCATCGGATACTGCTCGTAGAAGCGCATCGCGTCGCGATCCTAGTCTGGAGGCGCCGTTGCCCTCGCGGAGAAACGCGACGGCTTGCCCCGTCTACGCGAGATCGTCAGGGCTTGCCAGTGAAGCGGGAGCGCACAACCTACGGAAGCTCGAGCACTTTCTGCGAGACGCCCGCGATGCCGTCGTTGTTGCCCGCGCTGCCGCCGGTGCCCTTGGCGCCGGCTTCGCCGTTCACGATCGTGGTGTTGGCGCTGACAGTCGGCGCTACGTCGCCTTGCCAAAGTACGCCGACGGAGATACCTCCCGCCCCGCCGCCACCCGCTCCGCCGTTGCCGCCCAGTCCGCCGGACCCACCCGAGCAAGCCCCTGCTGCTTGCAGACCACCGAACCCGCCCTCGTCCTTGTCGCCGGGCTGACCAGCGACGCTGCCACCGCCGCCACCAGCGTCGTTGGTGACCAACTCGGAGGCATCAATGCTCACGGTACTGTCAAGCACTGCGATGGCGATGGAACCACCACCGCCTTGGCCACCTTTGGCGCCGGCACCTCCGCAAGCGCCGGCACCACCACCACCGCCGCCGCCGGTCTTCGAGCTAGCCCCGCCGCCGCCGCCCTGGCCTGGGCTACCGTTCTGGCCATCACCGCCGCTCCCGCTGCTCCATCCGACAGGAGTTAGCGCGCCGAGAACGCTGGCACCAGCTGCAGCCGGTGAGTCGGGCGCGTTGCCGCCGTTGCGGCCAACGCCTGCGACGCAGTCACTGCCAGGTGTTCCTCCCTCGCCTCCTGGTCCCGCGAGATCCGGTGTGCCTGGGCCGCCCGACTGACCGCCGGGTGCAGCCGCGCCACCAATCCCACCGGATGTTTCAGCCGCGCCGGGGCATTCCACGACCTTCGGCTGCCCCCCAGTGGTGCCGTTCGCGTTGTTGCCGTCGAGCTCCGAGCGATCGGGGAATGTGAAGCTAGTCAGCGTGCCGCTGGCACCCGCCTTTCCCTTTCCCGCCGTGAGCAATACCGCGCGGAGCGTGACGTTGGCAGACGCATTCACGACGGCTGTCAGTGCGGTTGCACCGGCCGCGACCGCATCGCCGACCTCAAAGGCGACGTTTTCAATGAGCACCTCGTCGGTGACCGTGTCGATGCTTAGCGCCGGCCCCGCCGTCGTCGGCTTGAACAGCGGCTTGTCGGCAACGCTGCTCCAGTCGTCGCATGCGAAGCCGCCGAACACCCGCACGCCAGCGGTGACGCTAACGTGCTCGTCGTAGTTGCCGCTGCACACCAGCACGAGCTTGTCGCCCGCCGTCTCGACGGCCCTGGTGAGCGACGCGAACGGCGCAGCCTGCGTGCCAGCTGCATCGTCACTTCCATCAGGTGCAACGAATACCGCATAGTCATCGGACACCAGGCACGCCTCAGCGGCGGGGCTAGCGGTCACGTCACAGTCGCCACCACCTCCGCCTCCTGACCCAGCGTCACCCGAGCTGCCGGAAGACCCCGCCGTCCCTGACGAACTGCCGCCCGTCGAAGAACCGCTTTCGCCGCCCAAGTCCGAACCACTGCCGCTACTGCCGGATTTTCCGGAAGCGCCGCTCGAACCGGCGCTTGACGCACCACCGCTGGGGCAACTGGACGTGTTGGCGCAGTCGTCTGCGAGATTGGAACAACCCCCGCCGACCAGACCGAGCATCAGCACCGACGATGAAACCAACCCGTAAGTCAAACGCATGTGATCCTCTTTGCCTTCAGAAGCTTCCGCCTACCCACACCATGCCGCCGTCTTGATCGGCTGACGCATTGAAACGAAACGAACGCGCGCGACCAGCTTGCGCTGAGTCGGTCGATCGCGGCCAAAACCAGTACACGGCAGTGCCGATTGCCGCGGCACCAGCGACAACGAACGATGCCGTCGAGAAGTTGCGGCGAAAGTCCGTCGAGTCGACCGCATCTGCGAGCGCTGCGCAGTCGCTCGAATCAGACGCGGAACCAGCGCAACCTTCCTCGCCGTACTTGGTCCGAAGCTCCTCGAAGCGATCCTGACTCGAGCCGGCCGCAACACGAAAGCCGATGCCGAGGCCCACCGCAACTACAGCCACCCCGCCGCCAACGAGCACCGGAACCACACTGCGCTGCGTGGTCCCCGTATCGCCAGGTTGCGCCTCCGCGTTGCCGGCGCTAGGCGGCGACGCTACGCCAAGACCAGATGTCGGAGCGGCTGGAGGCGGTTCGGCTGGTAGGCTCAGCGTCACTTCGAAGCCCTCGCCCGCCTTGGCCAGCACGTCTGCCTTGGCGCTGCGCTCGCCCTTCCGGGCGATGACGACGTGGCGGCCAGGGTCGAGAAAGACTTCTTGCGTTAGCGGTGAAGTACCTATCACCTCGTCGCCAGCAACGATTTCAGCGCCCGGCTCGTTGACCGCAACCCGAATCGAACCAACGCGCAGTCGGACTTCACGCAGGCCCTTCTTTAGCCGTTCGATGAACTCGGCTTTTTCCGACGGAGCTACGTTGGCGAGGGCAAACGCCATGTAGCGGGCAGCCGCCGCGTGGTGCTCGAGCTTGAACTCAACCTGCCCGAGGGACGCTGCAACGTCATAGGTATTCTTGTCGTTCCAGACCTTCAACAAGAGCTCGCGCGCTTTGGGCCAATCTTCCTTGGCCATCGCCGCGTACGCCTTGCGGTAGTCGGCCGCGGTAGTGGACGGATCGGCGGCTTGCGCGATGGCAGAGGGGGACTTGAGCAGCAGCGGGAAGGCCAAGGCGCAGGCGAGCAAGGTACGGTGGGTGCGTTGCATTATTCGGAAGGCGGCTTCATGAGGCCGTCGAAGGCGCTGCCAGGCTTTGACGGACTTGCAGGCGGTTTGGGTGGCGGGGACTGCGGAGCGGCTTTGGGTGGCTCGGGGCGTGTGAGCGGCTCGGGCTGCGCCAAAGGTGTCGAGGGGCGCGCGGGGACAACGGGCGCGCGCGGCGGCTGCTTCTCGGTCGGTTTGGCCGACGCCGTTTCGGCTGGTGTCGCCGGCTGATCTGAAGGGGTGGCCGCCGCGGGAGCTGGAGCGTCGGGTTGGGATGCCGGGTTGACGGGAGATACCTGCACCTCGGGGGGCGCGGTTTCCGCCTGGTCGCTTGCGCTTCCACCTTGAGTGACGACGATGCCGATGAGGAGGAGCGCGACCCCCGCGCACAAAGCGGCGATGACCACGTTGCGCAGGCGCTGCTGGCGCTTGACGCGAGGAATGATGAGGGTGTCGTTGGAGCGAGAGTGATCGACGACGGGGGCGTCGGTCGTCGTGCCGTCGTCGCTCGGCTCGGCGACAGACGGCCCCTTCACGTTGCCGTTCGGCGGAACCGTGTCTTGCAACAGCTCCGGCGGTGCTTCCGGGAGCTTCATCTTCATCAGCTCCAGGCGCGCGTTCGGCGGCAGCGTCACCACCTGGTACTTGCGCATCACCTCGAACGCGTCGCCTTCGAGCTGTTCGTCGTAGCGCGGGTGCGGGGTTGGGTCGCCCGAGTCCGGTGGCGCTTCGCGTTCGGGCGCGTTTTTGGGGTCAGTCGGCGAGGCCATCAGAAAACCGTCTCGCGAGAGCGGAGGGTGAAGGACTTGGGGGGCGCTGAAGATGACGTGGTCGGGGCGGGCTTGGGCTTGGAGGGGGTGTCGAGCCACTCTAGGCGTTGTTGGAGGTCGGCGTCGGTTGGTGTGCGACCGGCTGCTGGTTTGGTGGCGGTCAGCTTAGCGGATGGGGCTGGAGCGCGCGGCGCCGTACCGCGCGCGGGTTCGGCGGCGGGGGTGGCGGCCGCGACGACACTTGCGGTGGGCGCGGCGGCCGGCGCTGGCGCCGCTGCGTTCGCAGCGGGTGGCGCGGGCGCAGCGTCAGCGGGGGTGGGGCTTGGGGAAGCTGGTTGTGCGGCAGGCGCGTCGATCACGAGTGGCGCGGCGGCTGACGATGCGACGGCGGCTTCGTCGGGCGTTCGCGTGGCGAGAATGCCGTAGGTGGAGCCGACAATGGTGCCCACGATGAGGGCGGCGAACGCGGCAACCTTTACTCCGCGGTCCTTGAGCAGAGGGCCGGGCACACGCTGGCGCACTGCGGGCACACCGGTCGAGACAGGCGGAGCTGTGCTCGGCGGGATCGACTTGGCATGGGTGGCGACCGCGTGCGCCACGGGAGGCTGCGCGACGACGGGAGCGACCGCACGGGTGGGTTGGTCGGCCAGGTGCGAGATCGCGGGCGGCGAGGATGGCCTGGCGGTCGCGGCCTGCCCGGCCAACACGTTCGGCCTTTCTGATGGCTTGGGCGCCGCATGCGATTGTGCCGCGGCCGGCTGCGGCACCGTGCCAAAGATCAACGGCGTGCGATCGTCGCGCGGCTGGTTGACGGTGCCGAGCACGAGCGGTGTGGGCGCGGCGTGCGGGTTGGCAGAGAAGGGCACTTTCGAGACGGGCTCGGTGTCGCCGCCTTGCACGAATGGCGCCTGGACGGTGACCTGATTCGTGAGCACCGGAACGGCGCGCACGGTGTCGCGGGGGGCGCGCTTGGATTCGCTGGGCGCGGCAGCAGCGGGTTCAGGCTGGGTGCCGCTGAGGTCACGCAGGACGAAGAGGTTCGGTTGTGCCTTGGCTTGGTCGCGCAGGCGCGTGAGGGCGGCCGAGAGGGCTTCGCGGAAGTCGCGCATGGTCGCGTAGCGCTGCTCGGGCATCTTGACGATGGCGCGCTGGACGAGCTTGGCGACGAAATGCGGGATGGCCGGATCGAGCTCGTCGAGCATGGGCGGCATGCGGGCTATCTGCATCCACGCGGCTTCTTGAAGGCCGGCAGGACGGTCGCCGATGGCGAGCGGGTGGCTATAGAGCGACTCGAACAGGATGGTGCCGAGCGCGTAGATGTCGCTCTTGGGCGTGACCCCGAAGCCCTGCAGGTGCTCGGGGCTCATGTAGAGCACGGTGCCCTGCAGCAAGTCCTTCTCGGTTGTTTCGGGGCGGTGGCCCGTGATGCCGAGGACCTTGGCGATACCGAAGTCGAGCACTTTGAGGGCGTTGCCGGCCTCGATGAAGATGTTTTCGGGCTTCAGGTCGCGGTGGATGACCTGACCGCGGTGCGCGAGGTCCATGCCATCGGCGACTTGCAGGCCGATCGTCAAGGCCTCAGCGACTGAGACACGGTGCGTTTCCTTCAGCACGTCGCGCAGGGTGCGGCCGACGAGCTTCTCCATGATGAGATAGACGAGGCCTTCAGAGATCCCTGCGTCGATGACCTTGACCAGATTCTTGTGATCGATGCGCGATAGGACCTGTGCCTCGTAGCGAGCGCGTTTGCCGAGGTCGCGCCCGGTATCTTGCGGGCCTTTGATGACCTTGATCGCGACCACGCGATCGAGGAAAGGGTCGTAGGCCTCGTAGACGAAGGCGTGGCCACCGCGGCCGAGCAGTGAGCGGATCTCGTACTTCCCGAGGAAGGTGTCGCCCGTACGGAGCGGGCCCGGTTTCACCGAGTCCACTACCCGCCCCCCAGGAGTCCGCGCAGCACAATCACCGCGCCAGCTGAGGCGAGCCCGACCACGAGCGCGACGACGAAGAACACCCCGGTGATGAAAGCGAAACTACGGTTCGCACGGATAGCCATGACCGGCGCGGGCGTCGGCGATTCAACGGCGGCTGCCGGGGGCGACGACACACGCGCCGCCGGTTGCTCTTGTGGTTGGGCCAGGCGCTGAGGTGCCGCACCCGGTGCCGAAAGGGGCATGCGCGGCGTAGCCGGCTGAACGATGGGTGGCTCTGACCGGCGAACCGGGGCCGTGACAGCGTGCTCCGCGAGCGCCACCGTCTGTTGCAGCAGCGTAGCTAGCTGCGCCTCGAGCTCGCGCGCAGTCGCAAACCGGTGGACCGGGTCTTTGGCCAGCAGGCGTTGCACGAGCGCTTCGACCTCAGCAGTGAGCCCTTCAATCCCATGGGAGGCCAGGGGCGGCGCTGGATCGTGCACGTGCGCGGCGAGCACCCGCTGCTCCGCTTTGATGTGATCGAACGGGCCCTTTCCCGCGAGCATGAAATACAGCACCAAGCCGGCCGCGTAGAGATCGGCGCGATGATCGACGCGCTGGCCGCGCGCGGCTTCGGGGCTCACATAGCGCGGCGTTCCGACCACAATTCCGGTGTCGGTCGGCAGCATCAAAGGCACCGGCGAGGCGTCGGAAATGCCCGGAACGACGCGCGCCACGCCGAAGTCCAGCACCTTGAGGATGCGCGAGCCATCGTGCTCGGAGTGCAGAAAGAGGTTATCGGGCTTGATGTCGCGGTGAATGACGCCCAGCTCGTGCGCGGCCGCGAGTGCCGAGGCGAGCTGCAGCGAGTAGCGGAGCGCCTCGATGACGGGCAGGCGATCCCGAAAACGCACCTCGCTCTCGAGCGTATTGCCGCTCAGCGGCTCCATGATGATGAACGGGCGCCCGTCGCGCAGCCGGCCGAAGCTCGACACGCGCACGATATTGGGGTGCTCGAGCCGGCCCAGCGACTGAGCCTCGACCCGCACGCGGTCGACCAGCTGCTCGTTCGAGGCGAACCGGGGATGCAGCACCTTGGCGGCGAACTCACTCCCGAGCGCCGCGTGCTGCACCAAGTGCACCTCGCCCATGCCCCCGCCGCCAACCCGCCGCAGCCAACGGTAGGCCGTCCCCTCGAAGGGGTCGCCGCCCGGAGGCAGGGGGCTCGAAGCGTGCTGAACCATGTTGTTCCGGATCATCGAGCCGGCAGCCGGGCCGGTTGCGTAAAATCTCGCATCGGCCCCA
>DATEDZ010000209.1:0-8790 GCA_035281385.1 Polyangiaceae bacterium
AAATCGTCATCAAACCCCTCGGCCGCGCCACCATCGTCAACCTGTAGGCCACCGTGCGTACACCCTCGCCTTGGCTCGTAGACGAAGCGCGTTGGGCATGGTCGTTGACGTCGACCGCGATGTTGATCTGCGCGGCGTGCGGCCCCGTCGCGGCTCATGATCTACGGCGAGACGCGATCGTTTACGGCGAGGACGACAGGCTCGAGTTCTATGAGATCCCTGAGGCAGCGCAGCGTGACCTGGTGCGTGGGTCGGCTGTCGCACTGCTTCCACGCGAGGTCGCCGAGCTGGTGGCGACGGGTCGCACGTCTGAGGTGATGACCTGGGGCGAAGCTGCGGGACTTTGCGCTGAAGAGCCATTCGCCAATCAACCCGCAGCTGGCTTCTGTTCAGGAGTGCTGGTGGGGCCCGCGCTGGTGCTCACGTCCGAGCATTGCATTAGCATGGCGCCGCTTCATGACTGGGTAGTTACGTTCGACTACTACCTGGTAACCGAAGAAACATTGCAGGTCGACAGCGACGACGTTTTCGACGTGGAGCGTGTCGTCGCGGTAGGCGTCCGCGACGACACTGCGGAAGAACAGCTCGATTTCGCGCTGGTGGAGCTGAGCGGACAGGCTGGGCCAAGGCGCAGCCCCGCCGCCGTCTATACATCGCCGCCACAACCGAGTGTTGGCCAGCGCTTGTATTCGATCTCTGCCCCGGGAGGCGTGCCGCTCAAATGGGATGCTGGCGGAAGCGTAGTTGGCATCCGCGAACAGGATGACTACTTCATCGCAGATACAGATACCAGCCAGGGGTCGTCAGGGAGCGGAGTCTTCGACGACCGGTTTGGCTTGCTAGGCGTGTTATCACGCGGCGGATCCGACGTCCAGCCAACCGCTGAAGGCTGCAACACGACGGTTCGTTCCACGGAAGGTAACGAACGGTTCACTCTCGCGCACCGCGCCATCGAGGAGTTGTGCGAAGTCGAGCCAATGCAGCCGCTGTGTGACGAGGCTTGCTCGCAGCCGTGCAGGAACCGAGTCGACGACGTACCCCCGGCGCCAGGTTGCACGCTAGCGGTCGGCACGCCGACGCGCTGCTCATCATGGCTCATCAACTTGCTGATCCCAACGGCCATCATGCTGCACCGGAACCGGCGTCGGCGCTCAGGTGCCTAGCAGGCAGACGCCCACGCACGCTGCCTCGACGCATGTGACGTAATCGAGCCAGGGTTCCAGACAGTGTTGGTCGGCGGACCCCATGCAACTCGCTGCGCAATGGCAGAAGTTCCCCATTAGCAATTCGCTCTCAGCGCAGCCAGGGCAGGTGCAATGCCGTTTCACGCAATCTTCCTGTGGTGTGCAGCTCTCTGCGGGTGCGAGCGAACAAGTGGCTATGCACGCGCCACATGGTCCCCAACCTGGACCGGCACCGCCAGAGCCGGGTTCACCGGGAGCGCCACTCTCCGGCGGCTGCTCCTGCTGCTCGCGCGTGAGCGCGACCACAAAGCTGCTGTAGTCCCGGCACGCTGGTTCGGCCTCCGGAGGAATCTCAACATCGAAGGTTGGCGCGCCCGCAAGGTCGGGCGGCGCTCCCGGTTCCGTCATGACACCGCCCGCGGCGGGCTTTGTTCCGGCTTGCGCTGTCGCTCCACCGTGCCCGTCGGCACCAGTCGTAGCGCTCGCTCCGGACCCTGCATGGTCATCTTGCCGTGGGTTTCGCGTCGTGGCACCGCACGCGGCTAGTAGTGAGCAAGCCACGCCAAGGTAGAACGGCAGCGACGGCAGGAAGGTGCGGGATCGAGCAACTTGCTTCACCTTGATCCTCAAAGCGAGCAACTCGGCGTGGCAGCTTCCCAACCACCCTGGTAACAGTAGACGTCTGCGTAGGGTGCATGGCAGCCCTGTTCGACAACGCCGTAGTGGCAGGCCTGGCCGTTCACATCACAGCCTGCCCCCAGGTTGGGCAGCACTTCGGGACACGCGCCGTTGCGCGGCGGGCCATAGCATTCCCACATCGCCTTGGTGCCGGGCACACCGACAGGGTTGCCGAGACAGTAGCACGCCACCCCGCTCGGGTACGCGCAGGGCACGAAGCCATCCACCTCGCTAGCCGTGCAAGCAGCCCCCGCCTGAGGTTGGCTCGGGCATTGCGCCTCAGGTTGCTCGAGACACGTCGAAGGTCGATGCGGAGGGGCCGACCAGACCCCGTCGTTACAGTTCACGTAGCGACGACAGTAGGCCGTGAGCGAGTCGCCGTACGAGCATTCGAGCGCCTCGACCTCACACGCGCTCTCCAGCGCGGGCTCGTCGATGGGGCACTCGGGCCCGAGCTTGGGGGTAACGCGATCGCCAATGGGCTCACAGTCTCCAAGCACGCAAGCAAAGTTTGCGGGATCGTCGGGATCGCTGCGGATGGCGGCGTTGCCACCCCCAGCGTCCCCTGACGTGCCTGCGGCGCCTGCACTTGAGTTGCTCTTTGCGCGCCCTGAACAGGCGATCGCGCTCAAGAGTAATAGTGGCAACACCGGAGGTGTTGTGCGCTTAAGCCATCGGCGGGTCGGCATCACTGTGTCCCGTACAAGAACGCCTGCACCTCGAACGTCAGGTGGTTATAGTTGGTATTCGACTGCCCGGGAGCGGTATTGCAGGTGGTTCCAACCGCCCACCAGGCGTTGGTCCCTGGATGAAACGCGATCAGAGCGCCCCCACTGTGGCCCGGTGTGATGTCCATCTTCGAGCTCTGAATGTAGCCGCCCGTCGCGATTAGCGCCGGATCGGAGTTGCCGCCAACGGTCCAGAAGATGCTGCCGCCGCCAAAGGCACCGCCGTTCGTGCCCGATCGCAGATGATTAGTCCCGGCTGGGCAGTCTGCCGCGACGCCAAATGCAAGCGCTGGGCAGGGCTGCAGTTGCGCATAGCCACCCTCGTACAATGAGTGCACTCGTAATGTCGCCTGGTTGGTGACCCACCAGCCCACGTTGCCGGCTCCAGCTGGCACGCAGCCGTCGAGATTCTGTAGACCGTAGTCCCAGCGTGCCTTCGTCGTTACCGATGAATTGGAAGCCAGGTTGACCCAGCCATTGGGCACACTGACGAAACCGCAAATGGCCCAGGCGCTGGCCCACGTTTGGGTCTCTCCGCCGCCGGGGTTCGCCGTGATCATACCGCCGAAGCGCCAGCGTGAGAAACCCGTCGCGGCGCAGGAGCTCTGGGCAGAACCGTCCTTACAGTACCAGCCGTTGGTCCCTGCAACGTGTCGTTGTTGTAGAGCACATGGCCCGCCGTATAGACGCGCCAGCCGACCATGGTGCCGCTACCACCAGCCTCGAACAATGCGTACGCATTGCCCGGATTGCTGTTCGGAAACGGGGCTTTAGCACGCTGATCACCGTCGGCAGTGATCGATTTATCCACGACGCCAGAATCTGCGGGCTCTTGCCCACCCATGCTCGCGCCCCCTTTCTCCAGCCCCAGAGAGATACGCGCCAGCCTGTAGTTGGGCTCGGCTTCAACGTACTCGCCGTACTGCACGTGCGCCACATAGGCGCGCAGCAATTGGGCCAATTTGTCGACAGTCTCTTCACCTTCCCAAAGTGAAGGGTCTCTGAGCTCCGTTGTCCAAATGCAGGCGCTTCATCGCCATGTTGACCAGCTCCGGGAAGTCGCCGGCCAGTTGGCAGCAGTGGAGCGTTTCGTCGCCGTCATGTCTGGGGCTCTCAAGCACGACGCCCCTACGCGAGCTGGCGCGCCGTGGCCCGAACAAGTGGCGCTTGACGACGATGGCGGACGTGCCCGTGCTCAGCTACGCTGACCAACAGCTACGCCCTAAAGGTTTTGGAGCGAGAATCCTGGGTCATGATCCTGATTGGGCAGTACGACTCTCCTTACGTGCGGCGGGTGGGCATCACGCTGCGCCTCTACGGCATGCCATACGAGCACCGGAATTGGTCGGTGTGGCGCGACGCGGAGCAGATCGCGACTTACAATCCACTGCGGCGTGTTCCGACGCTGGTGCTCGACGACCAGAGCGTCCTGGTCGACTCCTTCGTGATCTTGGACGCGCTCGACGAGCTAATGGGACGAAAGCGCGCGCTGCTGCCCGCGGAAGGGCCGCTGCGGCGCGAGGGGCTACGTATCTCGGCGCTGTGCACGGGCATGGCCGACAAGGCCGTGAGCTTGATGTACGAAACATTATTTCGCCCCAACCCATCGCAAGTCTGGATGGAGCGCTGCCGGAGGCAGATTCAGGATACCGCCGAGCTACTGGAGCGGGACCGCGCGGCACGCCACACGCCCCATTGGCTGGGTGACGCCCTCAGCCACGCCGACGTGGCGCTGGCATGTGGCTATCGCTTCGTGAGCGAAGCACACCCCGGCCTGCTCGAGCCCGAAAAGCTCCCGGCCCTCGCCGCGCAGACGGCGCGCTGCGAAGCGCTGCCCGAGTTTCAGGCCGTCTACCAGCCGATCATCAACAACATTTCTTAAGCAGGCGCGGCGGGCGCTTGTGAACGCAGGCTTTCGGCCGGTAGGCCGAAGCTTCGCCTACGGCTGACGCTGGCCTTGTCTCGACACTCGCGAAAGTGGCGGGTATTGAGCAAGCCTCATGAAGAAGACCTTGGTGACTGGGGGCGCCGGTTTCATCGGCTCTCACCTATGCGAACGGCTTCTGGCGCGCGGCGATGACGTGCTGTGCGTGGACAACTACTTCACGGGCACGAAGCAGAACGTCAAGCACCTGTTCGGCAGCCCACTGTTCGAGCTATTGCGTCACGACGTCACGTTCCCGCTCTACGTGGAGGTCAGCCGCATCTACAACCTGGCCTGCCCTGCGTCGCCCGTGCACTACCAATTCGATCCCGTTCAAACCACCAAGACCAGCGTGCACGGCGCCATCAACATGCTCGGCCTGGCCAAGCGCGTCAAAGCGCGCATTTTGCAAGCGTCTACGTCGGAGGTGTACGGCGATCCGGAGATACACCCGCAGCCCGAGGAGTATTGGGGCCGCGTGAATCCCATCGGAATTCGAAGCTGCTACGACGAGGGCAAACGCTGCGCCGAAACGCTGTTTTTCGATTATCACCGCCAGCACAAAACCGAGATCAAGGTGATCCGCATCTTCAACACCTACGGCCCGCGTATGCACCCGAACGACGGCCGCGTGGTGAGTAACTTCATCGTGCAGGCCATCGCCGGCGAGAACCTCAGCATCTACGGCACCGGCGCGCAGACCCGCTCCTTCTGCTACGTGGACGACTTGGTCGAAGGCATGCTGCGCATGATGGACACCGACGCGGGCTTCACCGGCCCGATCAACCTCGGTAACCCGGGTGAGTTCACCATGCTGGAGCTGGCCGAGAAGGTCATCTCGCTGGTCGGGTCGAAGTCCAAATTGACCTTCCATCCTCTGCCCCAGGACGACCCGAAGCAGCGCAAACCCATCATCGACCTGGCCAAATCCAAGCTCGGCGGCTGGGAGCCCCAAGTCAACCTGGAAGACGGGCTGAAAGAGACCATCGCCTATTTCCGCAAGGCTCTCGCCCAGTAGCGCACCCAGGCGGGGCTCGCCCCGCCCACCAGACCAGGACGACGCGGGGGCTCTCCCCCGCCGACCAGACCAGGATGACCGGGGCCCTTGCCCCGCAAGCGAGACCAGGATGACACTGCTCGTCCTGATCTGGCGCCTCGTCGTGTAGCCGCCCTTCCCCCAATGCCCTCGCAGAGCTATGACCCGCGAGCTAATTTGACCGAAGCAGCGCCCGCCGAGCCAAGCGAAGACGCCAAGGAACAGCAGGTTCCCGCGTTTTGGAAGCGGCGCCGCAAGCGCGGCGACGAGCTCGGCCAAGTGCTACTACGTCGCGGTCAGATCACGCCCCAGCAGCTGCGCGAGGCACTACGCCTGCAGGCCGAGCAGGGCGGTCACCTGGGCGCGATCTTGAAGCGCATGGGCGCCTGCGATGGGCGTGCCATCGCCGAGGCTTTGCTCGAGCAGGTGCGCGTGACGCACGGCAAGGGCAAGGCGCGCGAGATGGAGGCGCGGGCGCGCGAGTCACCATCGCTGATGGGCCTCACCGTGCAGTGCCGCCCCCGACTGACCACGCTCGCGGTTTTGACGTCCGACGTTCTCGCGCTGAGCGTTGGCACGGGGCTGGCCTGGCTGTTGATCACACAGCATGCACCGGGGGTGCAGCGCTACGGCGTGCTCGCGGTCTTGCCGCTCTGCATCCTGATTTTCGCCTACGTCCACCTCTACGCGGCGACGCCCCCCAGCCCCCCGGAGGAGATCCGGCGCATTGCGCTGGCCGTGACTTTCGTGTGCGCGGGTCTGTGGTTGGTCTCCTTCTTGGTGCGGAGCGGCGGCTGGGAAGGCGTGCCGCACGTGGCTTGGCTCTTGATCTGGCTGCTCAGTGTTTTCCTGGTGCCGGTTTTTCGCGCGGGGCTGAGGTACAAGCTCGCTCGGCGACGCTGGTGGGGCCAACCCGTGGTGGTGCTGGGCGCGGGGCGCGTCGGGCGCGCCGTGGTCGGCACGCTACAGCGGCGCCCGCAACTCGGCCTGAAGCCGGTCGCAGTGCTCGACGATGATCCGCTCAAACACGGCACGCTCCGCGCCACCTGGGGCGACGGCGATATCGAGGTAGAGGCAGTGCCGGAAAGCACCGGCGAGCCGCCCAAGTCGACACCCGAAAGCCCCTCGACTCGCTCCGCCTGGGCGAATTTCTCGCAAATTGAGGAGGTCCCGGTGCTGGGTGGCCTGGAGCTGGCGCCGGTGCTGGCGCAGCGGCTCAAGATCCGCTTCGCCGTCGTGGCCATGCCAGAGGCCGATGCGGCGGCACTGCTCGGCATCATCGAACGCTACGCGGAGTCGTTCCAGAGCGTGCTGGCCATTCCGGATCTCTTCGACCTGGCCTACTTCGGCGCCGCCACGCGTGACCTGGGCGGCGTGCTCGGTATCGAGGTGCGGCGGCAGCTGCTGCTGACCGGGCCGCGCATTGCCAAGCGCGCCATGGACATCTGCATCACCGGCTTGGCGCTCCTGCTGGCAAGCCCGATCCTGCTGGCAGTGTCGCTGGCGATCTGGGTGGACTCACGGGGCGGCGTCTTCTATCGACAGCGTCGCCTGGGTCAGGACGGCGTGCGTTTTCAAGCGCTCAAGTTCCGAACCATGCATGGCGACGGCGAGAAGCGGCTGGCCGAGTTGCTCGAGCGCGATGCGCGCCTGCGCGCGGAGTACGAGGAGTTCCACAAGCTAACGGTCGATCCGCGTGTGACGCGCGTGGGCCGCTTCATACGCAAGTACAGCCTGGACGAGCTGCCCCAACTCTGGAACGTGGTCGTCGGTGACATGAGCCTGGTCGGGCCCAGGCCCTACCTGGAACGTGAGATCCCGGAGATGGATCAGAAGGAAGCCATCATCCTGCGCGTCAAACCCGGCATTACCGGGATCTGGCAGGTCACCGAGCGCAACGCCTCCACCTTCGAGCGTCGCCTGCACATGGACGTCGAATACGTGCGGAGCTGGTCGCCCTGGCTCGACATCTACGTGCTAGCCCGTACGATTCCGGTCGTGCTGGGCGGCACCGGCTCCTAGCGTCGAGGTTCCATGACCGAGAGTGCGCCGAAGGCCTCCACGAGCTCCCGCCCCGCAAGTGGGGTCGGCGGGGCCGATGCCCCGCCTCCGGCGGCGCCAAGCGTCGTGGATGCAGGGCGGCTGACGACCTCGTTCGCAGCGGGTGGCTCGGTACTGCTGCTGGGCGTCATGGCAGTCGTGCTCTGGCCGCGTACCTACGGCACCGAAGCCACTTTGGTGCTGGTCGGCGGCGCGCGCGTCGACAATCCGCAGGCGCTGGCTGGGCGCATCGAGGCGGCACTGCTGGAGCGCGAGCAGCTGGCGAGCGCCGCCATGGAGCTGCCACCCGAGCTACGTTCGCCCGATCCGATCGGACGGCTTCGCGCGGGTATTCGCGTGCAGGCGCGCGGAGCGCTGGGCTACGCGGTCGAATTTCGCGGCAGCGACCCGCAAAGCGTCCAACGTATCGCCAACCGCCTGGCTGATCGCGCGGTCGTCGTCATTCCCAAGTTGACGGCATCGCCTGAAGACTCCGCTCCGCTCAAAGAAGTGGCAGCGCGCAGCCGCGCGGTATCGGAGTTCTTGAGCGCGCATCCGGAAGTGGCGGTCGAACAGGGTGGCGACAAGGCAGCCGCCCAAAGCCCGAACAACGACAGCGCGCTCGACTTGCTGCGCACCGAGAAGCGGCAGATCGAGCAGAAGCTGGCTGCGGTTGCCGTCGCTGCCGCAGACAATCCCTACGCCGATCCTCCTAATGATACGGTACAGCTGAATCGCCGGCTCGCCGAGCTCAATAGCACCATCGGGAAGCGCGAAGCAGCGCTGAAGCAGCCGCGCCCCGCAGCTCAAGCGTCCGCCTCGCAGGACCTCACGAACCAGTGGCGTAAGCTGCTCGCGGACCTGACGGCCGCGCAAGCCAAGGCCGCGGCTCCCGCCGCCGATCCCAGTATCTCCGCGCACGTCAGCTCACGCGCCCCGCTGCCCACCTCGCCGCTCACCCCCAACCGCCTGGTGCTGAGCCTCGTCGCGCTGCTCCTGTCGCTAGCGGCCGCCATGGTCGCGTACGTCCTACCGCGCAAGGCATCCCTGTCCCCGCGCCCGGCTCAGCCACCTCCGCGTAGCGATCCGCCCCCGCCCGGCACGGCAGTGCGCCCGCGCAGCGATCCGCCTCCGGCGCGGCCGCGCAGCGACCCGCCTCCGGCGCACGGCACGTCCCCGCGTCCCCGCAGTGATCCGCCG
>DATEDZ010000210.1:0-8677 GCA_035281385.1 Polyangiaceae bacterium
GAGCTCCGGTCTCGCTTGCGGTGACTTCTCCGGGTTCGTCCCCGCCGAGCTCCGATTCCGTTGGCGGTGACTTCTCCGGGTTTGTCGCTGCCGAGCTCCGGTCTCGTTCGCGGTGACCTTTCCGGGTTTGTCGCTGCGGAACTTCGGTCTCGCTTGCGGCGACCTCACCGGGTCCGTCCCTGCCGAACTCCGATCCCGCTTGCGGCGACCTCCAGGCGCAGCGCCTGCTCGCGAGCCCTCGTGGCACAACGCGCGTACCCACGAGCCCCGCAACCCCCAGGCGCTGCCCTGCGAGGCGGATCAGCCGAGGTCGACCGGCAACCCGTGGTCGACCCAGGTGCGTCCCACCCCGAGCCCGGCCCGATCACTAATCGAGGCTGGAAGCGAACGTGCACTGCGCATCGCCCCCGGCCGCCGAGTTGGCGGCTTCGCCTTTGACACACGCCCGAGGTCGGCCCTTTTTCACGGCAACTGTCCATGGCGTTGGCCGAGACGGGGAGGTATGGCAAACTCACGCGACTTGATGGCGCGCTTGGGAAGGCTCGAAACGAGTGTCGCGGTGATGGCCAGGGACGTCGCCGATCTCAAGACTGCTGCGTGGAGGACGGCGGATATTCTGGCCGATCACAGCGAGCGGTTGAGCGGTCTGCAGCGGATGGTCGACGAACGCCTTGGTGGCGTGACGGATCGGCTTGATCGGCTCATCGCTGTTACGATCCAGGAGCGTACAGCCGGTACCGAACGGCTGGGTGACATCGAGCGACGCCTGGCACGGCTCGAAGAGCGCGTGAGAGCATAGGCGTTCCCCCCACGGCATCGAGGAGAACGTCATCATCGGCCACCTGATCCCTGCCGGCGCTGGCCTCCTGGTGTACAAGAAGCTCAACGTCGTGATCGACGAGAATTCGCCGACCTATGCTCCGCCTACGTTCACGAGGGTGAAGCCGGCGGATCTGGTCGAGGTCGCCGGCGAGTAAGAGACGCCCACGTGGGCATGTGATCGAAGGCTCTCTCGCCAGAACCTCGGGAGGCTTCGAACCATGCTTTTAACCTTGAATGCGTCGCCAGCAGCGCCCGGGAGCCGTACTGTCTGCTATGCGCAGAAGAGCACCTTGACCGACTTCTCGACGCTGGCTCGACTCGACGCGATAGCGCAGGCCGATCTATGCGCACGAGGCGAAGTCACGCCGAGCGAGCTTTGGCAACATTGCGGGAGACGCATCGAGGCGCTCAACCCGCTATTGCGAGCGGTCACCGAAACGACGAAGGAGCGGCCCGCCTCGAAGCCGGGGCTGCTTCGGGCGGTGCCCTTCTTGATGAAGGATGCAAGCCCGTGGCCCGGCATGCGCTGGACGCTCGGCGCGCGGCTGTTCGCGCACCGAGTGACGCACCAGCAGACCGAGTATGGTAGGCGGCTCGAAGAAGCAGGCTTGGTGTGCACCGGCAAGACTGCCCTGTCTGAGTTCGGGCTACTGGCCAGCACCGAGGGACTGCTGAGCGGCGCGACGCTGAACCCCTGGGATTTGTCTCGGTCTCCCATGGGCTCTTCGGGCGGAAGCGCGGTCGCGGTCGCGGCCGGTATGGTTCCGCTGGCGCACGCCAACGATGGTGGGGGATCGATCCGCGCGCCGGCCTCCGCCTGCGGCGTCTTCGGGTTCAAGCCGAGCCGCGGGCGGCATGTGGTGGCAAGCCGTAGCAGTACGGACTTTGCGGACATGACGAGCGAGCACTGCGTCTCGCGCAGCGTGCGTGACAGCGCGCTCTTTCTGTCGTTGACCGAGGACCGTACCCGCGGCGACGCGGTCGGCTTCGTGCGCGAACCGCTCGCGCGATCGCTCCGCATCGCGGCCTGGACCAGTACGCTGGCAGGCGAAGAACCGACCTCAACCGTCCTGCGCGCACACCACGACGTCGTGCGATTGCTGAGCGAGCTGGGCCACGTGGTCGAACCGATCAGCGCACCACGCTTCGAGACGCTGGGGCTGGCGGAAGCATGTTACCTGGTCGCCGGGGCGGCGGTTGCGGGTCTCGTGGAATCAATCGACCGCACGCGGCGCGAGCCCGTGCAGCAGGACGAGCTCGAGCCATTCACATGGGCACTGCTCGACGCGCTGCGCGCGCGTGGCTCTGCCGCGATGCCCGATGCACGTGACATGTTCGCACGCACAATCGCAGCCTATCGCGAGGCAACGCAACCGTTCGACGTGGTACTCACCCCCACCCTGGCGAGCGAGCCCGTCCCGCTCGGCCACCTCTCGCCAGTGCTATCGCGCGAGCTGCTGATCGAGCGCACGGCGCGCGTGCTCGGCTACACACCGATCCACAACCTCGTAGGGTGTCCGGCGATGTCGGTGCCGCTGAGCTGGTCCGAATCTGGCCTGCCGCTCGGCGCACATTTCGCGGCTGCGCCCGGACAAGACGCACTGCTCTTGGGGCTCGCCTACCAGCTCGAAAGCGCGCGCCCTTGGCGCGAGCGCTGGCCCCGCTACTCGATTCCCCAGCTGTCGGGTTAGGCATGCATAGGATGCTGTCTTGTTTGCTGGCCATCCTCTTTGCCTCAGGGCGCGGCAATGCCGTCTCTCCGAGGTGCGCCTTCTCGTGAGTGGCCTGACAAACCCGTCGATTTGGACCCATGGATCTAGGGCAATTTGCCGCACCTGGCCGAGACGCAAGTTTCGGCATGACCGGCCGTGTTTGGGGGGGTGACGACCAGGTCTCTTCCCCCGAGCGGTGCGGCGACCGCGCGCTTGACGCGGCGTGCGACCGCCGTCGCACGCCTTCGGCATCCGAATCTGGTGCGCATGCTGCCGCTGCCTGGCGGTGCGGGGCTGTCGCCGGTGCTTGGTAGCGCGCGCCGCCTGGCGGACTTCACGTTGCCGGTAGGCACCTTCAAGCGCTTCGATCTCGAGCAAGTCGTGCGCCTGCTGATCGACGTGCTGAGCGGGCTCTCGGCGCTGCACGAAGTAGTGAGCGACGGCGAGCCCTTCGTGCACGGCTGCATCTCGCCTCAACACATCTACATCGACGAGCACGGCACCGCACGCCTGGTGCCGCTCTTACCCGCTCACTTTTCTGCGAACGCCAAGCTGGAGCGCTCCGGCTATCTCGCGCCCGAACGCTTGTTGGACAAGCCGGCCACCGCTGCCACCGATGTCTTCAGCGTGGGCGTCATGTTGTGGGAAGCGCTGGCCGGCAAGCGACTGTCGGCCGATGGCTCGCTTTCGTGCTTGCTCGGGCCGGGACAAGCGCCGCCGCCGATCCGGCTCGCGCCGCGCCTGCGTTGGGCTCAGCCGCTGTGCGCGATCGCGGACCGCGCCATCGCACTGGATCCCAGAGCGCGCTTTCCTAGCGCGCTCGAGCTGAGCCAAGCCATCGAGCGAGCCGCCGGGCCGCAACTGGCCCGAGCCGACTCGGATATCTGGCAAGAAGAAGCGCCGACCCCCGTGTTTCAACCGCGCCTGCACCTGGCCACCTTGCGCACCTCGACGCCCCCGCCGGCGGTGCTCACGCTGCCGACCGGCGCCGCCGCTGCGGCACACGACGAGCGCGCTGAGTCTCTCGATCCCGCGCCGGTGAGCGAGCCGCTGCACGCGCGCAAGTCGGGTGGGCGTGGCCGTGCCTTCCTGCTGGGCCTCGGTGCCGTGGCGCTCGGTCTGGCGTGTGCCCTGCTCCCGAGCAAGCTCAAGAGCGCGTGGTCGTGGTCGAGCCCGGTGGTCGCGGCTGCGCCCGCCCCCATCGCCGCGCCGAGCCTGTCTCAGCCTCCGCCCGTCGTCGCTGCGGTAGCGCCGCCCCCATCGACGAGTCCGGCGCTCTCGGCGACGGCGGCGGCCAGTGCGGATCCGTCGCCGGTGCCGCCCTCCGCCAATCCGAAGCCAACGCTAAAGTCGCCAGCCCACAGCCCCGTGCCCGCCGCGAAGTCCCCGGCCAAGTCGCGCCCGCGCGCCAACGACTACGGCATCTAGTCCTTTTTCCAGCTCCCAAAATCCTCTCGAGGAAATCTAGGCGGGGCTGCGGTCCCGCCGACCCATATGGCGACGTTGAGGCGGAACGCCCCGACCGTGGCTGTGATGCCACTCCATGTAGGGTGACGGCGAAGCTGCAGTTGAGGCTCCTGATCCGTAGCCGCAAGGGGTTCAATTGATGTAGCTTATGCTGTCGCGTCGTGCGCGTTTTGCGCGATGCCGATGATTGCGGGTTCGACCCACGACCGGATCGGGTGCACCATGCGAGACGACGGCCTAGCTTCCTTACAATCGACTCCTTGGCCCGACGATGTGGTGTTGCCGGAGCGGCCGGCTGTATTGATCGTCGACGATCACGAATCCAACCTCGTGGCGCTGGAAGCAGTGCTTGATCGGCTGGCGATACACATCGTGCGCGCCGGTTCCGGCAGAGAGGCACTGGCTCGAAGCGCTGACCACGAATTCGCCGTGATTCTGCTCGACTGGCAGATGCCGGGGCTCGACGGCATCGAGACGGCACGGCTCATGCGTCAGCGCGACGGGACGCGCCAACCGCCGGTCATGATCCTCACGGCGTATCTGCCCGAGCTGGCTGAAATCAAGACGGCTTACGCGGCCGGCGTCGTCGACTTCTTGCAGAAGCCCTACGCCGCGGAAGTCCTGGCAGCCAAGGTATCCGTGTTCGTCGAGCTGCTCGTGCAACGTGAGAAGCTACGCTTGTACGAGCAGGCGCTACGCAAGCGCTTCGAAGAGGACCTGGTCGGTATCGTGAGTCATGATCTCCGCAGCCCCCTCAACGCCATATCGCTCGCTGCACAGTCTGCGCTGCGCCTCGGAGCGACGAACGAAAGCCATCGACGCTTCCTCGAAATCATCCGCTCTGCCTCAGGTCGTGCCAATCGCCTGGTTCACGACCTGCTCGACTACACGCAGGTGCTTCACGGTACGGCGCTTGCGGTCAAGCGCCAGAAGTTTTGCCTGTTCGAGCTGGCAAAGGAGATGGTGGAAGAGCTCAGGGCGTCTTTTCCGGGCACCGAGTTCGTTTTCGAGCGCTCGGGCACGACGGAGGGCCACTGGGATCGCGACCGCGTGGCTCAAGTCATCACGAACCTGCTCGGCAACGCCTCGACGTACGGTGAAGGCGCGCCCGTGAGTGTGCGCATCGTGGGCGACGAGGCCCAGGTGACCCTTCACGTCCACAATCAAGGAGAACCGATTCCTGCCGAGCTCGTTCCGGAGCTCTTCGAGCCGTTGCGGCGTGGCACCGACCGCAGGCGACTGGGCAACATCGGTCTCGGGCTCTTCATCGTCAGTCAGGTAGTGCGCACGCACGGGGGCACGGTCACGGTGGAGTCGGTAGTCGATTCAGGAACCACATTCTCGGTCAGGCTGCCGCGTGGTGCGGAAAGGTCCCAGATCGGTTCAACCGACCTCGCCCTCTCGAGCGCGCTCGACCTCCAGCCTGCGTGAGTTGTAGCTCCAGCGGCTTGCTGTAGCGCTTTGTCTCACGAGGACGACGGGACAACCGCCATTGCATTGTGTACAATTCACTCAGCAGGGTGAAGCGGACCTGACCCTTGCTTAGCGCATGTTCGACCCCATCACTCTCACCCGAAGAAGGCGTCCCGGCGTCGTGCTGCTGGTCGACGACTACACGGAGTCGCGCGCGACCGTCCGAGAATTGCTCGAAAACAATGGGTACGAGGTGGTCGAGGCTGCGCACGGGCAGCAGGCTCTGGACTTCCTCGTCTCTTCGCCCGAACCGCCCGTGCAGCTCATCGTCCTCGATCTGCAGATGCCGATCATGAACGGCTATCAATTCTTGACTCTGCTCGGCAACTACGTTCGCCTTTCGACCATCCCGGTACTGGTCGTCTCGGCCCACGCTGCACCGAGCCACCAAGAGACCTACCGCAACGTCATCGGCTATCTGAGGCCGCCCTACCAGGCCGAGGAGCTGCTGACATTGGTCAACGCCCGTTGCTCGCAACCTGCTGGCCACGCGGAACCAGGCAGCTAGCGTCGCCGCGTCCGCGGCGAGGGAGCTCAGGTCGTCCCGCGCGAGACTTTTTCGAACAACGGCGCTAGCGCAGCTTGGTGCTTTTGAAGGGCGGCCTTGGCGAGGTCGAGGGCCGCAGCTGCTTCTGGCGACGTGCCTTCGGTCACTACGCCGTGCGCATCGGCAGACGCGAACTGAACCCGGAAGGTCTGGCCCCGCAGCGTGACGTAGACACAAACGCCCGAGCGACTAGCGAAGAAGTCTTCGGGGTGAAGCTCGGCGGATGTGGCCATTCTCCTCGGTAGTAACCATAACCCGTCGCAGTCAATCAGCGGGGTGGAAGAACGCCGGTCGGCATGTGGCGAGTTGCCACGACCTCGAATTGACTCGCGTTATTCGTACAAATCCCCAGCTCGAACGGCTGACAGTGCGCTAGCGTCAAAGGGTGCCGCAGGATCCGGCGCCAGCCCAAGCTCCCAGCAATCCCGTTCTGGTCGTGGACGACTATGCGGATTGGCGCGCCACGTTACGCGAAATGCTGGAGGAAGTGGGCCAGGAAGTGGTCGAGGCTCGTGATGGCCAGGAAGCCTTTCACTTCCTGATCTTTCACCCCGACGTTCGGGTCAAGCTCATCCTCCTCGACCTGGATATGCCGGTCATGAATGGCCAAGATCTGCTCACGCTGCTCAAGAGCTATGTGCGGCTGGCTAGCATTCCGATAGTCGTCGTCTCCCGGCATACTTCAAACCTTGGACCGCACGAGCTCTGCACCGTCAACGGCGCTTTCAAAGCTCCCTCCGAGCTATTCGAGTTGCGCGCGATGGTCGAAGCCCTCGTCAGCCACTAGCTCGTTCAATCCGATGCTCGCCGACGGTCGTGCGTTCGCCGGGTGACAAGTGGCTGCAGCCGCCCCTAACCTGATGTGGTGAACGAACGGAACACGTTAGTGCTGACGGAAACGGGCGTGGAGCACCGGCCTGATGGGTCGATTGCGGTGAACGTCGGACCCATCGTGCGTGCGCTGAGATTCTTGACCGAGGGTCGCGGTGAAGATCGCGGCACGGACGAGGCAGGCAGTCCTCTACCTGACTTGATGGGCTTGGCGTTCGATGTGGTGGAGAGCATCATTTTGGGCGGTCGCAAAGCCGACCAACTGCGTCGGTTGAAGCGCGAGCTCGACACACAAAGCGGCGCGACTTCTCAAAGCTCGCTCGTGTTGGCGAAAAGGGCCAGACGCGTTCTGCCGAGCGCGCAAGCTACGGCCTTGGACCGCGCCGCCGACGTCTTGCAGAATCTGCTGGGGGAGCTGCGCGGGCTGTCGCTCGACGCGCACGCCGAGCGTGAGCTCGCCCAAGCGCTGGAGGCATTTCAGTCGTTCGGCCCCGACCGTTGGGTGAGCGCCACGGCACAGCTGCTGGTCGCCGTAAGCGCGCTTGGCGTCTCGCCTCGGTCGAAGCGGTCGCGGCGACGCGCGCGCGGGAAGACGACGCCAACACGCAAGCGTGCGGCGAAGGTCACCCGCAAGAAAACCACGAAGCGTCGGCGCACCACGAAGCGCCGGCGCACCACGAAGCGCCGGCGCAAGGTGCGTTGAGCGGGTGGGCAGCTCGGCCGCGAGTGGGCGAGTGTGAGAGCGGTTGCAGGTTCGACGTGCGTCGCGCCTGGCTGCGCCGGTTAGCCCGCTGTTAGCGCGTGTGCGAGGCTGCGCTGCGCGCCTGGTTCGTGCTTTTCCCTAACCGGTTGACGCGGCGTGGTGGTCACGAAAAGCTGGCTACTTGCGAGAGGCAGGTTCCTGCTGGCGCGGCACGTCCGAGGCTCTTTCTTCGTTGAATACGTTCGGATGATCCGGCGGCGCAAGGACGTCGATTGGACGAAAGTACTCAGCAAGGCGGATCTGGCGCTGGTGCAGCAGCGCGTCAGTCCCGAGCTCTGGTACCCGATGCGAACTTTCGAACGCTTGGGGCTCGCCATCCTGGCGAACTTCGAAGGCGTGGGGCTCGACGCGGTGCGCCTGTGGGGCAACGCTTCCGCTCGCCAATTCGCGGTCGACCACCCGACGCTGGTGGCCTTGCAGGATCCAGTCGAGACGCTGATGCGGCTGAGGGTGCAGCGCGCCACGCTGTTCGACTTTCCCGCGTTCGATATCCCGACGCTCAACGACGAGCACGCCGTGGTTACGATGACTTACGGCATGGGGAAGGTGGCCGAAGAGGCGGCCTGTCACCAAACCTGGGGTTTTTGCGAGGGCATTCTCGCGCTCGCGGGCGCCCGCAAGATTCAGGGTTCCCTGACCGAACGTTCGTGGCTCGGCGCACCCGAGACCCGCCTGGCCCTGAATTGGACGCGCTAGGGCGCTCGTCCCCGCGCGTGGCGCTGGGACGGGTGCGCGACTTGTCTGTTCGGGCGGCACGCGCCTCATGATTCGTCACATCGTGCCGCCGCCCCGGTAGCCACACGCGTACGCGTATTAGCTAGTATTAGTTAATACCTTCCGTGCAGCCCATGATTCGTGCCGGTTCGAGGAGGACCCGGTGCCGCACAATCGGGCTTGGGGTGCGAGCAACGAGCTCCAATGAACCCAGGTTTTCAGCCCTCGCGCGCCGATTATTAGCCAATATTAGTTAGCTAGTATCTAGCGCGCTGTAAGGTGCACCTGCGTTCTCCCTCCAGCGCAATGTGATTTTCGTTGCCCCGGCAAACCGTTTGTCGCTCTAGG
>DATEDZ010000211.1:0-18797 GCA_035281385.1 Polyangiaceae bacterium
CAAGTTTTGACTGCAAAGTTGGTGTCCGAGCAGGCGAGCTGAGGACTCCTGCGACCATCGTGGGTTTGATCGCAACGGGCGCCGGCCTCGCCGGTTTTGGTCTCGTGGGTGGCTCCTACTCTCGCCGATCGTGATCTTTTCTTCCAAGACCTACATGTCTTGTTGGGCTGGGGCCCCTGCCCCAGCTAGATCCCTGTCCTGGGGGAGGAGGCACGCGCCTCCTCCCCTCAAAAAGCAAAGCTTTTTGAGCCTCCCCTCTACGCGGCGGCTCCGCCGATTTGGACAGCTGGTGTTTCACACCAGCCTCCTAGAAGGCGATGCGCAGCGCGAGTGTGCCGTTGAGTGACACTTCAGGGCGCTCGCGATTGACCCAGACCATGGGCTCGAGCGGAACAGCTTCGAGCGAGAGGCGGTCGCTGAGCCTGAAATCCAGGCCGGCACTGACACGGAGCGTAGGCCCATTTTGTGGCAAGAAGCCGGTCGCGAAGCGCAGCGGCACGCCAAAACCTTCGCCCGAAAGGGGGATTCGGTACTCGAGCACTGCTTCGGGGAGCACATTGTGGACGCGGTCGTCCTTGCCTTTGAGATTGGCGTACGAAAGCGCGCCGCCGAAGGCGAAACGCTGCGTGAAGCGGTAGTCGAGGCGCACGCCGACCAATTGGTTGAAGAAGCCGGCATTGTGGAAGCCGAAGGCGGAGGTGGAAGTGAAGGAAAGGCGGAGAGGGCGAGGGGGGGGAGGGGAATCGGAAGGGGGAGGGGATTGGGAATCGGAAAGGGGAGGGGAATGGGAATCGGAAGGGGAAGGGGAAGGCGGAGGCGTGGGAGCAGGGGGCGCGGGGGCGGGGGTTTGGGCGAGGGCGGGGAGGGGGAAGAGCAGGAGGGCGAGCGCGCGGGGGGTCATCGGGGAGCTCCGGGAAGGACGCGTTCGGCGGCGTCGAGCAGGGCGGCAGCGTAGGCGGGGTGGTGGACGTCGGCGGCAGGATCCTCGAGCACGAGCAGCACGTTGTGGAGCGCGCGCGTCTGCTCGAGGGTCGGCAGTCGGCGCGCGGGACGCGCATGCCAAGGCTTGTCGTTGGCTTGGCGGTGCCGCGGATCCAGTCGGTCTAGCAAGCTCTGCGCGCGGCGCGCCAGAGCAGGATCGCGCTCGATAGCTCGATCGTGACAGCGCCGGCACGCCGCCTCGCTGCTCTGGAATCCGTGCGTCTTGCCGAGCACCAGCGAGCCTGGGCCCGAGTCGTGACAGCTCAGGCAGCCCTTGGGCGCTGCCGCATGCGGGGCTGGTCGAGTCAGCCGCTGGCCGCTTTGCGGCTCGAGCCCGCCCTGGCCCGCCAGAATCGCTGCCGCGCTGGCCTCCGGGCGCTGCTGATCGGAGCTCGGTGCGTGACAGCCGACGCAGACCTGGCTCACCCCGCGATACGAGGCGGGAGGATCGAGTAGACTGGCAGGTAGCGGCAAGCGCCGCACCAAGCCGTGGGCCGCTTCGGGGCTGCCGCCAGCGGCGTGAGCCTGCTCGGCGTGCGGGTGCACGTCGTGACACGTCTGACACGAAATCCCGAACGGCTCGACCTCCGGTCCCGGCGCTGGCCGACCAAGCGCACCCCAGCTGGTATGACAGCGCGCACAAGCTGGCTGATCACGCACTTCGGCGGAGTGATCGGCGTGTGCCATGCGGGAGCTCGCCAGAGCGGCGACGTGACCATAGCGAGGCGGAGCGTCGTGGCAGACGGCGCACACATCGCTACGCAGGATTGCCCAGCGCCCGCTCGGCTCGGGAATCGCCCCCGGACCATGACAGGCGCCGCACCCGACGCCGCCCAAGCGGCGTAGCGCCCGAGGCAAGTCGTCGTGATCGAGCGGTAGTTGAGGCAGCCCCAGCTCTTCGACGACATGGCTGAAGCCGCCGTCGCGCGTGCCCGGTTCGCCGATGCTGTGGCAGGCGGTGGCACATGCCGGATCGCTCAGCGAGTGGCAGCCGCCGAGATCCGAAAAGAGCACCTCGGTCATGGGGCTACGGCGTGCGCTTTTGGTGATCTCGGCGTGGCAGTCCGAGCGGCCACAGTCGAGCGGCGTGTGGTCGTAGCGCCCGCTCTGAATGGAGAGCGGCCGGCCGCTGCCGTCGTGCAACCGGTAGACTCCGGCGACGTCTGGGGTCAGCTCGAACAGGCCGCCCGCCGCGCGCAGTTTGGTCTGCGAGCCGTGCGGGGCGCGATCGAGCTGCCAGGCGTCGTTCGAGAGGAGTACGGGATGCCATAGTCCGACATTGGGCAGCCCGCTGCTGCGCGCGACCGCCGACACCCCCAGTCGGCGTTCGATCGGCTCCCCCTCGCCGAGCTGGATACGTAGCGTGATTTCGGTGCGCAGCTGGAGCTGCTGGCGCGCGGAAACGGGCACGACGCCGTGGTTTGCATGCTTCGCTGGCGGCAGCGCCGCCGTCACGCCCCGCAGTACGCGACCGCGCCCTTCGACCGACGACTCCGCGAGCGGGGCTCCGCCGCTGACTTGCAGGCTGGTGCGAGCCGTTTCCGCCTCAGGGCAATTCGCGGTCAATCGAATCTCGAACGCTGCGCCGAGCCCGACCACGCGCTCGCTCGTTCCCCACTCGAACAGCGGCTTTAGCGCGAGGCTTTCAGGGCTGTCGGGTAGCTCGCGCGCGTCGACCCAAAGCGGACAGGCCCCGCGCAGCTGCAGGCGCGTGCGCCCGGCGTCGCGCTTCAGCTGCAGCGCCACGACGCCGCGTCCGACCTGGCGCGCCGCTTCGGCGATTGCGGGTTTGACCTGCACCTTGCTGGTCATGTCGGAAAGCTCCGGCGGAAGCTCCAGGCGCAGCCAGACTTTTTCCCGCGGCAGCGAACAACCGCTCAGCGTCAGCGCGGCACCGACCAGCATGCAGCGTGAGGCCTTCACCGCTTCACCTCGATGCAGCGGCCTTGCTCACAGCGCCCCACTTCGCAATCGGCGTCGTTCTGGCAGCCGCAGGTCCCGCGATCGCAACGCCCAGAACGGCAATCCTGACTCAGCCAGCAGGCTGGCAGCGCACGCTCGTGCAAGGGCCTGCCTGGCTCCGCGGGGGTCAGGGCACACTCGCGCGTGATGCCGCGCTCCTGGTTGAAGCGGCATGAAAAGTCGCGGCGCCGGGTGCTCGGATAGTCCGGCTCGCGGTCGATGCAGATGCGCTCGCTCTGTGCCTTGCCCCAACGCGGCGCGCAACGGTAGCGCGGATCCGGCGGCCCGTTCACCACGCCGGCGGCGGTCTCGCCCCCCGCGCACCACACCACCTGGCCACGCTCCGCGCAGCGCCACTCTCCACTGTCGGGAAGCCGCGGATGCTGCTGAACACAACCGTCCGGGCCACAGACAAAGCTACTGGCGGGCCGCGATGCCAGGCTTACTGGTGCGATCGCTGAGCCTACGACCCGTGGCTGATGCGATTTTTCAGCGCGCGGTGGCTGCTTGCAACCCAGGGCTGCCAGCAGCGCTAGCTCAATCGTGAGGAGGCGTCGGCCGCGACTGGGCACGTGATCCTCGCCTTCGCAGGGCCAAAGCAAGCAGCAGCCAAATCCAGCCCTGACTTCGCGACAGCGAGCCCGTTTCGACGCTCGGTGTCAGTGTGCAGCCGTCGAAGAACGGCGGGCGCTTGGTTTTGGTGCACACCTCGACCTCACCGCCGCCCGACACGTTGCCGACCAGATCCTGCACGACGGCGGCGAAGCAGGTCTTGCCGGCTTTGCTGGCTGGTCGCCGCACTTCGAGCCGGCCATTTTCCGGTAGCGCTCGCAGCGCGACCTTGCTCGGCTCGGTCTCGTCGGGCGACGCGGGGTCCACGGTTTCGAATACCAGGACCTGCAGCAGCTCGGAGCCTGCCTCATCGCTGGCCTTACCGAGCTTCAGATCGAACACGAAGCGATCCTGCAGGCGGTCGAGACAAGGATCACTGTCGCGCGCAAGGTCCCAGTCGATCTCGGTCAGCCCCTCGAACGAGGGCGGGCGGCTGTCCGGTGTGTCCACCACGAAGAAGCTCGTGGTGCTGCCGCGCCCGACGCCACCGCTGCTCACGCTGCGCAGACCCGGCCACACGAGCTCGTGGAAGCCGGTGGATAGTGGCTGCTCCGGGCTGGCGCGCAGCATCGACTCGGCATCGTCGTAGCTGACCGTGATGGGGATCTCGTTACCCTCGGCGTCGGTCAGGCTCACCGGCTCGTCGTCGTACAGCGCGGGTGAGGCATAGTGAGCGGACAGCTGCGCATTACTGGGTACCCTCGTCGCATCGTTCGGCGGGAAGGTCAGATCCACGTCGGGCCGACCACACGGCGCGGCCAGTGCCGGGTTCGACGCGAGCAGGAGCCACAGCGCAGAGCCCAGGCTGGCGCCGGCACGGGATGCGACTCGGCTCATTGGCAGGCGATATCCGCGCAAGCTCCGAGCATCTCGCGATGGTTGCCGTCGTCGTCCAGATCGTGCTCGTCCAGGCAGCAGTAGCCGTTGTCGATGCAGCACTGCTCGAGCTCGGGCGACTCGCCCTTCTTCTTTGCGATCGGTGCGCACTCGGGAGGTGGATCGGCTTCGCGGCAGCCGCCGAAGCCCTGACCATCGGCGGCGCATTCCTGCTCGCCCCAGAAGGTGCAAAACGGGTTCTGACAGATGCGGATGCTGCCTGGGACGCACACCTCGCAGCGCCTGGGGCACTCGCTCAGGCGCCCCGCGACGCAGAAGCGGAAGCCTCCGCCATCGCACGGCGTAGCGGGGAGGTCATCGACGGCGCCGTTGCAGTCGTCGTCCCGGCCGTTGCATGCCTCGGTGCTGGGCTCGCAGGTCGTCGGAGCTCCGATCGGCGTGTTGGTTTGGCCCGCCTGGGGGAGCACGGGCTGACCCGCCATGCCGGCCGTCGGTAGGGGCAGGATCGGGGCGCCGCCCGTGTTCGTGACCGATTGGGAGCCTCCACTGCTGGGGCTGTTCGAGCCGCCTGCACCGACCAGCTCGTCGTCCTCGACGAGGTCGCCGGGGTGCAGGCCCGTTCGCGCGCACGCGAGAGCCAAGAGCAGCAACGCGGCGGCCCCGAAAGCGCGAAACCAGCCCCGGGAGCTCCGGGGGCGAGTTATCGCCTGGCACACGATTGGCAAGGCCACGACCCTCATCACGTATAACATCGGTTGGCGGCGGCAGCGCGCCGGCATCGCGGCCGGGCGGGCGAGCCGCCCTAGGGCATCATGAAGGCTCACCCAGCGTTTCTTGCATTAACCGTGCTCTGCCTGGGAAACGCCGCGCTGATGCGGGGGGCGTGGGCGCAAACCCGCGACCCACCACCGGAAGTTCCGCCCCCCGCGCCCCCCGTGCCTGCCGCGCCGCCGCCCCCTCCGGCACCAACGCCGGTTGACACTGGCCCCCCAACGGCCGTTAACGCGCCGCCGCCTGACCCACCGGCTCCCACGCCCGCCCTACCGACGCCGCCCCCTGCACCTGCCGCCGCGCCCGCGCTGGACGCTGCGGCGCCTGCCGCTGCGCCCGCAGCCGCAGCGTCCGCGACGCCGGTCAATCCTGACATCCCGCTCCCGCCGGTCCCTCCCGCCAAGCTCGTGACACCGCGCTACCGCGATGCGCACCACGACCGACTGCTCATCACGCCCACCGCCGAGACCAATCCGAAGGGGTCCTTCTACATCACGAGCTACGAGATCATCCTGTTGCAGATCGGCTACGCCATCAGCGACTTTACTCAGGTTTCGATCACCGCGACGCCGCCGCTCGGTCCGGACGCGGTCGTGCCGGGCGACATCAGTATCAAGACCGTCGTGCTGCGCGAGCCGCGCGTCAGCGTCGCAGCCATCGCGTCGGCAACCGGCATCCTCGGCTTCGAGGAATTCAGCGGCTTTCTCGGGCGCGCCGGTGGCGCGGTCACGCTGTGCGCCGATCCGCACGAGTGCAGGCTCTGTTTCTCGCTCGGTACCAGTCTGGCGCTGGCGGGACCGGCTTCGATCTGGTTCAACGGCGTGGGCGTCAACTTTCGCGTCAGTCGCCTGGTGTCGCTGATCGCCGAGCTCGACACGCTGCTACCGCTCTCCGAGCCGGTGGGGGAAGCCAACGGCGCGCTCGGTGGCGTGGGTGTACGACTATCGGGTCGCGCCTGGGGTGTCGATCTGGCGCTGCTGAAAGCCGGCAAGGCGCGCTCGTCGGGCAGCGACCTCATCCCCTTCATCGCCGGGACCTACCGTTACGTGCCTTAATCAACCGAAGTCCCAGGATCGGCAAACGCAGGATTTTCCAAGAAGTCCTGATCGGTGAGGGACTCGAGGAAGGCGCGCAGGTCCGCTTGCTCGCCAGGGTCGAGATCCAACGGTTGGATGGTGGGATCGGTGTTGGGATGTCCGCGTCCACCCTGGACATAGGCAGCGATGACGTCGTCCAAGGTCTCGAGCGAACCGTCGTGCATGTAGGGCGCGCTGACTGCCACGTTGCGCAGCGTTGGCACCTTGAACTTGCCGAGGTCGGATTCCTTGAGCGTGATTTCGCGCCGGCCCTCGTCCGGATCATCCAGCGCGATGCCGTTGTTGCGAAATGCGTTGCTCGTGAAGTTGAAGCCGGCGTGGCAGTGGAAGCATTCGCCGCGCTCGCCGTTGAACAGCGCCTCACCACGGGCCGCGGCATCGCTGATCGCGCTCTTGTCCCCGGCCAGGTACAGGTCGTAGGGGCTATTGCCGCTGACCAGGCTGCGGCCGAAGGATGCCAACGCGCGCGTGATCGTCGATTCGGAAGGGCCGTCGCCGTAGGCGTCCTCGAATGCTTCGACCAGCTGCGGCTCGAGCGCGAGGCGCCTGGCCACGTCAGCGAGCGTCGTATCCATCTCCAGCGGATTCTTGATTGGCCCGACTGCCTGCACTTCCAGGCTGAGCGCGCCGCCGTGCCAGAAGAAGGTGGTGCCCCAGGCCATGTTGATGAGCGCCGGCGCATTGCGAGTGCCGGTCCGACCCTCCACGCCCACGCTGACGCGGTTCGGATCGGCAAACGCGTGCTCCTGCAAGTGGCAGCTAGCGCACGCGATCTCCCCGGTGCGCGACAGCCGCTCGTCGTAGAACAGCTTCCGTCCCAGCGCGATACGCTCTCGGGTCGGCTCGTTGTCCTCGGGCGCCGTGAATGCCGGAAAACCCGAAGGCATCGCGATCGCCGGACCCTCGACCTTGCTCGGGGGCTGGCCGTCGCCGCAGCCCCCAAGGGCTGGCGCCAGCAGCGCGGCCGAGACCAGGGCGCGCGAGCTCATTTCAGGGTGAAGGCCTGGTTGTTCTCCAAGTTGTCGACCACCCAACCGTCGGGGACGCTGTGCTTGGGAGAAGGCAAGGGCTCACCGCCGGTGGCGAGCATCAGGTCGAGATCCAGCGACAGCGTGGGGCCGGTGCTGGTCGAGCCGGCCGTGATAGCGCCAGGGATGGTCAGGCTGGCAAAGGCCGGGTTGAAACCCACGTGGTAGAGAAACGGGCTCCACTCGCCGTCGATGCCAGGGCGCGTGCTGCCCTCGATACGGATGAACATGAACTGGGAGCCCCAGGTCCAGAACATGTCACTGTCCGGGTTCAGCGGATAAACCTGATCGGTACCTCTGATGGCGTTACAGGCCGCTGGTACTCCGACGCCCAGACGCAGCGCGGTGTAGGTTCCCATGGCGGTCGAGAGACGAACGAGCTGGGTGGTGGGGTCGTCCGCGTCCACTAGGTGGACCCCGTAAGGGGCCGGAGTGCCTTGCGCTGTCAGGAGCTGAGCCGGGATCTCTTGGCCGTCGGATTGAATGAGGGCGGACTCGGATAGGAAGAACTTGAACAGGGAGAGCCGGTATTCGCGACCGTCGCGACCTGCGCCGGCTGCGCCGACCTCGGCCGGCGCGCCGTTGATCGTGATGGTGACTGGGAGATCGACGCGGCCGCTGCTCGCCAGCGGTAAGCTGACCGGCGACGGTCCCGGACAGGCCGCGGGAGTGCCAGCGCCACCGCCCGTCGCGTCGCCACCCGTCGCGCCGCTGCCCGCCGCGCCGCTGCCCACGTCACCTGCGGCGCCCGCGCTTCCGCCTATGCCACCATTCGCTGTGGCGCTTGGCCCCGGCGCTTGCCCCTGTCCGCTACATGCGAGCGCGCCGCTCACTAGCAGCGGGGTGATCCATCGAGGTGTCATGTCTCTCCTAAACTAAGTGATACGAGCACCTCAATCCTTGCATGCAAAAACTACATGTAGTCAGTGGCCCAATTTGAGCGAGAGTGGACTGAGTTGCTCGCCCCCCCTACCTCGCCCAGAGCGCGCGACGAAACGTGGGCGCTGAGCTCACTCTCGATCGGAAGCGAAGGGCGACGCGCATTTCCATTGAGAAAATAGCGCGCGCGAGGTAGGCATGTCATGTTGTCGTGTTCCATCCCGAGCGGCTGGTGCCATATGCGCGGTCGCGGCACGGGTTTCCGCTTTGATCCGTGAGGTCGCTCCATGAGCTGGTCTTTACATGTGCGTGTGCTTGGCGTGTGGGCTCTTTGGCTTCTGGCGATGACCGGTTGCGGTGGCAACCCCGTCTTCGATCCCACGCCTGGAGCTGGCACCGGCGGAACCGGGGCGACCAACGCGGGCGGCAGCGGCGGCATCACCATCGTGATGGGCGGGGAAAACGGGATGGGTGAGGGTGGCTCGGGCGAGCTACCAGTCGATTACGTCTGCGGCAACCAGCAGCTCGAGCCTACGGAATTCTGCGATGACGGCAACACTGCAGATGATGATGGTTGCTCTGGCGACTGCGCGGACGTCGACCTCGATTACGACTGTTCGGTCGTCGGAATGCCGTGCAAGAGAGTGGTCATCTGCGGCAACGGCAAGCTGGAAGGCGCGGAGCTTTGCGACGACAAGAACGTCGTCGGCGGCGACGGCTGTTCGGCCGATTGCTCGACCATAGAAGAGGGCTGGGCCTGCGTGCGCCCCAGCTTGCCGTGCGTCGGGATTCCGGTGTGTGGTAACGCCGAGCGCGAGCGTGGTGAGGAGTGCGACGATGGCCAAGCCCCGATGTCGGGCGACGGCTGCGACGAACAGTGCCAGATCGAAGTCAACGACGGCTACTACTGCCCCATCGTGGGTCAGCTGTGCGTGAAGCAGGTGTGCGGCGACGGCGTGCGCACGCCGAGCGAAGCCTGCGACGACGGCCAGACGCCGCCGCTCAGTGGCGACGGTTGCTCCAACGCTTGCGGTATCGAGGAGGGTTTCCGCTGCAACATGGAGGGTTGCCTGCCCATCTGCGGCGATGGCCTGGTGAAGCCGGGTGAGGAGTGCGACGACGGGGACCGCGACAGCAGCGACGGCTGCTCTGCCGCCTGTACCGAAGAGCCCTTTTTCAACTGCAGCGGGCAGCCAAGCACGTGCATCAGCAGCATCGCGTGCGGCAACAGCATGATCGAGCCGGGTGAAATCTGCGATCCGCCAGGCGTGAACGGCTGTAGCGCGGGCTGCAAGAGCTTCAATCCGGACACCTCGGATCCCCCGGACTGCGGCAACGACGTCATCGAAGAGGGCGAAACCTGTGATCCGCCCAATGGAAACATGGGCTGTTCGGCGACCTGCGCCGTCCAAAACGGCTGGACCTGTCCGCAGGCCGGCGTGTGCTTCCGCAATCCTTACTGTGGTGACAGCATCGTTCAGACGGGCGAGCAGTGCGATCCGCCACAGGTGGGCGCGGGCTGCACCGCCGGATGCCAGGAGGAGAATGGCTGGGACTGCTTCGGCTTCGGTCCCTCGGTTTGTGTCAATCCCACCTGCGGCAACGGTGTGGTCGAGCCGGGTGAGCAATGCGATGACGGCACCGCCACGGCGGCTGCCGACGGTTGCAACAATACCTGCACCATCGGTGCCGGCTGGGCGTGCCCGAATGCCGGCGTGCCCTGCATCCCGCGCTGCGGCGACGGCACCAAGCTCATGAGCGAGCAGTGCGACGACGGCGACACCATGAGCGGCGACGGCTGCAACGGCGGCTGCAAGATCGAGCCGGGCTTCAAGTGTCCGACGCCGAACATGTCCTGCGTGGTCGCGGTGTGCGGCGACAACGTGGTCGACAGCGGTGAGGGCTGTGACACAGGTGGCACGTGCATTGGCGGAAGCAATCCCGGGACGGCGTGCTCGCAGCAGTCGACCTGCACCGGCGGTGGCCAGTGCCGGACCGTGGCCGGCGACGGCTGCGGCGCCACCTGTCAACCCGAGCCCCCCGTCACGGTCGGCACGAATCCGACCGTGGCCGTGGACTGCGGCGACGGTCTGATCACCGGCAGCGAAGAGTGCGACGACGGCAACGACGACGCCGGCGACGGCTGTAGCGACACGTGCGTCGTGGAGCCCGGCTGGGACTGCCCGGAAGATGTGGACCTGCCCTCGAGCCTGGAGATGCGCGTCACGTACCGCGACTTCAAGGCCAACGGGGCCAGCAGCGGTGGTGGACATCCACATTTCCAGAACGTCAACCAAGACAACAAGGGGATTGCAGGGCCACCGTGCACCACGGGGAACCAAGGCACGTGTGGCCGCCTCGACAACCAGGGCAAGCCCGCCACGGTGGGGGGCTTCTCCTCCATTCCAGGCGGCGCCGCCCCCTCCACGTCGTCCGCACGTTTCGCCACTTGGTATCGAGACACGAACACACTCGGGTTCGACGTATCCGCGGTGCAAGACTCGCTGCCGCTCACCCAGGTTGGCGGCGCAACCTCGGATGTGTACGAATATTCGAGCGCAGCTCATTTCCCGCTCGACGGTCGCGGCCTCGGCAATACCTGCAGCGAGGTCAGCCCCAGCTGCTGCAACGCCGGGGGCGCCTGTGTTGGACACAACTACAACTTCACCACAGAGCTCCGTTACTTCTTCCAGTACCAAGGCGGTGAAACACTGACGTTCCGCGGCGACGATGACGTCTGGGTCTTCATCAACGGTCGCTTGGCGGTGGACGTGGGCGGCGTTCACTGCGCCCAAGTGGGCCGGGTGATCCTGGGAGACGAAAACGCCAGCTGCTCGCTGCACGGCACCGACTACAATGGAGACTGCGCGACGACAGGCGACCCGCCGGCATGCGGCTTGAGCATGACCGAGCAGACCGACGACACCGATGGCCGCTTCGGCCTCACCAAGGGAGGCGTCTACGAGATCGTCCTATTCCACGCTGAGCGCCACACCACCGCCTCGAACTTCCGGCTGACCTTGGCCGGCTTTCTGGCGCCGCGCTCGTTCTGCAATCCGATGTGCGGTGACGGCATCGTGGCCGGAGACGAGGCCTGCGACGACGGCGGCCTGAACTCGGACACCATCGCCGGCCGCTGCAACACCACCTGCACCGCGCGCGCCTACTGCGGCGACGGTGTCAGGCAGGTTGGCGAGGCCTGCGACAACGGCACCAACACCACGCAGTACGACGACGGCACCGCGCCGGCCAACGCCTGCGCGCCTGGCTGCAAGCTACCGGCCAACTGCGGCGACGGCTTGCTTCAGGCTGGTCAGGGCACGCCGGGTGAGGTGTGCGACAACGGCGCCCAGAACGACGACGCCAGCTACGGCCCCACCAGCTGTACGACGAGCTGCCAGCTGGGCGGCTACTGCGGCGACATGACCGTAAACGGCAATGAAGCTTGCGACCTCGGGAGCATGAACGGCAAGACCTACGGCGCGAATTCCTGCGGCTACAACTGCCAGCCGGGCCCGCGCTGCGGCGACGACATCCGCAACGGCTCCGAGCAGTGCGACGACGGCGCCGATAACGGTACCGCGACCTCGAGCTGCACCTCTGGCTGCATCCTCAAGGACTACTGCGGCGATGGCGTCAAGAACGGCACCGAGCAGTGCGACTACGGCCAGTTCGCCAGCAATAACTACGGCGGCTGCACCGACATGTGCCTGAACGGCCCGAGCTGCGGTGACGGCGTGCCGAACCCGCCCTTCGAGGAGTGTGACGAGGGTACCGCCAACAATACCGGCGGCTACCTGGGCTGCACGAGCAAGTGTGACCTCGGACCGCGCTGCGGCGACGGCCTCACGCAGGCCGCCAACGGCGAGGCCTGCGACAACGGCTTCAACGACGACGACTACAAGTACGACGACATGTCGTGCGGTGACCAGTGCACACCGCCGCCCTACTGCGGCGATGCCGAGGTGCAACCGAACCACGAGCTTTGCGACTTGGGCACCGGCGTCAACGACGACGACACCTACGAGGGCTGCACCACCGAGTGCGAGTTCGGTCCCTTCTGCGGTGACGGCACGGTGGATCCGGAGGAGGCGTGCGACAAAGGCCTCGACAACGTGTCGTACGAGCCGGCGGAAGGTGGCTGCAGCTACGACTGTCAGCCGGCTCCGTTCTGCGGCGACAACGTACGCAACGGCCCCGAGCAGTGTGATATGGGCGCCGCCCAGAACACCGGCGACTACGGCACCTGTAATCCCGACTGCACCTTCGCGCCGCGCTGCGGCGACAAGGTGCGTCAGGGCACCGAGGAGTGCGACGAAGGCCCGAGCGGCAGCCTGAAATGCACGCCCACCTGCAAGCGCCGCGTCGTGGTGCAATAGGCGAGGGGTTCGCAACCCAAAGAACCTGAGGGGGTTTATGAGCTGGCCGAAATCCCGCACTGTTCTTGCCATTGTGGCGTTGCTCGCCTTACCGGCAACGGCGGTGGCGCAGACTGCAGAGCCCCCGACGGCCGAAGAGGCAGCACCGACTCGACCAACCAAACCCAACACCAACGAGGCGGTCACCGCTGGGGCTGAGGCTTCGGCAACGTCCGTACCGCCGCCCGAGGTGGAGGCGACTGCCGCTTCGCGGAGCGTACAGCCTCCGGCGTCGCTCCCAAGCGCCACATCGGTTCGCAAGAACAAGAAGAAGAGCAGTGAAGAGCTCTCGGCCGGTGACTTGGAAGTGTTGTCTCTCGAGGCCTTGCTGGATGTGCAGGTCGTCACTGCGAGCAAGGAAGCAGTGCGCGCGAAGGATTCGGCTGCTGTCGTGACCGTCTTTACGCGTAAACAGATGGAGGAGCTCAATGCGACGCAGCTCATCGATCTATTGCCCTACGTTCCCGGCTTCTACGAAGTCAGCGCGCAATACGGGCGCAACGTGTCGGTCCGAGGCATTCACGGTGCAACCGCGCAACATATCGTGGTGCTCAAGGATGGCGTGCCGATCAGCGACTTCGTCACCGCAACGGCAGCTCTCGACGTGCCACTCGATGATGTCGAGCGCGTCGAGGTAGTTCGCGGACCTGGCTCGGCGCTCTACGGCGGCAATGCGCTCATGGGAGTCATCAATTTGATCACGCGCTCAGCCGACGTCAACGCCGGCCACGGCGTTCGCCTGAGCGTTGGTACGAACGACTACTACCGAGCCGCCGCGTACAGCAACCTCGGCTTCAAGGACGAAAATGGCCGGTCTCGAGGTTTGTTCCTGACGGCTAGTTTTTGGTCGTTCGGCGGCACCCGTGCTCGCGCCGCCGGCGATGAGGGTATCTTGTTCCCCGCACGTGGTGTGAACAACTCCGACGGCCTCGAGAACGGCGAGACCTATACGTTACCGCGCTCGAGCACGGGGCTGCGTGTCAACGAGCAACCTTTGTCTGCCCATCTCAGCGCTCGCTACGACGCGTCTGAGACCCTGGTCCTGCGCGGCAGCTTTGACCATGTCGCTGAGGGCATGCAGCGCAACTACTTGCAGATGGTGATCGGAAGGCAGAACCGGGACGTCTTCGATACCTACGAGAATCAACGCACGCATCTCGACCTCGAGAAGAGTTGGGGCTCGAGCGGCCGTCTCGGTCGTCTGGTGTTACACCCTGCGGTTACGCTCGTTCGTCAAACGTTGCAATCGCAACGGCTGCCGAAGGACGTCTACGCTGACGCAGCTCGCGAGGAGCAGTCTGTGGTGTTCGGCTTCTCCGGCAACGACTTGAGGGCGAGCTCCGTCATCGACTACCACATCGATCTGCCGAAGCTGCCCCTATTTCAGGAGAACTCGCTGCTCGTCGGTGGCCAGTTTGCCTACAGCCTAGCCTATGACTACCGGCTGAACCGGTGTTTCGTCGATGAGGCGAACACGCACCCCCCGTCGCGGCTCAATAAGCCTGACGGTGCGGATCTGTACTGCGTCGACACTGTCATGTTGAACGAGGGGACTACCCTCTCTTCGACCACCTTCACCGATTCCAACAGCTCGCATCTAGGGGATGGTGACGAATACTTGGTGGCCGGCTATGGCCAGCTGTCCTCGCGATTGAGCACAGATCTACGCTTGGTCATCGGCGGGCGAGTGGACTACCGAGACGGGACGGGGGGCGACGCCGGGTCGCCCGTGCGCATCAGTCCTCGGGTTGCGGCGGTCCAACCCCTGCCGGGCGAACTCTACCTCAAAGCCCAGTACGCCAACGCCTTCGTTGCGCCAGCGTTTCTGTACCGAACGTCGAACGATCTTTCGGACTACGAGGGCAACCCGAATATTCACGAGCAATCGGTCACCAACGTAGAAGCGCTGCTCGGCTACGGCGGGAGCCGTTACCTTCAGCCCGAGATCTCCGCCTACTACTACAAGGTGTGGGACTTCATCACCTTCGACCTGGTAAAGAATGCGCGCACGGGTCACTATCGCTTCGACAACCAGGGAGAGATCGAGACGATCGGCGCGGAGGCCTCTATCGCGCTGGCCTCCTTCGGTGGCGCCCTGAGCGCGCGACTCAACGGTGCAGTCGCGAAGCCACTGCCCGGCACGTCAACGCAGTTCATGGTCGACGGTCAGCTCGGTGGGGCGACCAAGTATCCATCGTTCTTGGGAGGCCTGGTGGTTCGAGCGCAACCGTTGGACTCGCTGATCCTGATCGGTACCCTGAACTACAACAGCACCCTCAAGTATGCGATCGCTCGAGAGGCGCAGTTCACGACCGTCGTCGGGGCGGATGGGAACGCCTATTCGTCTCGTCCGGCCGCGGACTATCCGACCGGCGGCGCAGCCATCGTTGGGGCGAACGTGATTTGGAGCTGGAACGCGCTTCAACTATCGATGCAGGGCCAGAATCTGCTCGACAAGACTTACTACCGCCCCGGTTCCGTGCTCGTGCCGTACTACGCACAGGGTCGACGCCTGACGGCCAGTGCAAGCTACCGCTTTTGAGAATCAACCAATCAACAGAGGGAAGACCAATGAGTGCTATCTACCTTAGAGCGGCTTTGGTTAGGAAACGTGGGCAAATAGCCCTGATTGCGGCTGCGGCGAGCGGTCTCATCGCCTGCGGCGGAGATAAGGAGGACGACGTCGGCGCGCAATCGCGCGGAACGCTGCATTTCAAGAACATCAGCTGCACGGGTGATGGCCCCACTTGTGACATTGGACTCCCCTACGACAAGGGACTCGTCGATTATGTTCGCGAGACGAACAAGTCGAACGGCTTTGGCGGGTATCAAGTCGAGCTCGACAATTTCAACGCCGACTACGACCATGACAAGGCGCAGGAGCAGATCAACGAATGGCGAGCATCGAGTGACTACGCGAACGTCTTGGGCATGTTCGTTTGGGGCACGCCCGAGTCGATCTACTATCACGCGTTGGCAGAGGCAGACGAGAAGGTGAGCGTTTCGTCCAGTTACGCTGGACAGCTCGCGACACCGGTTGATGTTACCTACGAGAACTCAGTAGGTATGGGAATGTCTCCAGGTGGCGCGTATTCTTTCTTCGCGGGCACGGACTATTCGACCACCATCCGTGCTGCCGTCCAGTTCATGAAGGACGAAGGGGCCAAAAAGGCGGCGTTCTTCTACTGCGAACAGACAGACTTTTGTCATGCGCCCATCCCGGCGGGCAAGGACTACGCCGCCACCATTGGGTTGGAAGTAGGACTAGACTACCGTGCTCATATCTCGGAGTTCGATACTTACGGCGCGGATCTGGTCACGTACTTTCAGGAGAACCCCGACGTCGATTGGATCTGGTGTGGGAACGCCACGACTTCGTGCTCGCTATTGCAGAAGGCGGTCGTTGCTGCCGGCTCGAACGCGCAAATGGTCGCGAACACGTACGGCCTCGATGAGAATACCGCGGACCTCTGTGGTGAGGCTTGCACCTCCACGAAGAACACCTATGGCATCTTGCCGATCTCGCCCTTCGGCGACCTCACGGTCGATGGGATGGAAGCAGTCGTGAACTACCACGAGGCTGGACGCCTGGCGGACGACGAAGATCCAGATCTCTACGCCAACGTGAGATACGTCCAGGGACACGTGTCGGGCTTGATGATCAAGCTCGCGCTGGACGAGCTCCTAGCCAGGGGTGAGGCGCCCACCGGCAAGGGCATCAAGGAAGCGCTGGAGACGTTTCGGAATCAGAGCACAGCTGGGTTGACCGAGCTGTTGACCTTCAGCGCAAAGGACCACCGGCCTGGCTCGACAGCGCGCATCTACGCGGTCAATTCGTCGGGCAAGCTGAGATTCGAAAAGAACGTGGAGGTGCCGCTGAAGCAGGAATGGCTCGGATGGTGAAGGCGGTTCAGACGCTTCGCTGCTGCTCCTGACTACGGTACCCTGCATGACGGTCAAACGTTGTCGAGACGCTTCGGGCGTAGACATGGCTCGGCGGACGTTGCTGTCCACCGGGCTCGTCGCGTCGACGTCGGCGGCCGTCATCGTGGGTACAAGGGAGCTCGGTGCCGCCGACAAGCCTACGCTGGCCGTGTTTGTCGTGACCGAGATTCACAGCCGCGCTCTGCAAGACTCGCTGGCGAGCGGGTTTCCCGCCTTCGAGGTGATCGCGTTCAGTCGCGTGCGCGATTTCGAGCGAAAGTTGCGCGACAATCCGGCCGCGGTCATCGCTATGGGCAACTTGCTAAGGGACAAGAACCTAAGGGTGGTCGCGTCGGGAAGGACCGCCAGCGGCAGCGCGATCGAGCCGTACGTGGTCATGTCGCTGATCGAGAACACCGATCTGGGAAAGTTGGCGACCATTGGGGTCATCGATATCCTCGGTCGCGCGGGCATGGAGCGCGTTGCCGCACAGCTGGTAGGAGGAGCACCGAGGGTGGAACGCGTCGCCAAGGTCCAAGACTTACTACCGCTACTGCAACTCAAGGCGGCCGATGCTGTCCTGCTGCCCGAGCGGCTTGTGCCAACACTTCAGACGCGCAGCGTGCAGAAGCTCTACATAGCCCGGGCACGCGGTGGCCTCGAGCTTCCAGCTTTTGTAGGCAGCTCGAGTGCGGCAACGGCCCTTCACAAGTTGGACGCGGCCGTCAATCGGTTCCTCGGGGTATCCCAATGGGCGTGACGCTTCGGGCTCGAACGGTTGCAGCTTTGGCACTCGTCATGTGGAGCGTCGGCTGCGCCGATCGATCCAACACGTATGCCGTTGAACCAGCGCGAACGCCCCTCGAGTCGGGTGCGCCCGTCGTGTTGATTCTGATGCCGAAGAACCAGCACACCCAGGTAGTGCTGCAAGCGCTGGCGGAAGAGCTAACCTCGGACTTCGATCTGGTCCCCGCGTGGATCACTCAAGAGACGTCTGTCGACGTACTGGCGGAAGTGATCCAGCAGCGCAGGCCCAATTGCATCGTCCTCATGGATACGGCGGTGCGCCTCTATGCCAGATACCAGCGCGGCGTGCCGACCAGCACCAAGCATCCCCCGGCACTGATCCTGATGGCTCCATTTGCCGAGCAGGTGGCTGCGACTTTGGTCAATGCCACCGCGATCACGTATGAAATTCCGAGCGTAGTGCAATTCGTAACACTGCGCTCGATGCTCGCGCGACCGATCCGGCGTGTCGGTGTCGTGTACCGCACGCCGCTGACTTCGTTCGTCGAGAAGCAGCGGGTCTTGGCTGCTCCTGAGCATTTCGAGCTCGTGGGTGTTGAAGTTCCGGGCGAGCCAATCAAGGACCAGGTCGCGGATGCCGTGGCTCGTCTCTACGAGGCGAACGTTGCCGACTGTATTTGGATCTTGAACGATAGCGCGCTCTTGACGCCCGACTTGATCTCGAGCGTGTGGTTGCCACTGACGACGCGCGGTAGGCACATGCCAATCCTCGTCGGAGTCTCCTCGCTGCTCTCGGGAAACGCGAAGCTGGGGTCGTTCGCGATGCTGCCAGACCATGCCTCTCTGGGCGTGCAAGCCGCTGACTTGATTTTCGAGTTGGCTGAGGACGGCTGGCCCTCCGTCGGAGAGCGACCAGTCGGACAACCGCGAGCCGTTCGAACCGCAGTCGACGTCAGCAACGCCAGAAAGTACTTTGGTTTCCGCGAGGCCGCCATTTCGACAATTGACGAGGTCGTTGAATGAGAGGCGATGGCGTCAGGATGGCGCGTGCCTCCTCCCCAGGACAAGGAATCTAGCTGGGGCAGGGGCCCCAGCCCGACGAGACATGTGAGTCTTGGAAGAAAAGATCACGATCGGCGAGAGCAGCAGCCACCCACGAGACCAAATCCGGCGAGGCCGGCGCGCGTTGCGATCAAACCCGCGATGGTCGCAGGAGTCCTCAGCTCGCCTGCTTGGACACCAACTTAGCAGTCAAAACTTGACTCATCTGTCACGCAAAACGGCTCTCAAGGAATAACGGCTCTCAAGGAATCTAGCTGGGGCAGGGGCCCCCGCCCGACAAGGCATGTGAGTCTTGGAAGAAAAGATCACGATCGGCGAGAAGACGCTTCTCTAGGACCCTAGGCTCGAGTTGGGCGGAAATCAGGAAGTTGGATTTAGGGTGGATGCCCCCACCCCGTCCGTCCTCGCGCTACGCGCTGCGGGCGGGCGGCCTCCCCCAAATCGCCCGCGAGCGGGCTCAGGGGGAGGGAAAGCTAGGC
>DATEDZ010000212.1:0-4722 GCA_035281385.1 Polyangiaceae bacterium
AATCTCACTCGGGTTGAGCGCCGCAAAACCCAGCCGCAAGAAGGGCGCCTCCCGCCCGTCGAAGCGAAAGCGCCGGCCTGGATGCACCAGCACCTTGCGCTCCAGCGCACGCGCTGCCCAGAGCTCGCTGGAGACACCCGCGGCGGTCACCCTGGCCCACAGCGCCATGCCGCCGGAGGGAACGCGCCACGACAGCGCGCCGGCCAGACGACGCTCGAGCTCCGCGACGAGCGCGTCGCGCCGTGCCCAGTACTCCCGCCGCACTCGCCGCACATGCCGGCCGAGTAGGTCGTCTTCGATCAGCTCCGCGACCGCGCGCTCGACGATCTGGTCCCCGCAGCGGTCGACGTAACTGCGCGCGTGGGCAGCGCGCTCGATGATTTCAGGGCGCGCCGCCAGATACCCGAGCCGAATGCCGGGCGCGAGCACCTTGGATAGCGTCCCGACGTACGCCACGACGTCCGCGTCCACGCTGGCGAGCGGCAACACCGGGCGCCCGTCGTAGTGATGCTCGTGATCGTAGTCGTCCTCGATCACGACGATGTTCGAGTACCACCCGGAAAGCTCGCGACCGGAGCAATTCCGCGGCCCTGGCGGCTGCTGGCTCCTGCCACAGCTCGGACCGGCTGACCTCGACGAGGCGCTGGATCTCCTCGAAGGCCAATATTGGACGCAGGGCGTGCCGCGCGCGACCATCGCAAAAGCCTTACTCGGCTCCGTGGCGTGGCTCGGTGCGCGCGACGCTAGGGGCAGTTTGGTCGCCACCGCCCGCGCCAACAGCGACGGCGCGCGGCACGCCTACGTTGCCGACGTTGCCGTGGCGCCGGAGCACCGAGGCCGGGGGCTCGGCCAAAAGCTGGTCGAGCTACTTCTCGATCACCCGCTGGTGCGCGGGGCGGCCTACGTGCGCCTCGCCACGGCGGATGCCCAGGCGTTCTACGAGCGCTTCGGCTTCGAGCCGGAGCAGGAAGTCCAGTTTGCGTTCCCGGTGACGCGCCTGCTCTTGCGGCGAGATTTGCCACCAAGCTCCCCACCCGGTCCAGGCTTTGTCGTCGCCAAAGCGGCCTCGTCTCAGGCGACAGGCGTCGGCTCCTCGTCCAGCCAGCGCAGCGCCTCCGGCAGGTAGTCGGCGAAGCTCGGTGTGAAAAAGTGTCCTACCGGCCCAAGTCCGAGAAAGCGCGTAGTGAAACCAACGCGCGCCAGGCGCTGCGTCTCACGCCGCATGTGATCGTGCATCATGTCCCAGGAACCCGCGCTCAGCAGCAGGCGCTGGACCCCGTTTTCGCGGAGGCGCTTGTGATTCGGGTAGATCTTGGCACCGATCAGCATCACGCGTGGGTAGCGACTCTCGCCCTGCTCTGCCAGCTCCAGCGCGCGGAAGGCTCCGAGCGAATAGCCGATCAGCGTGCGCCCCTGGGACGAGTCGATGCGATCCCCGAGCGCGTGCTCGGCCCTGGCCACGGCTCGTTCGATCTGCGGCACGAAGCCGCGCTGCGGCCAGATCGAGCCGCCGCCGTCACAGCGGCGGCTGGCGCGCGGACAGATCAGGTGCTCGTCTTCGCTCACTTGCCGAGCAAAGTGCCGGCAGGCATTGACCGGCTCGCTGCACATGCCGTGCAGCACCACCGTGATGCGGCGTGGGCCCAGCAGCGCAGCGGGATACACGACCACGCCCGGCTCGCCCTCTGCTTCGACGAGCTCGAACGGCTCCGCCCACGCCGCACGGCTCGTGAAAACCCCGGCTAGCAGCGCACACACCTTCGCCCTTGCGCCAATACGGCGCGACCGCAAACGCTCCATGACGGTTCCTTCTCTCGGCCGAGCCGAGGGTTCGGAAGCGCCACGCCTGAGACGTCAATAATACTTAGGTATTATTACCCAGGGTTGCGCCGGGTCGCGGCGCTTCACTCGATCATCGTGGAACGACCGCGCAGTGTGACGGCGGCTACTTCTTGGCTTCGTCCGAGAAGTCGGTCTCGAAGCTGGACTCGGCCTTGCTGTTGACCTGGGCCTTGGCCTTCGCCTTGACCTGCTGCTGCGGCGGCGGCGCCATGCTGTCGGTCTTGTCCCTGGGGGGAGCGCGCAAGGGCTTGGGGGGCGGAGGCAGCTCGCCCTCCGGCTGGGCGCTGGGCAGCGCGCTCGGCACCGGCAGAGCGCTAACCGTAGCGCTGGGCGCAGGCACAGCGCTGGGCGCGGGCAGCGCGCTCGGCGCCGGTGGCACGTTGGGTCCGGATTGCGTGTCACCGGCGGGACGGCCCGGCGGTAGCGCGCGCGGCCCCGAGGGCACCGGCAACGGCTCCGGCTTCACCACGTCGCCCGCATCACGATGCTGGGCGAGCCAGTAGAGCGTTCCGAAGGCTCCGAGCAGCACGACCAAGCCAGCCAGCATCAGCTCGGCTGCCCAGCGGTCGCGCAGGAACTTGCGCAGGCGCGAGACGCGCTTGCGTACGCGCGGAGCCGGCACGTGGGCGTCGCGCGCGATGTGCTCGAGCTTCTCGCCATCCCCCTCCCGCAACATCCACTCCAGAGTATTTTTCGACTCCGAGTCGGGAAGCTCTCCCTCCGCCCAGCGTAAGATGTCCCGCGCCGAGAGCGGCGCGTCCGGGCCAGCCAGCTCGTGCTCGTCGAGCCCCTCGCTCTCGCGCCTCTGGCGCCGGAAGTGGTCGAAGACCTTGTTACGCGCCACCCCGAACACGAAACGCCGAAACTCCTCGGCGTCCTCTGGCACCCGCGCTGCCGACAGCACGTCCGCCAGCGTGGCCTGGACCACGTCTTCAGCGTCATCGCCTCGGACGCGGCGTCTTACCGCGACCTCCACCGCGCTGCGGAGCGCCGGGTCGGCGAGCCTGGCTTTCATTGGCGTCGGAACTAAGGACATTACCATGCCGGTATCGGTCCATCTCAGAGGGTGACCAGAGTGTGACCACCGTGCCGCGGCAAGCGTGACTCGGACGAAAATCGTGCCTGAGCGCCGGCCCCGGACCGGACCTGGGCTAGGGTGCCCGCGCACGTGCCTACCCCGTCCGAACCAGCCTGGCTCTCGCGAGCGCTTCGACCCATCACGGAGGTGCGCCCGGGTGAGGCAGGCACCGCCCTGCTGATGACGCTCAACGTATTTCTGCTGCTGAGCGCCTACTACTTCATCAAGCCGGTCCGCGAGGCGCTGATCCTGGCGACGGCTTCAGGCGCCGAATACAAGTCGTACATGAGTGGCGCGATCGCGCTGCTGCTGTTCGCGATAGTGCCGCTGTATGGCTTGCTCGTCGATAGGCTGCCACGCATCAAGCTCGTGATCGGCGTCTCGCTGGCCTTCGCTGCGCAGCTGGTCCTGTTCTACGCGGCGATGGCGCTCCCGAGCTTGCGGGGAGAGCTTGGGCTGGTCTTCTTCGCCTGGGTGGGAATCTTCAGCGTGATGGTCGTGGCGCAGTTCTGGGGCTACGCCAACGACCTGTACAGCAAGGAGCAAGGCGACCGCCTGTTTCCGATGATCGCCCTCGGCGCCTCGGTCGGGGCTGCCCTCGGCAGCAAAGTGGCCGAGCAGCTGATCAAGCGACTGGGCGTGGAGCTGATGCTGCTGGCGGCAGCGTTGTTGCTGGTCGCGTGCGCGGTGCTGTTCGGGCTCGTGGAGCGGCGCGAGTCGGCCCCGCGCTCAACCGAGCAGAGCGCGTCGGATCCGCCGCCTGAAGGCAACAAGCAGGGTGGTTTCAAGCTGGTGCTGAAGCACCGCTATCTGCTGCTGATCGCGCTCTTTGCGCTGCTTTACAACTGGGTCAACACCAACAGCGAATACATGCTGAGCAAGGTGATCAAGGCCGACATCGCAGCTGCGGTGGCGCGCGGTGAGATCAGCGCCAAGCAGGTCGGGGATGCGATCGGGGCGACTTATGCGAGCTTCTTTTTCTACGTCAATGTCTTGGGCGTGCTGCTCCAGACCTTCGTCGTTTCACGGCTGGTGCGTGCGCTGGGGCTGTCCAAGGCCTTCCTATTCCTGCCGGTGATCTCGATCGTCAACGCGGGCATCGTTGCCTTCCTGCCGATGGTAGCGCTGGTGAGGGCCTCCAAGACGGCCGAGAACGCCACGGACTACTCGCTCAACAACACGCTCAAACAGATGCTGTGGCTCGTGACGTCGCCGCAGATGAAGTACAAGGCCAAACAGGTAGTCGATACTTTTTGCGTGCGCATCGGCGATGTTTGTTCAGCTCTTTCGGTCTACGTGCTGGTGGATCTTGCGCAGCTCAGCGTGGGGCGTTTTGCCTGGCTCAGCATCGCGCTGGGCGCGGCATGGTTGGTGCTTGCGCTAGCCATCGGCCGCATCCACCACGGCTTGGAAGAACGCAACGAGAAGCTCGCGGCATGATACGAAGGCCCTGGCTCACCTGCCTACTCTCGCTGTCCTGCCTGCTGGGTAGTGTCACCGTGCAGGCCGATGACACTGAAAAACGCCCCGTTCCCGACTACGACGGACGCGGCCGCCCGCCACAGAGCCCGGGGCGCAAGGCACTCTGGGTGCCACGGCTGCTGCTTTCACCCGCCTATTTCGTGAGCGAGTTTCTGATCCGGCGCCCGCTCGGCTTCGCGATCACGGCCGCCGAAAAGGCCCAGCTGCCGACGCTGCTTTACGACTTCTTCGCCTTTGGCCCCGATCACAAGGCCGGCATCGTGCCGATCGCGTTCATCGACTTCGGCTTCGAGCCGAGCGTGGGCCTGTACGCGTTCTGG
>DATEDZ010000213.1:0-10774 GCA_035281385.1 Polyangiaceae bacterium
AGCTTCAGGTCGCTCTTGCTCTTCACGTCGGCGCCGAAGCCCATGCGGGACTGACCCATGCGACGCTGGATAATCTGGTCGAGGCCCACGAAGGCGCCGCCGCAGATGAACAGGATGTTCGACGTATCCACCTGCAGGAAGTCTTGCTGCGGGTGTTTGCGGCCGCCCTTGGGCGGCACGTTGGCCACCGTGCCTTCGATGATCTTGAGCAGGGCTTGTTGCACGCCCTCACCCGACACGTCGCGCGTGATGGAGGGGTTGTCGCTCTTACGGCTAATCTTGTCGATTTCGTCGATGTAGACGATGCCGCGCTGCGCCCGTTCCACGTCGTGGTCGGCGTTCTGCAGCAACTGGACGATGATGTTCTCCACGTCCTCACCGACGTAGCCGGCTTCGGTCAGTGTGGTTGCGTCCGCGATCGCGAACGGCACCTTGAGAATCTTGGCCAGCGTCTGCGCCAGCAAGGTCTTACCGCTACCGGTCGGGCCGAGCAGCAGGATGTTGCTCTTGCCGAGCTCCACGTCCTCGGTCTGCACCTTGGTGTCGATGCGCTTGTAGTGATTGTAGACCGCTACCGAGAGCACCTTCTTCGCCCGGTCCTGGCCGACCACGTAGTCGTCGAGAATCGCCTTGATCTCGGACGGCTTCGGCATCGGGTCCGAGCCGCCCGCCGGCTCGTCCTTTTCGACTTCCTCCGCGATGATGTCGTTGCAGAGCGCGATGCACTCGTCACAGATGTAGACGGTGGGGCCTGCGATGAGCTTTTTGACCTCCTTCTGGGACTTTCCGCAGAAGGAGCAGCACAGGTTCCCGTTCGATTCGTCTCGCCTTCTCTCCACTCGTGTCTCGCCTGCCGGATGTTGGGATTATCGTTTCAGAATTCGTGAAATTGTAAGGCGCCTGGTCGGCTGCCGCAAGGATTCGCGCGGCCCTGGGGGCCTGCAGGCTCAAGCGGCAAGATAACGTGGCGAGTAAGAGGGGCGAAATGCACACTGGGCCCGCTCGGCATGGCTGGGCGCCAGCCCCCAACGCTGCCATCGGCGAAGACCCCAAGAATTACGAGATGATGAAGCGTAATCCTTCGAGCAGCTTCTGTCTCGTGAGTCAGCGGGATCAAAACCCCGCCTCAGGTTTTTTCGACCTTCTTCTTGTGCTCGAAGATCTCGTCGATGATGCCGTATTCTTTGGCCTGCTGCGCGCCCATGTAGAAGTCGCGCTCGATGTCCTTGGCCAGCTCGTCGCGGTTGCGACCGGTGCTCTTGGCGAGGATGTCGGTGAGGACGTCCTTCATGTGGCGGATCTCACGCGCCTGAATCTCGATGTCCGTGGCCTGGCCGCGAGCACCGCCGAGCGGCTGGTGGATCATGATGCGCGAGTGCGGCAGGACGAACCTGCGACCCTTCATGCCCGCGCCGAGCAGCACCGCCCCCATGCTGGCAGCCTGACCCACGCAGATGGTGCTCACGTTGCAGCGCACGTACTGCATGGTGTCGTAGATGGCCAGGCCGGCCGTGACCACGCCGCCGGGCGAGTTGATGTAGAGCTGGATGTCCTTATCCGGGTCCTCGCTCTCCAGAAACAGGAACTGCGCGATGATGATGTTGGCGACGTCGTCATCGACCGCGCTGCCCAGGAAGACGATGCGATCCTTCAATAAGCGGGAGAAGATGTCCCAGGTGCGTTCCCCGCGGTGCGTGGTCTCGACCACGTGCGGGTAGATGATGTTGGCTTCGGGGCGCGTGGCCGCGCTTTCCAGTACCTGCATGGCCTGCGTACGCGTTTCAGGTCGTTTGTTTTTCATGTTCTCGCTCCGCTTACGCCGGTGTCCTCGTGTCGACTCATGCGACCTGCACCACGGCCGTGCGCCCGGCCTCGCCGGGTTTGTTCACTCGGGCTTCCCTGTCGATCGTGATCTGCTCGTGCCAAGACAGTTGAACGGGTTCCATCATTTGGGGCCCCTGCCCCAAATGAAAACTGGTCAACTGGGCAGGAGAGAACGGCGACCATCCGACTATCAACCTTCCTCAATCTTGGCCTTCGCTTCGATGATGTCCAGCACCTTGTTCTCGAGGATCATGCCGATAAGCATTTCGCGCTTGCGCTGATCCTTGTACTGGACCCTTAGCTTTGCAAGGTTCTGTCCGGTCTGCTCGGCCAGCTCCTTCAGACCGTTCTCGATCTCCTCGCTACCGATCTGGATGCCTTCCTTCTTGGCAATTTCAGCCATGAGCAGGCCGGCGCGCACCTTGATCTCGCTGTCCTCGACCAGCTTGCCCCGCAGCTCGTCGCCCAGCCCGGTCACCTTCTGCCCCTGGCTGCGCGCCCGGGTCAGGATTTCCTGCTCGGTCAGGCGCATTTGCCGCTCCACTAGCGACGGCGGCACCGGCACCGGGTTGGCCTTGACCAGCTCCAGCACGAGCGCCTCGGCCAGCTGGTTGTCGCTCTGCTCCTTGGCCTGCGTCTCGAGCTTCTTCTTGATGTCGTCTTTGAGCGCCTGAAGCGTCTCGAACTCGCCCACGTCCTTGGCGAGCTCGTCGTCGGCTGCCGGCAGCACGCGCTCCTTCATGTCCTTGACCGTAATCGCGAACTTGGCGGTCTTGCCGCGCAGCTTGACGTGCGGGTGAGCGGCAGGCATCGGCACGTCTGCGGACGTGGCGTCGCCGATGTTCTTGCCCAGCACCGCTTCCTCGATCTGGGGCAGCAGTGTGCCGCCACCTACTTCGACCTGGAAGTCGCTGGCGCCAGCGTCATCGATCGTCTCGCCGTCGACCGTCACCACGAAGTCGATGGTCACGCTGTCGCCCTTGGCCGCCGCACGCGACGCCTTGGGCGGCTCGAGGGTGGAGTGCGCGCGCCGCACGGCCTCGAGCTCCTTGTCGATCTCCTCGGTCGAGATATCGACCTTCGGGCGCTTGGCGCCCAGACCCTCGTAGGTCACACCCGCGATCTCGGGCAGCACCTCGACGCGCGCCTTGTAGGAGAAGGGCTTGTTCTCCTCGACACGCTGCGACTCGACGGCGGGTGAAGTGACGGGCTGTAGCTTCTGATCCGTCACGGCTTGCGGGAACGTCTCGTCCACCAGCTTCTGCGCGACGTCGGCGGCGATGCGCGCGCCGTACAGGTGGCTGAGCACCTTGCGCGGCGCCTTACCCGGACGGAAACCGCGCACCTTCGCCGTGCGCGCCACCTGGCTGTACGCCTTCTCGAGCTCCGTCGTGACGCGAGCGACGCCAACCTCGACGTCGAACTCCACCAGCACCGGGCTCAGCCTCGAAACGTTGACTTGCATCTCTGCCATGATAGCGGCGGCAGACCTTACATGCCGCAACGGCAACGTCAACGATTCTGACCGGTAATTTTCGGCCGATCGAGCGAACAGGGAGGCGGGGAGACGGGGAGGTTTGTTGGGTGTGCGACCGGCCGCGATCGACCGTTACGGCCTCGCACCAACCTGGACGTGGGCAACCGCGCCAACCCAAAAATTCTCCCCGTCTCCCCGCCTCCTGTTGATTCCAAAAAAGAAGACCCCAGTCGGAGGCAGCCGGCTGGGGTCAAGACGTCCCGGGAGAGGGACGCGAAGGTTGGGAGACGACTCAGTCGTCTTCTTGCTCGGCGGCCCAGAGCTTGGCCTCGAAGGGGTCGAGATCGAAGTCGAGCTCTTGCGCACCGCTCGACTCGATTTCGTCGGACGTGGACCAGCCGATACGCATATCGGGCCGCAAGTGGTCGCGCTCGAAGTCAGCGAAAGTGGAATAGTTCTTGGGCGAGGCCATGAGGTCGGGAGTCTCCTTGGGTCGGGGGCTCAGAGGCTTGGAGGCCGAAGGCTCGGCCGGATGCTGGCGACGCCGGTGGGCGGTGGGGTTATCCCGGAACGGAAGAACCGCTGCTCGAGGATCCGTTCGCGCGCCCTGCTGGCCAAGGTCGGGGGCTCGGGGAGGAGCAGCCGATCCAGGCGGTGGCGCATCGAGAGGAGCTTGGCTGAGGTCCGTCGGTCCAAGAAAGCCTACTTACACCTACATCTACTCACACAGTACGACATGGGCTCCATCGGTCCAAAATATCCACAGTGCTCTCGCGCATTTCGATAAGCCGTTCGATTCGAGCGAACAGGAAGGGTGGAAGGGATTTTTGGTTGTTGCGGTCGCGTAGGGCTCACCTCGAGCCCAAGCCCACGCGCCCTGGGGGCTCACCCACCCTAGAAATCTTCCATTCTTCCACCCTTCCTGTTGTTTCGCCCTCCCGCTCGTTGCTCGCGCTTGCGAAGCGCAGGTAGGGTCGCGGCGAGTCAATGAGCCGGCCGAGCATCATCGCGATCGCCAACCAGAAGGGCGGCGTGGGCAAGACCACCACGGCCGTGAATCTGGCCTCGAGTCTGGCGGCTGCCGAGCGGCGCGTGCTGCTGGTCGATATGGATCCGCAGGGCAACGCTTCCAGCGGTGTGGGCGTTCGGCCCGGCACGACCCCGCTGACCATTTACGACGCGCTGATCGGTTCCGCGACGCTCGCCGACGTGCTTCAGAAGACGCCGCAAGCCACGCTCGACCTGGCGCCCGCAACTCAAGATCTGACGGCCGTCGAATACGAGCTGTTCGACGACGACCGCGGCACGCACCTGCGCTCGGTGCTCAAGAGCGCGGCTGATTACGACTTCGTGATCATCGATTCACCCCCCTCGCTCGGTGTGCTGACACTGAACGTTTTAGTCGCTGCTGAGCGCGTGATCGTGCCACTGCAACCGGAGTACTATGCGCTCGAGGGCATCACCTACCTGATGGCGACCATTGATCGCGTGAAATCGTCGCTCAATCCGGGTCTGACCGTGGAGGGCATCGTGCTCACCATGTGGGATCCGCGCAATCGCCTGGCCCATCAGGTAGCCGACGAGGTGCGCAAGCACTTCCGCGTGTTCGATTCGATCATTCCGCGCAACGTGCGACTGTCCGAAGCGCCCTCCCACGGCTTGCCAGCCCTGCTCTACGACGTGGGCAGCAAGGGTGCGCAAGGCTATTTGAGCCTGGCCCACGAGCTGCTCGGAGCCCCCGCTTGAACGAGCCCCGCAAGCCGCTGCGGGGGCTGGGCCGTGGCCTCGACGCCCTCTTGCCCGCGCGCATGCCCGCGCCCGCCGAGCGACCGCCCACCTCGCCGGGCGACGCGCCCGCGCCGAGCTACGGCGAGGGCAACGTCTTTTCCTGTCCCATCGACAAGATCGCGCCGCAGCGCGGGCAGCCGCGCAAGCACTTCGACAGCGACAAGCTCGACGAGCTGGCGTCGTCCTTGCGTGAGCACGGCCTGCTCGAGCCGCTGGTCGTGCGCAGGCGCCCGGGTGGCGACGATTTCGAGCTGATTGCCGGTGAAAGGCGCTGGCGCGCCGCGCAGCGCGCCGACATGAAGCAGGTGCTGGTGGTGGTGCGGGACGTGTCGGCCGCCGACGCGTTCGAGCTGGCCCTGATCGAAAACATCCAGCGTGAAGACCTGGATCCGATCGAGTTTGCGGAGGCCATGGACCGCCTGGTCAAGGAGCACGGCTACACGCAGGACACGCTCGCCCAGCGCGTCGGCAAGGATCGCTCGACCATCGCCAATGCCCTACGCCTGCTGCGCCTGCCAGTGCACGTGCGCGAGCGGGTCGTAAGTGGTGAGCTCAGTGAGGGCCATGCGCGAGCGCTGCTCGGATCTCCAGACGACAAGATGCTGTCGGAGCTCGCCGACAAGGTGGTGCGCGGCCGCCTCAGCGTGCGTCAGACCGAGGCGCTGGTCCGCTCCGCGAAGGACGGCAAGACCGCGGTCACCCGCGCGGGTAAGGAAAAGCCGGCCAACGTCCGGGATCTGGAGACGCGCCTGAGCAAGCGCCTCGGCACCAAGGTGGAAGTGCGCGAGCGCGACGAGAAGGGCGAGATCATCATCAAGTACGCGAGCTGGGACGAGCTCGACCGCATCCTGGACGTGATCCTGTAAGGCCCGAGCGCCGCGACCCCAAGCGCCGGCGCGCCCAGTCAGACCGGGAAAACGACGCGAAACGCGATTTTTCACGGGAACGCGGCCCGAAGCTGTAGCCTTTCTCTTTAGTTGCCCTGCGACGCCACGGCAGGCAGTGGCAGCGATGGCCGACCAGCCCCGCGCAACCCACCCGGCGAGGTCCAAGCTCGCTGCTCAGGGTGACTCGCGAAGCTGTTCGAGCAGTCGCTGGACCAAGGGCAGCTCGGCGGGGTGCATCTTCTGCAAGGCGCGCTCGACACCAAAGTATTCGGCGCGGTCGACCTCCGGGAAGTCGCGAGATTTGCCGGAGCGAGGGGGCCACTCGAGTGAGAAGGTGTTGCTCTTGAAGGCGGTGAGATCCAGGTCGCCCGGCAGGGCCCAGGCGTAGATCAGCTTGCCACCTTTGTTCTTCACGGTACCGAGCGCGTGGGGCTCGCCGCTCGGTGGCGCAATGCCGAGCTCTTCGCGAAATTCGCGCAGCGCGGTCTCGAGCGGCTCTTCCCCCGGCTCGATCTCCCCCTTCGGAATGAACCAAGCGCCGTCGTCCTTCTTCGTCCAAAACGGCCCCCCTGGATGGACCAGCAGCACCTCGAGGTCACTCGGCGAAACCCGATAAACCAGAATGCCCGCGCTCTGCTTGCCAGCCATTGCCTCACGCTATCAGTCAGCCTCAACTGACAACTGACAACTACTTCCGCTTCTTCAAATCCTCGAGCGCCTCTTTCGCCTGCTTACCAATCGGACCATTGGGATCCAGTTTGGCGGCCTTCTCGAGCGCCTCGGTGGCCTTCTTCTTGTCTTTCTTTTCGAGGTGGCGACCGAGGTAGTAGTGCCCTGGACCGAAGTTGGCGTCGAGCTTGAGCGCTGCGTCGTAATCGGCTTGCGCACCCGCGTCGTCGCCAAAGTCGTGACGGCACACGCCGCGGCGCACGTGCAGATCGGGCGCCGCCTTCAGCTTGATGGCCTTGTCCAGCGCGGCGATGCAGTCGGGAAACGCCTTCAACCGCCCGAAGCGCACGCCGAGTGCCGCCAGCAGCGTCGGATCTTCCACGTTTTGCACGGCGCGCAGCTCGGTGAGAGCCTCGTCGCGCTTGCCGCCGGCGGCCAGGTACTCGGCGTAGGTGATGCGCAGCTGCGCGTCGTCGGGCCGCGCCTTGACGGCCGCACCGTAGGCGTCCATCGCCTCCGCCTTCTTGCCGAGCGCCTCGAGCGACAGCGCGCGGTTCAGCAGCAGCTCGGGCGACTTGGGATTCGCCTTCAGGCCCTGCTCGGCGGTGGCCAGCGCGCCCGCGGCATCCTTTTGCTCGTATTGCGCGCCCGACAGATTCACGGCGGCTTCGACGAGCTTGGGATCGAGCTCGAGCGCCTTCTTGTACTGCGCCATGGCGCCTGGCACGTCGCCCAGCCCATCCATGGCCACACCCAGGTAGAAGGCCGCTTGCGGATCCTTCGCGTCTTTCGCCGCGGCTTCGGTGAGGATCTTCCTGGCGCCTTCGAAGTCCTGCTTCTGGATCGCGTCCATGCCCTGCTTGACCAGCTCGTTCGAGGGCGCCTCCACGGCACCGCCCTTCGGTTTGGACGGCGGGCCGTCGTCCAGCGGCGGCGGATTGTCTGCGGTGCTCGGCGGTGGCGTCTCGCCACCACAGCCAGCCAGCGTGACCAGAGCCAGAAGCGAGACAGTAGGCAGCACCGAGCGAGTCTTCATGGGCGCCCTATCAAAGCATGGAGTTTCGAAGCCTTAGTGGCCTTTTTCGAGATGCGCGATTGTCGAGAGAATGCGGTTTTTCACCTCTTCGATGCGCTCGGGTAAGGTGATCTTGGCTCCGGCGGTGTCGGTTACGTAGAAAACGTCGGCGACCTGCGTGCCCTCGGTATTGATCTTGGCGAGCGAGATCTGAAGGTTCAGGTGCACCAGCGTGTTGGCCAGCCAGAACAGCAGGCCCAGCTGATCCTTGGTGGTGACCTCGATCACCGAGTGGCCGGTGGCGCAGCGATTGTCGATGTTGACCTCGGTCGGCACCTTCGGGGTCGGACGGTCCGACCAGCGCGAGCGCGCCGCACCACCGGTCACCAGCTCCCCCGGTGACAGCTCCTGGCCGAGCAAGCGCTGGAAGTCGCGCTCGAGCTTGGGCAGCGCCGAGATGGCGCCGTCGCTGCTCTCGCCCGAGCGCACCCAGAACAAGTCGAGCGCGCGCATGCGCCCGAACTGATCGGTCCACGAATAGACCTGCGCGCTGATCACCTTGCAGCGCGCCGCCGTCAGGCTCGCGGTGATCATGGCGAGCAGGCCGGGCCGGTCGTCCGCGATGAAACCGACTTCCACGTACGGGTCGTTGGTCGTCATCACGGTGACGTTGACCTGCTTCATCTGCGCTTGTCGCGCGAAGCGCGAGTGGCGCACGATGTCGGGCGGATCGTTGGAGTAGATGTAGCGCTCCGGCATCGCCGCCAGGTAGTGATCCAAAAATTCGCGTTCGCCGCGCTCGGGACACAGCGCCCTCACCTCTTCACGGATCTGCTCCAGGCGCTCGGTGCCGCGCTGCGCGGTGCCGGCACTGAAGAACCGGAAGGTGTGCACGTACAGCTCCTCGAGCACGCGCGCCTTCCAGCTGGTGAGCGCCGTGGGGCTGGTGGTCGAGACGTCGCAAATCGTGAGCAGGTACAGCTCGCGCAAACCTTCCGGACCATGCAGGTCCTTGGCGAAGAGCTCGATGGTGGTGGGGTCGTCGATGTCGCGGCGCGTGGCCACGTGATACATCTTGAGATGCGTGAGGATCAGCTGGCCGACCTCGCGCGCATCGGCTTCCGAAACGCCCAGGCGCTCCAAAATCGACTTGGACAGCTCCTGGCCGCGCTGGTCGTGATTCTTCCCGCCGATGTCCTTGCCGATGTCGTGCAGCAGTGTGGCGAAGTAGAGCACCACGGGCTTGGTCACTTCGGCGGCCAGGCGCGATGCCAGCGGATGCTCCGCGGCAAGCTCTCCGCGCATCAAGGCGCGCAAGCGGTCCACGGCCGCCACCGAGTGCACGTCGACGGTGTACACGTGGTACACGTCGTGGTGCACGCGCCCGACCACCGGCGCAAACTCGGGGATCATCGCCACCAGCAGGCCGACGTCGTGCAGCTCCTTGAGCACCGAACCGTCGCGCAGCTTGGTGCGCTGGGCGGTGGTGACGAGCTTCACGAACAAGCGTGCTGCCTCCTCGCTCTTGCGCAGCTCTTCGCAGAACGTCGCCGAGCCCGTGACCCGTGCGATCGCGTCCCGAGCGAAGGCGTAAATGGGCAGGTCGCGCTTGACCGCCTCGTCGTAAATGCGCAGCGCCAGCGCCGGCTCCGTCTCGAGCTGCGCCGGATCCTCCAGCGAAACCTGGCGGTTGGTCAGCTTCAGACCGCGTCCCAGCAACTCTTCGCGCGGGCGGCGCTTGGGCGGCGGGGCGGCCCGGGAAAGCAGCATCTCGCGGGCCTGCACCATGTTGCGAGCGTTGCGATAGTACTCGCTCATGAAGGCTTCCACGCCCGGGCCACCGCTGCCGTAGCCGAGCAGCTCCGCGACGGCCTCCTGTCGATCGAAGCTCAAACGATCCGAGCGCCGCCCCGCGTAAAGATGCAGGAGGTTGCGCACGCGCCACACCAGCGAGGCCGCGTTTTCGATCTGCTGCCACTCGCGCGGGAGCAGCACGCCGAGGCGCACCAGCTCCGACAAGTGATTGACCCGCCAGCGCGCGCGAGCTGCCCATTGTGCAATGTCCAGATCGCGCAGGCCGCCGATACCGTTCTTGACGTCGGGCTCCAGCAGGTAAACCGACCCGCCGAAACGTTCGGAGCGATCCGCCGCGTGGTACTCCATGCGGTCCAGAAAGCGCTGAATGTTGCTGGCGCCGAACAGACCTTCGAAGGCGCGGTTGAGCAGCTTTTCGGTGCCCGACTTGTCACCGGCCACCACGCGCCAATCGAGCAGCGTGGTAGCGGTCGGCAGATCGGTGCGCGCCAGGTCGATTAGGTCGGTGGCGCTGACGACCTGATGACCGATCATGAGCCCGGCGTCCCACAGCGGGTAGAGCAAGGCCTCGGCGACGTTCCTGACCTTGTCCGGTCGCGCGGTGGTGAGTAAGCGCACGTCGAGGTCGCTGTGCAAAGCCAGGCCGCCCCGGCCATAACTACCAACCGCCGCCAGCCCGAGCTGCGAGAAGGCTCCGAAATCCTTGGCTAGCTTGGCCTCGAGCGCCTTGAACAGCGAACAGAGTAGCCCATCGATGGCGCGGGTGTAGCGCTCGGAAGCCGGCAGGCCGCTTTCCACCTTGCCCCCGCGGATCATCTCCTCCACCGCCCCGCGATGGCGCTGGATGTACACCTTGATTTCGTCGAGCAAACCCGGCGAGGCGCGCTCGAGCAGCGGCCCCGAGACAGAGGCGGTGGCGGTTGGGCTCATGACCTAGCTGGGGCTGGGGCCCCAGCCCGACAAGACGTGTGAGTCTTGGAAGAAAAGATCACGATCGGCGAGAGTAGCAGCCACCCACGAGACAACAACCGGCGAGGCCGGCGCACGTCGCGGCTCTGACCGCGATAGTCGCGGTGACCACGACAAAGCACCTGCTCGGACTCGATCGCTCCGGAAAAACTCAACTCATCTGTCACGGAAGACGGCTCTCTCAAGGACCCTAGGCCTTGATCTAGCGATAAAAAGGAAGGGTTGGGCGGGAATTTTTGAAAACCCCCGGTGTTTTGGAGGTTGCAACACCAACCCAAAACCACCGGGAGACCTTTTCAGGTGAAACGAACGCTACGACGACAACTGGAG
>DATEDZ010000214.1:0-25008 GCA_035281385.1 Polyangiaceae bacterium
CCTCCGGGGCCCATGGCGCCGCAGCGCACGGTGGTGCTCACCTCCGCGACCGCCACCGCCGAGCATTTCGCCGAAAGGCGGACGCACACCGCGCCTGGAGGCCTGGAGGCTCCCGGCGCGGCTGCCATCGAAGCCATGGCCGCCACGGTGGTCGCGCCGCCCAAGGCGCGCTCGAGCCCACCGCCCGCCGCGCCGCTGCTGGGCTCGCGGCCTCCGCCAGGTGCCGGCAGCTACTCGGTTTCCTCGTCGCACCCGCCTCCGTTCGAGGGTCGCCCGAGCACCGCCCGAACTTCGGTCGAACGACTTTCACCGCTGCAATCGGCGCATCCGCCCGCCACCAACGTTCCGGCTGGTGTGTTCGACAGCGCCCTGCGCCACCCTTCTCCGCCTGCCGACATGCCTCAGATTATGAGCAAGCCGCCCGCGCTCGACCCCGAAGCAGAGCGCTGGGCAGCGCGTTTCGAGCATGCACAGGCGCCAGCACCGGGCGCGCAGGTCGAAGTCGCGCCGAAGAAGCAGGGGCGCTGGAAGACTCAGGCGATGGGGTCGATGGTCCCGCTGGAGGTCTCGTCGATGCGCGAGGAGCGACCACCGCCCAGCGAGGCGCCGGTGTCGGTCGAGGATCGCCGCATCGTTCCGGCTTACGCGATGAACCAGCCCGAGCCGCTCCCCGCTGGCCCGGAAATGCTCTTCCACGACCTGCCCGCCAGCTGGCGGCCACAAGTCGATCCGGCCAGTCCTCAGATCGTGACGTTGCGCGACGCGGTGATGGCCCAAGGCCTCTCGCGGCGCCTGCGCATCGCGGTCACGGGGTCAGCTGGGAACGGCAAGGCACAGCTCGCCTGCGGGCTCTCGCTGTCTCTGGCACAAGCCGGCGCGCGCGTGCTGCTTTTGGAAGCCGACTTCGACCACCCGCAGGTGCACCAAGCGCTGGCGTTCGAGACGCCGAGCGGTGCCGGCTTTTCACAGCAGATCATGGCGCGTTTGCATGCCCGGCAAGTAAAACCCTGGCTTGTGGTGCGCTGCTCTCCCAACTTGCAGGTACTGGCCGAAGGACGCTTGCGCTCACCCGGCTTGGTCGCCTCGTCGGGGTTCGAGCGCGCCGTGCAAGAGCTCGGGCAAGCGCATCACGTGATCGTGATCCACGCTCCCTCCCTGGACCGCGCGGCGGAGCTTCGCGCTCTCGACACCATGACGCAAGCCGCAATCATCGCGCGCTCCAAGCAGCCCGCGACCATCCAGTTCGGAGACAACCCGCTGCGCGGCTTCGTGTGACCGCTAGAGCACATCTCATAGCCTTAGTTGCGAGGAGCGAACGCGACGAGCCGCGTGGGGTGGGGCCCCGCTGAATTCACTGCGCCTGCGGCGCTCCCTCGCCTTCGGCTCGGGCCGTAGGCCTCCGTGGACTCCGTCCAGCTTGCTGGACTCCGTCCACTCCGGCTCACTTCAGCGGGGCGGGGAGGCGCGTGCCTCCCCGCGAGACAGGAGCGCCTGCTTGGCGACGATCTTGAAGAACTCCGGATCGCGGAGCAGATAACGCGCCGCCAGCCGACGCGGCTCGCGCCCGAGTCGGAATGCCCACTCCAGCCCGATGCGTGAAACCCAGCCCGGCGCGCGCGGGATGGTGCCCGCCGCAAAGTCGACCGCCGCCCCGAACCCGATCAGCACGGCGGGCGCGAGCCGCGCCCGGTTGCGATCGCTGAATAGCTCCTGCTTCGGCGCACCGAGGCAGACGAAGATCAAATCCGCGCGTGCGCTCGCCAGGCGCTCGACGCACGCCTGCTCCTCCTCGGTCGGCGTCAGGCCGAGCCGCGGGGCCAACGTGTCGACGAGCTGCAAGTTTGGCAGGCGCTTCTGCAAATTGCTCGCGGCCAGCTCCGCCACGCCCGGCCCGCCTCCGAGCAGCACCACGCGAAAGCTCTCTTGAGCGGCGCGCTCGACGAGCGGGTCGAACAGATCGGAGCCGGAGAGCTTGGCGGGCAGTGGGGTGCCCAGCAACCGGGCTGCCCACAATACCGGTGTGCCGTCGACGAACGAGAGGTCAGTACGACTGTAAGCCTCGCGGAACGCGAGGTCGTGCTCGGCCTGAACCACATGATCGACGTTCGGCGTGAACACCGTACCGCCCTGACCACGACGCACGAGTTGTACGATGGCCTCGATCGCACCCGCGCGATCGTACACGTCGAGCTGCAAGGCCCCTATCTGAACCCGTGCCGGCGACTCGATCACGCGAAGCTGAGTCGACCGACCCAGCTCGTCTTGCCCCACTTGACGGCTGCCTTGGCGATCTCCGCGATCGTCTCGGCCGGCGCGGAGGCTCCCGTTACTTCGACGCGTGGGATCGTTCTGAACTGACCGACACGCTGGTCGTCCAAGATCCGCACGACATCGTACATGCCCCGCTCGATACGAACGATGCGGTACGTGACGCCGCTCACCTGGACCATACCTTTGACCTGCATTTGCTTGCGCTCTCCTGTTTGCCTGTGCAGTGCGCTAGAATCTACATACAGCGCGATCATTGGCCTGTGAAGGTAAAAATCGCCGAACGTGGTTCTGGCTGTCTCGCGGGCCTGCGGGGGGCCTCCTCGTGGGCCTGGCGGGGCCTCCTCCCGCTTCCGTACAAACTAGCTGCCTCCGTACAAACCTAGCGCCGCTGTATTTTCGCGCGGGCTACGCCAACCGGGCGAAACCATGAATGACAAAGCGCGCTGTTTTCAAGCCGCCCCGCGCGAGGTTCGGGCTGGCATGCGGGGCGGCGCCCCCGGCAGCATCCCTGTAATGAGTAGCAGCTCATCACTCCGTGGAGTGGGGGCGCGGGACCACGCTTAGCTCACGTGTTATGTCTCCAGCATGGCCACAACTGAGACGCCGCCCCCGCTCGAGCGCTTGCTCGACCTGCTGCGCGGGCTCGACTCGGTGCTGGTTTGCTACTCGGGAGGTACCGATAGCGCGGCGCTCTTGGCGGGAGCGCATCGCGCGCTCGGCGACCGCGTGGTCGCCATGACCGCGGTCAGCCCGAGCTTGCCCGAGCGCGAGCGCATCGAAGCCGAACGCATTGCTCGTGAGATCGGCGCCGAGCATCGCCTGGTCGAAAGCGCGGAGCTGGCTCGCGAAGGCTACGTGCAGAACGGTCCGGATCGCTGTTTCCACTGCAAGAGCGAGCTATACGAGATCGCCGAACGCAAGCGTCAGGAGTGGCAGCTCGACTTCGTGCTCAACGGCACCAACCTCGACGACCTGGGCGACTACCGTCCCGGCTTGGAGGCCGCCAAGCTGGCCGGCGTGCGTAGCCCCTTCGTCGAGCTCGGCCTGCGCAAAAGCGACGTGCGGGAGCTTGCCAAGCTGCTCGGTTTGAGCACCTGGGACAAACCCGCAGCGGCCTGTCTCTCGAGTCGCATCCCTTATGGAACCAGCGTGACACCCGAGCGGCTCGCGCAAGTGGCCGGCTTCGAGGCGACACTTCACGATCTGGGTTTCCGAGGCTGTCGTGTGCGTTATCACGACAAAGTCGCACGCCTCGAGCTCGACCTCGCAGATCTGCCGCGCTTGCTCGAACCGGGCGTGCGCGAGGCGGTGCTAGCCGCCGGCAAGGCCAACGGCTTCACGTACATCACCCTGGATCTCGCAGGCTACCGGACCGGCTCGCACAACGAAGTGCTGCAAGGCCGTTCCCTGCGCATCGTCTAAGCACGAGAAGGAATCAACAGGGAGGCGGGGAGACGGGGAGTTTTGGGGTTGGTTTTCTGAACCCAAGAAACTCTCTCTGACCTCCCCGTCTCTGTGTCTCCCTGTTTTCTCGCTCTCAGCGGCGGTCGCGGCGGGGGCCGCGGTCGCGGTCACGGCCGCCGCGGTCGCGGTCACGGCCACCGCCACGGGGCGGGCCACCACCTTGCTCGCGGGCGCGGGCGATACGTTCCTTGGCGCGCTCGCCGTCTTCACCCTCCGGGAACGGCACGAGCTCGCGCCGCGTCAGGCGCACTTTGCCGTCACGCTCGACGCTGATCACCTTGACCTCGATCTCTTCGCCTTCCTTGAGCACGTCGGCCGGGTTCTCGACTCGTTCGTGCGCGATCTCCGAGACGTGCAAGAGCGCCTCGTTGTTGGGGAGGATCTCGACGAAAGCGCCGAAATCCACCAGGCGCCGGACCGTGCCCTTGTAGATGCGACCCACCTCGGGCTCGGCCGTGAGGCCTTCGATGATTTGGATGGCGCGCTTGACCGCCTCCGAATCCGCGCTCGCAACCGCCACGGTGCCGTCGTCGTTCACATCGACGCTGCAGCCAGTCTGGTCGATGATGCCCTTGATGGTCTTGCCGCCGGGTCCGATGATGATGCGGATCTGGTCGGGCTTGACCTTCACGGTGGTGATGCGCGGCGCCCAGCGGTTGATCTCCGCGCGCGGTGCCGTCAGTGTTTCGGCCATCCTGCCGAGAATGTGCAGTCGTCCTTCGCGAGCCTGGTCGAGCGCCTGTTCGAGCACGCGCCGCTCCAGGCCCTCGATCTTGATGTCCATCTGGATGGCGGTGATGCCCTTGTCGGTGCCGCAAACCTTGAAATCCATGTCGCCGAGATGATCCTCGTCGCCCAAGATGTCGCTCAAGATCGCCACCTTGCCCTGCTCGGTGATCAGGCCCATGGCGATACCGGCCACCGGCTTGCGGATGGGCACGCCGCAGTCCATCAAGCTCAAGCTGGCGCCGCACACGCTGGCCATCGAGCTACTGCCGTTGGACTCGAGGATCTCGCTCACGATGCGGATCGTGTACGGAAAGTCCTCGTGCGAGGGCAAAAGGCGGGTCACCGCGCGCTCGGCCAGGGCGCCGTGCCCGACCTCGCGACGACCGGGGCCGCGCATCGGCTTGGTCTCGCCGGTGCTGAAGGGCGGGAAGTTGTAATGCAGCATGAAACGCTTCCAGCTCTCGCCGGTGAGCGCGTCGATCTTCTGCTCGTCGCTGGCGGTACCGAGCGTGGCCGTCACGATGGCTTGAGTCTCGCCACGTTGGAACAGAGCCGAGCCGTGCACGCGGGGCAAGAGTCCGACCTCGCAAGCGATGGGGCGAATCGTCTTGGTATCGCGCCCGTCGATACGCTTGCCTTCGTCGAGCACCATGGCACGGACCACGGCCGCCTTGCGGTTCTCGATCTCTTCTTTGACGAGCTTTTCGACCTTCAGGTAGGCCTCGCCGCCGAGCTCGCTGGTGAGCGTGGCGACGACGTCCTTCTTGATCACCGCGTAGCCGTCGTAGCGAGCCTTCTTCTCCCGCACCACGCAGGCTTCCTTGAGCTTGGCGTCAGCCAACGCAGAGACGCGGCTGGCGATCGCGGCGTCGAGCAGCGGCGTGGTAAACTCACGTTTCGGCCTGCCCACCGCGGCGCGCAGCTTCTCGATCAGACCAATCACCTTTTGCGCCTCGTTGAAGGCGAAATAGAGCGCGTCGATGACCTCGTTCTCGCCCGCCTCGTCCGCACCGCCCTCGACCATCACGATCGCGTCTTTGGTACAAGCGACGATCAGGTCGATGTCGGCCTCGGCGCTCTGCTCGAAGGTCGGCAGGGCTATCAGCTCGCCCTCGACGCGCGCCACACGCATGCCGGCGATCGGCCCGCTCCAGGGAATGTCCGAGATGTGCAGGGCTGCGCTGGCGGTGGACATGGCCAGCACGTCGGTCGGGTTGTCCTTGTCCGACGACAGCACGGTGGCAATGACCTGCGTGTCCTTCTTGTAGCCGTCTGGGAACAGCGGGCGGAGCGGGCGGTCCATCAGGCGCGAAGACAAGACCTCGTAGTCGCGCAGGCGGCCTTCGCGCTTGAAGAACCCGCCCGGGATCTTGCCGGCGGCGTAAGTCTTCTCCACGTACTCACAGGTGAGCGGGAAGAAGTCGAGACCAGGCCGCTCTTCACTGGAGACCGCGGTGACCAGCACCATGCTCTCCCCGTAGGTGGCCAGCACGGCTCCGTGGGCCAGCTTGGCAAGACGACCAGTTTCCAGAGTGAGCTGACGCCCACCAACCGTTACAGATTCACGTACGAACATGTGGCTCCCTCCAAACGGGATTGTCGCTGTCGTGCGACGAAACGCCGGGGACGGGAGCCTCCTTCAGCCTCGATTCCTGGAGCGCTTGAAGCAGCGCACCACGAAGCGAAGATGAAAGCGGGCGGACCCGCACCCGGAAGACTGAGTGACGTGACGCGACGAGCCTACTTACGCAGGCTGAGCGCGCTCACGACTTTGCGATAGCGCTCGACATTGGAGCGCTTGAGATAATCGAGCAGGCGGCGACGCTGTCCCACCAACTTGAGCAGCCCACGGCGCGAGTGATGGTCCTTCTTGTGGATCTTGAAGTGCTCGGTCAGGTACTCGATGCGTTGGCTGAGCAGGGCGATCTGAACCTCGGGCGAGCCGGTGTCCGTCTCGTGCGTGCGGAACTTGGTGATGGTGGACGTCTTGGCCTCGGGCGCGAGGGGCATATGCTTCCTTTCGAATTCTTTTTTGAGCGCGCGAGTATACGCACGCTTTTCGGCCGGTCAACCGCGGGTGGGCTTCGGCTTGTAACGAACCGGATACCCGGGATCTTCCATGCAGGATCAAGTCGGTTTGCCGCTCGGCGAAGCGGCCCACGCCGACCGGAAACGGCTCAGGCACGGAGCCAAACCCCGTCCCGGCGGCCTGACTCAAAAGCGGGTCTGAATCGCCAGGCCGGCCCGCAGCTGGTCGGGGTCCGCAAAGGACCGAATCGCTCCTACCCCAGTGGCGTGGAAGCGCACGCGGTTCGCGTCGCGCTCGTAGTCGACGTAAAAAGCCAGCGCCGTGGACGGCGATGCCTGAAAGCGCAACGACGCGCGAGCGGCCAAGATGGGTAGGCGGCCGCTCCCCACCGGGAGCGCGACGACGCCTTGCGCCTCACGCACCACGAAGGTTTGCCGGAAGCCCGGTAGCGAGCTGGGCGTCACCAAGGCGGCCGGCGTCATGACGCCGAGCTCGAGGCCCGGCGTCACGCGCCACGGCATCGCGGTGGCGCTAGCTCCCAGCCACACCCCTAGCTCCGGCAGCTCCTGCGCGCTTTTGGGCAAGCTCTCGCCGCGCAGCAGACCCGCTTCGTTTCGCAAGACGAAGGCCAAGCTGCGCCCCAACAGCGCCGCGTGAGCGGCAACGATCTCGCCCCGCACCGAGCCGTAGAGCGCAGCAGCAGGCGCCGCGACGAGCGTCATGCGGCCGGGCGCGTCGAATTGGCGCAGTCGCGTAGCGAGCATCGCGCCCTCGACAACCACAGCGAAGCCGCGCACCTCGAGGGTCCTGAAGCCCTGTTCCTGCACCCGCAACGACGCCGGGCGGAACGGCTCGAGCGATAGCTCCGGCTCGACTGGTCCCTGCTTCCAGACGAGCCGGACAGAGGCGCCTTCCACGAAGCTCGTCTCCGCTCCGGTGTCTGTCGTCAGTGCGGGGCGCTGGAAATAGCCCAGCCCGAAGTCTGCCTGGAGCTCGCGGGTGAGCTCCAGGGCGCCCCCTAGCGTGGCGCCCCAAAGCGGCCGTATCCCCGCGACACCTTCCGCACCTCGCGCCCAGCGCAGCCCCATGAAAAGTCGAGCACGCGGCGCGGCGACGGCCAGCTCGAGCCCGGGCACTCCAGGTTCATGCTCCAGGAAGATGGACTCCCGGCGCGACACGTCGGTACCGCCCCAATCGAGCGCATGCAGGTAGCCCAGCCGCCGGTAGCTCGTATCGATCGGGAAGGCCCGGAGCCCGAGCTCCCAGTCACGAAAGCTGCGCCAGCTGATGCCCACCCAGCTGCTGGCATCACGCAAAACGAGAGTCGCGCCGCGCGCCACGTCGTCGAGGTTCAAGTCCAGGGCCAGGCGCGCGCTCGTTTCGACGTGCGCCAAGAAGCCCTCCTCCGCGATTTGCAGCTCGAGCCGAGCGCGGCCAGCTCGCGCGTCGCCGCCCTTGACCCAGCGCTCGAACGGCGGTGGCTCGGGCGCGGTGCCAAAAGCAGCGTCGCCCCGCCCGCCTGGCCCCGGCGCCAGCAGGTTCCCGCTGCCGAGCATGCTGGTCAGCTCCAGCTGGGTCGCAGGCGACGCGGCGAAGGCGGTACCGGCGAGCAGCACCAGCCCACAGCACCCGAGCCGACCGATCTCACGGCAGCATTTGGATCCGCCCATCCCGCCCCCCGAGCAGCCGTGGCCAAGCGTGACACAGGCCAGCTGCGCGCCCCTGTTCGATCGGGCAAGCAACGGCGCCGAACGCGCTCTGGCAGCGGCTCGTTGAGAGCCGCCTGAGCGCTTCGACACAATCCTGACCTTCGGCTCGGCTCGCTCCCCGTGCAATGTGCCGGGCCACGGCTTCGAAAGCCGCCAGGGGAACCTGGCGGCCGCGGCCTCCGCAAGGCGCTTCGAAATCGGCGCCTTCCTGGAGCAAATACCGCGGCAGGCTGACCAAGAGCACGTGATCGTCCAGCACTGGCTGGTCACCCCAGGGCTGCGGGCGCAGCAGCTCCAGGCACTCGGAGCTTTCGGCACGACACGCCGCACAGTCGATCCGCAGCTTCAGGCCCGACACCTGCACCACCGAGACGCACTCGCGCGCTGCGGCGCGCAGCGCGCCGCGCAGCAACCCTTGCCGAAGGCTCGCCCCGCTGAGCGGCGCCAGGAACCACGGCTCGGCGAACGGCAGCACCAGCTCGAGGTCCGGCTCGAGCACCAGGCCAGCCTGCAGATCGGCCCGCAGCGCCGAGCTGTTGAGGAGCGCCACGTCGGCACCCGTGGCGGCTCGCAACGCGTCCGCGGTGAGGTTTCCGAGCGCGCTGTCGCCACCGAGCGCAGAGCGGCGTGGCAGCGCCACCGGTGCGAAGGCGAGCGGAGGCTTGGGCGGAAGCTCGAGCTCTCTTAGCCGCTCGAGCACGTCCGGGTGCTCGGGCACGCTGGCCGTGAGCGGCAGCTGAGCCAGCTTGATGCCCGCGATCTCGAAGCCAAACCGAGCACTCGGGGACCGAACCAGGCTCAGCTCGAGCCGCGAAACCAGCTTGCCGTAGGCGCCGCTATGCACGATGGGCACGGCTCGCGGGCCGCAGCTGCGCTGCTCGCGAAGCAGGGCAGCGGCGCAATCGTCCTGCCATTCGGCGTCAGCGGTCACGATGTGCTGATGCCCGCCGAGCAGCAGATCGACCCCGCTGGTCGCGCGCAGCAGCTCGCGATCCTGCTCGAGGCCGAGGTGACTGAGCACGACCAGCAGGTCGGCGTGCGGGGAGAGCTCGTCGATCGCAGCTTGCACCGTTGCGGCGAGGTCCAGCGTCACGACGAGGCCCCACGGGTTCGTGGGGCTCGCCAGATCCGGCGGGCTGCTCGGGTTGGCGAGTCCAACCACGCCGAGCTTCACTCCCTGGCTGGACAGCAGCGCGGTCGAGCCGAGCCGCCCCAAGAGCGGCGAGCGACGGCTGGGCGTCAGATCCGCCGCCAGCACCGGGAAAGCGCTGCGCGCCAGCAGCTCGGCAAGATCTTCGGCAGCCAGCGAGAGCTCGTGATTACCGAGCGCCAGCGCGGCGAGACCGAGCCCGCCCAATAGCTCGAGCTCCAGTTGGCCCCCCAATCGCTGAAACACCTCGGCTCCCTCGAGCGCGTCCCCACTGTCGAGCCACAGCGCGGCACTGCGCTGTCGTTCGCTCTCGAGAACCGAAGCCAGTCGCGCAAACCCGCCCAGCTCCTCGAGCGACCCCGCACGGCCCAGCCCCAGCTTGGCGTCCAGCGCCGAGAGCCGCGCTCGAAACGGCCAGACCTGGGAATGCAGGTCCGACGTATGAAGTAGGACCAGGGTCGCCTCAGGCGACGCCGACTCTCCTTGCTGCGAAGGTACCTCCTCTTCCGGGCACGCAGCGCAGCCGAGCGCGCCCAAGCCGCACACCAAGATCACTCTGGCCCAGCTCATGCCGCCTCATCGGCCGGGCGCAGCCCCAGTTGCGCGCCGAGCTCAGCTATCGGCTAGCAGGGGTCCAAAATGGCGGATCAAGGCCGCCTGTACTCCGGCGGCGGTGCGCTCGGCCACCGCCTCCACGGCCGCGCGCTCCGTCTGCTCGAGCGTCACCTTGGACAACACTTCCCTCACCTCCGGCACGGCTGCCGCCTCCATGCTGAGCTCGCGCAGACCCATGCCGACCAGCAGGAGCGCCGCGAGCGGATCACTGGCCATGGCGCCGCACAGCACGACCGGGCGCTGGCGCGCCTTGCCGGCGTCAATCACGATGCTGATCAGCCGCAAGATGGCCGGGTCGAAATAGGAGGCCAGGTAGGCGAGCTCGGGTGTCGAGCGATCCACGGCCAGCGTGTACTGCACCAGATCATTGGTGCCGATGCTCATGAACTCCGCGTGCTCCGCGAACTCGTGCGCCATCACGGCGGCCGACGGCACCTCGACCATGATGCCCAGTGAGATGTGCTCGGCGCGCGGCAGCTTGCGACGATCCACGTCGGCCAGCGCCTGCTCGTACAGCTCCTTGACGGCGAACAGCTCGCCGAGCGAGGCGATCATCGGCAGCATGATGCGCAACTTGCCGTGAGCGGTCGCGCGGATCATGGCCCTTAGCTGGGTCATGAAGATCTCGGGCCGCGCCAAGCCGAGCCTCACCGCGCGCAAGCCCAGCGCCGGATTCATCTCCGACGGCATCTGAAACACCGACACGAATTTGTCGCCGCCGATGTCGAAGGTTCGCAGTGTGACCGGCAGCGGATTCATGATCTCCGCCACTTTACGGTAAGTCTCGTACTGCTCGTCCTCGCCCGGCGGCTCGCTGCGATCGACGTACAGGAACTCCGTACGATACAGGCCCACGCCGCGCGCCCCGTGGCTGAGCGCTGCCACCGCCTCCGACGGCAGCTCGATATTGGCGCGTAGCTCGATCAGCTCACCGGAGCCCAGCGTGATGGGCCGATCGCGCGCCTCACGCCGCAGGCGGGCGGTCTCACGAAAACGCTGCGCGCGCCCCTCGTAGGCGCTGACGGTCTCGGCTCGCGGGTGCAAAAGCACCTGCCCGCGCAGCCCATCCACGATGATCGAGTCGCCGCTGCCGATTCGGGACAGAGCCCCCGCCACGCCGACTACCGCCGGGATCTCGAGGGCGCGCGCCACGATCGCGGTGTGGCTGGTGCGGGTGCCCACCTCGGTCACCAGCGCCAGCACCTTCTCGCGCGTAAACCCCACCGTTTCGGCCGGGGACAAATCGTGCGCTACCAGCACGCGAGCCTCGCTCTGCTGCAGCATGACGCTAGCTGGCGCGCCACCGATGGCCTTCAGGATGCGCGCGCCCACGAACTCGAAATCGTGGCTGCGCTCGGCCAGATAGGCGTCACCGGCGCGTTTCAGGCGCGCCGCCATCTCGCTCACCGCCATGTCCAGCGCCCACTCGGCGCAGACCAGCTCGTTTTCCACGCGCTTCTTGACCTCGGCCGCCAAGAGCTCGTCCTCCACCATCAACGTGTAGGCTTCCAGCACCGAGATCTCGATCTTGGTCGCCGACTCACGCGCTTTGGCCATCAGCTCACGCAGCTCGGCAGCGGCGCTGCCCACACCCTCGTGGAAGCGCTCGATCTCCTTGGCGACATCGCCTGAAGCAACGTGACGATGCGGCACGCCGGTGCGGCCGATGTCGAGCACCATGGCTTTGCCGAGAGCCACGCCCGGCGACCCGGCAAGCCCGGCCAGGGCCTGCTCGGCTCGAACCGTCTTTTGCCCCTCGATCTCCGTCATTCGTCCTCACCGAAGCGATCGTGGATCAATTGTCCTAGCTTCAGCACGGCTTCCTCCGCCGAAGGACCGCTGGCTTCGATGTCGAGCAGTGTGCCCTTGGAGCCGCACAGCAAGAGCACGCCCATCACGCTCTTGGCGTTGGCGACCTGGCCCGCGCGACCGACGCTTATTTCGCAGGGAAACTTGGCCGCTAGCTGCACCAGCTTGGTCGCGGCGCGCGCGTGCAGGCCCAGTTTGTTTCTGACCTCGAAGCTGCCCCGCGCGATGCTCATGCCGCGTGTCCTCCATCGGGATCACCGCCTCGGCCCGCGATATTGACGCGGTCGACGTCGCGGTGGACCACCTCCACCGGCAAGCCAGTCTGCTGCCGCAGGCGTTCTGCAAGATGGGCCGAGATGACCACCGAGCGGTGTCGTCCGCCGGTGCAACCCACGCCGACCGTCAGGTAGCTCTTGCCCTCGCGCTCGAAGCGCGGCAGGCAAAACTCCAGCAGCTTGCCGGCGCGGTCGAAGAATTCGGCGGCGCCGTCGCTGGCCAGCACGAACTCACGCACCGCCGGATTGGTCCCGGGCAGCTTGGACAGCTCCGGCACGAAGTAGGGATTGTCTAGGAAGCGCACATCCAGCACCATGTCTGCGTCTACCGGCGGTCCAAACTTGAAGCCGAAGGACAAGAGCCGGACGCGGAGGCGCGGCGTACCGCCCGCGCTCGGTCCAAAGTGCGCGATGATTTCGCGCCTCAAGTCATGCACGCTCATGCGGGTCGTGTCGAGCACGATCGACGCGCGTCCACGGAGCGCGGTCAGGAGCTCGCGCTCGATGCGGATCCCGTCCAGCACGGCCAGCGCCCCCTGCTCGCTGCCTGCCTCGGACCCGGTGGACAGGGGGTGTGGGCGCCGGGTGCTAGAAAAGCGGCGCAAGAGCGCCTCGTCCGAGGCATCCAGGAACAGCACCGTGAGCTCACGCACGCCTGGAATGGTGAGCCCCTGGAAGATACCCGCGGCCTGGTCGAGGAAGCGCCGAACGCGCACATCGATGCCAAACGCAATGCGCCGAATGCCGGCAGCTGCAAACGCTTCCAGCGTGCTCGACACGACCGGCGGGGGCAGGCTGTCCACGCAGAAGTAGCCGAGATCCTCGAGCGCGGCGACCGCCGTAGACTTACCCGCGCCGCTGAGACCAGTCACGACCACGACCGAGGTGGGCGCAGCGGGGTTCACGGCTTGCGCTCCGTGCTGCCGGGCACGGACACCGGCGGGGGCGCCGAGCTCTCGTTCGGGGAGAACAAGCGGAACTGACTACTGGGGGGGCTGCGCAGCGAGCGCGGCTCCGGCAGCTCCGGCCTGAGCAGCCCCTGCTCCAGATTCTTCACGAACTCTCGCGCGGGATGATGCCCGGCCTGGCGCAAGAGCTCGTTGCGCGCAGCGATCTCGATGATGCTGCTCATGTTGCGTCCGGGGCGCACCGGCAGCACGACCTCACGCACCGAGACACCGAGCAGATCGCGGTAACGATCTTCGAGCCCGATGCGATCGTAGGGGGCGTCGGGCTGCCAGAGCTGCAGCTCCACCACCAGATCCACGCGCTTACGCTCGCGGATCGCGGTCACGCCGAATAGGTCCTTGATGTTGAGGATGCCCAGACCGCGCACCTCGATGTGATGCCGGAGCAGCGCCGCCGGTTGCCCGAACACCATGCCTGGCGGCCGGTAATCGCACTCGATGACGTCGTCGGCGACCAGCCGGTGGCCGCGCATCACGAGCTCGAGCGCGCACTCGCTCTTACCGATGCCGCTCTTGCCCAAGAGCAGCACCCCGACCTCGAACACGTCGACCAACACGCCGTGGATGCGAGTGCGCGGCGCCAGCCGCTCGTCGAGCAGCGTGTGCAGCGACGCAATGACCTGGGACGAGCGCTCGGTGCACACCACCAGCGGCGTGCCCGTGCGCTCGGCCTCCAGACAGAACGGTTTGGGCGGATCCACGCCGCGCGTGACCACCACGCAGGACAACGGTAGAGAGAAAAAACCCTGGGCAGCCCGCTCCTGCTCCTCCCGGCTCAAGCTCTCGGCGTAGCTCAGCTCGGTTTCGCCGAGCACCTGGATGCGCGAGGACACCACGCCATGCAGGTGCCCGACCAACGCCAGGCCCGACTTCTGGATACGCGGATGGCCGATCTCTCGCACTAGCCCCGCGGCCCCTGCCACCAACCGAACATTGAGTCCCAAATGCGGATCATCGAGCAGCTCGCGCACCGAGATCGAACGAAGCACTTGCGCAGGAGGCTCGTAGGTCACCCTCGCATCACCTCATTTCGAGACCGCGTCGTGCGACTCGATCAGCTCGTAGGCGCTGTTGGCGCTGCTCACGTTGGCCAACTGTTTGCGTGTAGCCTCGTCACGCAGCAGCCGCGAGATGCGCGCCAGGGTTCGCAAATGCTCCCCGGTCGCGCGTTTCGGGCCGACCACGCCGAACACGATGTGCACGGGCTTGCCGTCGATGGATTCGAAGTCGATGCCCTTGGGAAACAGCAACAAAGCCGCCGCTTGCGCCTCGGCGTTTTCGAGGGCGCTGTGTGGTATGGCGACACCGTCGCCGATACCCGTGCTCTGCAGCTGCTCGCGCTCGAGGAGTAGCGTCAAAACTTCCTCCTCCGATGCCGCAACGGCGCTGCCCAGCAGCCGTGATAGCGAGCGCAGCGCCTCGGCCTTGTTCTTGACGGCCCCCTCCCGGTCCACCAGGATTCGGTCGCTCGTGATGATGTCGGACAATCGCATGGCAATGGGGCTCGGGGTCGCGCTGGCTTGCAGGTTCATCGCTTCGACTTTTTGGCGGCCTTGGCGGGCCGCGTCTTGGCGGGCCGCTTGGCGCCACCCTCGGCCGGCTCGGCGGCGGCTCCCCCGGAGCGTGCCACGGTTTTGGCCACGCGCCTGCGCGCCTGCGCTGCGCCCTTCGTGACGCGGATCTGGCGGTCCAGCTTCTCGATCATGCGATCGATCGAGGTGTACATGTCGTCGCTGCTCTCCTTAGCCTCCAGGTGCGCGCCTCCGCTGGAGACGCGCGCCTCCGCCACGTGCTTGAGCTTGTCCACCGAGATCGTCACCTTCGCGGTCATCGGCTGTCGCAAAAACCTCTGTAGCTTCCCGAGCTTGGCAGCGGTGTGCTTCTTGATGGCTTCGCTCGCCTCCATGTGGCGAAAAGTGATGCTGACGTTCATGTGGGCTCAGACTCCTTGGCTTGGCGGCATTAGAGCCCAACTGCCCCGCCCAAGCCAAGCCGTGAGCAAGCCGTTAGCCCCCGGATACGGTTCGCAGCCGCGTTTAGTACGCGAATTGCAGGACGCTGCCGGGCAAAGTCTGCCGCCGCGCTCCCTAGCTCAACGAGCGGCTCACGCAGTCGACGTACCGTTCTCGCTCAGCAGCGCAAAAGCCCTCCTTGAGGACGGCCTCACCGGACGTAGAACATTCGAAGTTGTCCTCATCCTGAGCCGCGCTGCAGTTTTGAAGACCCAAGAGCTCCTGCTCACAGTCCGCAAGAAACTCGTAGGTCTGCAGGCATAGCATCTCGCATTCGCTCAGCGACTGCCCCACCTGGTCGGGACAGCCAATCTCCAGCCAGAATGGGCAGCGCGCGGAGCACGCTGCTTCTGGCGTCGTCAGCTCTTGAGATGGCGGGGTGCTGCCATTCGAGTCTTCTTTGTCGCTGCAGGCCAACGTGACCCCCAAGCACAACACCGTGCAAGGAAGCCGCCACCTCATCCCATCACCTCATAGCTGATGGAAAGTACGCGGGGAGTCAAAACAACCGCTTGCGCTTCGACGACGCGAGGATACCCAGCATCTCGCGGTACTTGGCCACGGTACGCCGCGCGATCTTGATGCCTTCCGTCTTCTCCAGCATCTCTACGATGGCCTGATCGCTCACCGGGTTGCTCTTGTCCTCTTCTTCGATCAGCTTCTTGATCGCCTGCTTCACGCTCTCGCTGGCGATGTCCTCGTTGGCAACTCGCCGGATGCTCGAGTTGAAGAAGTACTTCAGCTCGAATAGCCCCTGCGGCGTGTGCATGTACTTGTTGGTCGTGACGCGCGAAATGGTGGACTCGTGCATGCCGACCGCCTCCGCCACGTCACGTAGGATCATCGGCTTGAGGAAGGAGACGCCCTTTTCGAAGAAGTCGCGCTGCTTCTCCACGATGCATTCCGAGACGCGGATGATCGTCTTACGCCGCTGCTCGATGGCGCGGATCAGCCACTGCGCATTGCGCAGCTTCTCCCCGATGAACTCCTTGGCCGAAGGATCCTTCATCAGGCGCTTGGTCAGCGACTCGTTGATGAACAGGCGCTGCACGCCGCGATCGTTATCGAGCACGACCAGATCGCTGCCGTCCTTGATCACGTAGACGTCTGGCGTGATGCCGATCGTGCGATCGTCCTGATCGGAGAAATTACGGGCCGGGCGGCTCTCGAAGTCCTGAATCTCCTTGGCGGCCTCGTACACGTCTTCCAGCGTCAGCTTCATCTCCCGCGAAATCGCCTGATAATTATGGCGCTCCAGGTGATGCAGGTGATTCTGGATGATGCAGAGCACCGCCTCGCCCTCTTCATAGCCGGCGGCCCGGGCCTGGATCAGCAGGCACTCGCGCAGGTCACGCGCGGCCACTCCGATCGGATCGAAGTTCTGGATCATCTCCAGCACGAGCGGGGCGTCCTCGTGGTTGAGCCCGACCTCGTCAGCCAGATCCTCGATGCTGAGGTCCGGCGTGCGGGTACCGTCGGGACGCTCGATGCCGGCCAAGTCCAGATAGCCCTTGTCGTCGAGGTTGCCGATCACCAGCTCTGCGAAGCCGCGCTCCATATCGCTGAAGTCGCTCATCTGCAGCTGCCACAGCAGGTGATCGTGCAGGCTGCGCGGCTTGGTGAGGTTCTGCTCGATCGGCGGCAGCTCGTCGAAGCCGCCGCGGCCCGTGGTGGGCGGCGTCTGGAGCGTGCGATTCTCCAGGAATTTCTCCCAGTCCACCTCGCGCGACGCTTTTTCCTGCGTGTTGGCTTCGGTGGTGCGTGCGAAGGCCTCGGGCTGGTCGAGCTTGCTCGGGCCCTCGGCTCGACCGCGTGGCTCGTCGCCCCGGCTGCGGGCCTCGCCGGCGTCTTCGTCCGATAACACCGGATTGTTATCGAGCTCCCGCCCCACCTCCTCGATCAGCTCGAGCCGGGAAAGCTGCAGCAAGCGGATGGCCTGCTGCAGCTGCGGTGTCATGACCAGCTGCTGGGACAGGCGGAGCTGCTGCTTGATTTCCATGGGACGCTGTCTATGGCTTAGCCAACAGACGTCAGTCTAGACCATCAAGCAAGAACCACGCCTCACAAAAACGCCTTTAGACAAATTCCATGCCGCTCTGTCTCGGGGTCTTTGGGGCCCCAGCCCCAAAGACGGCTGCGCCGGCGCCCTAACCCGAGGCGAAAGGCCGCCCTGTGTCAGAATCGTTCAGCGCGCGGGGGCTTGGACGGGGATGGAGCCTTTGACGGCGTCGAGCGTCACGTGGCGCGTTGCGAGATCGATCTGCGCAGACTCGGCCGTGACCCAACCGCGCCCGCGGCTGACACGCACGCCACCTTGTAAACGCACGCTGCGACGCGCGACGTCTACCTCGAGCCCAGCCGCCTTGGCTTCAATGCCCTTGAGCCGCACCGTCACGTCTTTGGAACCACGCGCGTAGCGGACGACCGGCGCTTCGTCGTAGCGCACGTCGATCTTCCCGCACTCGACCTCGAGCTCGCCCAGCACCGCGCGCACGTTGCCTTCGAGCACGGCCGTGCCCTTCGAGATGTCGACAACGAGATGATCCGCGCGCACGTCGAGCGACTGGCCTTCGACGACCGCGAGTGGATCCGCATGCGCGGGCTCCGTGCCGCTCAGCGCAAATGGAGACACCAGCGTCACCGCGAGCAGCACGCCCCAGCGCTTGGGGATCGTGCCGAACCGGGCGTCTCGGAATCGCTGCATCTTCTACCTCAAGGATAACATTTGCCGCCCCGAGTGCACGCGCCACTTGCGGGGATTTTCGCTGTGGCTGGCTCGTGTCGCGGGGTCGCGGCCTCATGACCGCGGGGCCCAGCCCCGCTCGCCCCGCTCCCGCTCTGTTTCCTTACCGTATCGTCTACCTCTACACCTCGAGCGGGGCTGCCACGCTCAATGTACGGGTGGGCCGCATTACAAGTACGGGTGGGGCGCATTACATTCTTCCTCGAGACGGTGCGCCCGCTTGTCGTGATGCTGGACTGCCGCTAGGCTTTCGGTTGTGCAAAGGCGTTCTGGAGGTGGGCAAACGACCGCATCGCGGATCAAGAGCCTCCTTTCCTACGTCCAGGCCGAGCACGGTCGGGCGCAGGCGGACGCCTTTCTACTCAATACCAAGCTGGATCGTGACTACCTCGAGGACGAAACCCGGCTCGTCCCGGTCGAGCTCTGGCATTCCGCTCTGGTCGCATTTGCGTCGCGGTTTGGGCGGGAGGCCGTGCTGCGCACCTCGCGCCACATCGTGGGGGCCGAAAATCTCGGCAGCTGGGCCCACGTCCTGCGCGGCACCGCGGATCCCGCCGGGGCCTATCGGCAGCTCGAGCTGTTAGGCGGTGAGCAGGGCCGGACGGAGCGCTGGCGTACGCTGGGCTCGGGTCCGACTTGGTGGCGTGGCAGCATCCGCGTGCGGCAGGATTCACCTGAAGAGAGCGACGGGCTCTGCAGCCTGGCGCGCCAGGCCGAGCTCGCGAGCGTTCCACTGCTGTTCGGACTGCCCGAGGGCAAAGTCAGAAAGGTTCCGAGCTCGGAGGGCGCGACCGGACCCGCATCCGACGCCGAGGAGTTTCTGGTCACCTGGCGCACACCGAATGTGTGGCCCGTCGGCTTGGGGCTCGCTGGCGGCGGCGCGCTCGGCCTCTGGACAGCGCAAGCGTCGAACGTACTGGAGGTACCGTTCGGGGGCGCGGCGGGCGTCGCTATCGGGCTCGGGCTCGGACTGCTGGGCCAGCACGAGTGGCGGCGGCGCACTCAGTCTCGCGCGCATCTGGTGCGGATCCATGCGCTCGAGCGTTCGCAAACCCTGCGTGAGGTTCGGGAGCGCGGCACCGCGGGCTTCCAGGAAGGGTTGGTCGTGGCGGGCCAATACCGACTCACCGAAAAGCTCGGAGTCGGCGCCAACGGCACCATCTGGGAGGCGGAGCGCCTTTCCGATGGCAGCCTGGTCGCGGTGAAGCTGCTGCGCGCTGCCGTTGCCCACGACACGGTGGCGGCCGATCGCCTGCGCCGTGAGGCCGAGGCGCTCGGCCTCGCCTGGCATCCGAATGTCGTGGAGGTGTACGAGGACGGCTACCTGCCCGACGGCACCTGCTTCCTGGTGATGGAGCGACTGCACGGGGAATCGCTAGCCACGCGCCTGCATCGGGTCGGAGCTCTGCCGCCGAGCACGCTGCTGCCGATGGCCCTGCAGATCTGCGATGCGCTCGGCGCGGTCCACGCCGCGGGCATCGTTCATCGCGATTTGAAGCCGAGCAACATCTTCCTCGAGCAAGTGCAGTCCGAACAGGGCGTGATGACCGACCACGTCAAGCTGCTCGATTTCGGTGTGGCGCGCGTCGAATGGGCGGAAACGCGCCTGACCAACGCCAACAGCCCGCTGGGTACGCAGGGTTACATGTCGCCCGAGCAAGAGCAGGGGCTGGAGATCGACCATCGCAGCGATATCTTCGCCTTTGGCAGCGTGATCTACGAGTGCCTGACCGGTGAGCCGCCACCGCTCAGCCCCGGCTCGCTCTGGACCGGAGAGCGGGGCGGCCCCGAGAGCGGCGTGCACCGCGCCACGCCGGATATTCCTCACGACTGGACCCGCTTGATTCGACGCGCGATGTCGCCGGTGCCCCAGCACCGCTTCGCGGATTCGCGAGCCATGCGCGAGGCGTTGGCGCGGCTCGGCGCCAAGCCGCCCGAGAGCGCCAGCGCCTGACGGGTCAAGGCACTCTGCGCAGCACCACGTAGTGCTGCGGCGAGCCGCCACCGAGCGGGAGCCGGGCGACCGGATGCAGCTCGGCGGCGCTCGGCAGTAGAGCAACGCGCCGCTCGACTTCACGCTCGTAGCCAGCGCCCGGCACCCTCGACTCCAAGAGCACCAGGGTATCCACGTCACGTGACCGCAGCAGCGCATCGTCGATGCGTTTGGAGGTGTGGCCACCCGGCAGCATCGCTACCCGGGGGTCCGTAACGCCGCCCAGATCCACGATGCTGGCGCTGCTGGCCGCCCCCAGCCAACCCACGTCCAGCGCCGCGATCGAACGTGCGCCCGCAAGCGGAGCCCGCGCAAGCTCGATCAGGCGCGCCCGATCCGGGCCGACTCTTCGCGCCACGGGGCCAAGCGCGCTGGCCAGATGAATCGAGAGCGTTATCGCCAGGCCCAGCCGCAGCCAGCTCGCCCAACGCGGCGCCACTCGCCATAGCTCGGCCGCGCCCAAGATGAAGCTCGGCAGGATCGGTGCGGCGAGCCGATACAGGCTCATCCAATCGCCGCCAGACAGTGCCAGTGCCAGGAAATGGACCAGGCCGGCGAGCGCGACGCTGCGCGCCGCCCCACTGGCGCGGCGCAGGCTGAGCGGCGCGAGGCACAGCAGCGGCAGCCCGGTCTGCACGAACGCCAGCAGCGCGTAGCGCGTGCCGTGCGCCAGATCCGACGGTTTCGCAAAGACTGCCAGCGGTGCCGCGCGTCCGAAGTAGATGCTGCGCAGCGCCGCCACTAGCGCCACAGCGCCCAGCACCATGACCGGCGAGGTCCAGGCGCGCGTGATAGGCGTGTCCGAGGCGAGGCGCAACCCGAAGCGCACGCAACAGCACCAAGGTGCCAGCTCGGGCCGCAGCGCGGCCGCGAGCGCCGCCGCCAGATCGGCGAGCAGGCCATCACCGAGCGCCGCCACCGAAAGCGCAGTCACAAGGCCGGTCTCCATGCCCGCGACGGCCCACGCGGTCTCGGGGACGGTGAGCGCAAGAGCCAGCCCCAGCCCCGCCGCGTAGGCGGGGGCCGCGCGCTGGAAAACGCGACGGCTCAAGGCAAAACCGGCCAATGCCACCGAAAGCGCGCCAAGCCACTTGGCCGCCTGCAGCGCCCTGAGCGCGCCTTGATCGGCAAACAACGACAGCAGCGGCGCCCAGCCCAGTGGTGTGACCGCATCGACGACCGGCCCCTGCGGGTTGAAACGGTAGCCGGACCCACTCGCCAGGTTCACCGCGACGCGGCAGCTGATGAGCGCGTCATCCACCGTGAAGCCCCACATCCAGTACATGCCCAGCGCGAGCACGAACGCGCCGAATGACCCTCCGATCAGGCCCCGCGCCGCGCTCGGTACCGGCAGGTTTGGCCCTGGCAACCAGCCCGAATCCGGGGGCGACAGAGCGCTCGCGACCATCCAGCGCGCCTAGCCTCCTTTCGTGCCGGCTGTCCACTCCTCTGCGAAAGCCTCTGAAAAGTGTCGCCGCACCCTGCGCTTTCCTACGATTCGAAATACGGAATGACAGCGATAGATGTCGTCGTTCGGCCCCAGGCCGCTCCCCCGCTCCCCGAGGCCCTCGCGCCGCTCAACGGTCTGTTCGACCTGTTCGTCGACGGCATCAACCTGACGGCGCGACTTACCGAAGCGCCGCAGGCCGCGCTGCTGGTGGAGCTGGCCCACGCGCTCTCGCAGCTGAATCGCGGCAAACGCGCCCGCGCCTGCTTTCCGCTCTACTCCGACGAGGAAGCCTGGGAGATCGGGCTCGAAGCCGACGGCGTGGACGCGCTGCTCAGCGTTTATCGGGTAGGCCCGAGCCCGAGGGTCGCCATTTTCGATCGCCGCGTGCCGCTCTCCAGCCTGACCAGCGCGGTGGCCCGAGCCCTCGAACAGGCAGACGTGCAGAACGCCTCCGCGGCCATGGCCCCGGCGCGCCGGGCGCTCGGCCTGCCCTACCCCACCTATGCCCACGCGCCGCTCCAGCGCCAGCAGCTCAGCATCGCCCCCAAGGCGGCAGCCCACGTCGCCTTCAGCGCCTTGGTGCAGCTGAAACAGCGCAAGACGGTGAGCGTGGATGCTCCAGGCCTCGAGCGCGCCGATCTGCATTCGCTGCTTGCCAGCGGCTCGCTCAGCCTGGCGGTCAAAGGGCGGGTGCTCGAGCTGCCGTCCGTGCAGCTGTTCCTGATGAGCGAGCGCCTACTCACGATCGCCGAAGACGTGCTCGATGCCTGGCGCAGCGAGCGCGCGGTGTTCCGGCGGGCGGAGCTCGACGGCTCGCAGCTCTCGGTGCGGCGCGGTCCCGGCGACGGCCCGCTGCGGGTCAGCCTGAGCGGCCCCGCCACTTCACCGGACCACGAAGGAACGACGCTGGCGGAGGTGCCCGCGCGCGGCTTCGTGCTCGCGTGTGCGCGCTTCGCACTTTCGCTGGCCGAGGCGCTGGAGCGCGCCGATCCTTCCCAGAGCAAGAACCTGCGCCTGCGCGCGCTCGCGCGCAGCGCTCGCATCATCGTGGACACGGTCAGTGAGACCCAGGCGGACGACTCGCTGCAAAACCCCGAGCCCGAGAGCTACAAGAGCTTCGGCCTGCCTCGCTCGGCGACCGGCCGCGGCGCGTGGGAGCACGGGGGCAAGATGCGCTTCGTGCCGCGCTGGGTGGCCACGGTGCCGAGCATCGATCTGCGCGCCACCTTTCAGTGCGGCGACAAGATGATCGTCGGTTCGCAGCGAGAAACCGCCTGCTTGCTGCGCGATTCGGGTCGCGTGCTGTGGCGCGTCGCGGCGAGCCGCGCGGCCAGCGTGGTCACGCCCTTCGGGCTGGCGCGCCTCGGTTTCGACGGTCGCGTCGAGCTCCATGACCTGGAAACCGGTGGAGTTCGCTTCACCACCCACATCGCGCCCCGCGCGGCAGGCGGCGCCACCGGCGCCCTGGTCAATGGTCCGGCCTTGCCCAAGCTGCTGGTGATCGCCGAAGGCGACCGCGCGGTGACCGCGGTGGATCTGATCTCTGGCGAAGTGCGCTGGCGCTTCACGGGACGTCGGCCCGCCAGCTACCGCATGCGCCGCGCCGGCAAGCTGCTGATCGTGGCGGGCGGAGACTCCGCGCTGGTGGCGCTCGATGTCTTCACGGGCGAGGTGGTGTGGCGCGTGCGCGATCGCCTGCCCTTCTCGGGCGACGTTTGCATCGACCACGACTCGGCGTTCGCGGTGGCGGGTGGCCCGGTCGGCCCTTGCAAGCTGCTGCACGTGGATCTGTGGACGGGAGCGCTGCGTTGGGCGCGCGAGCTCGACGAACGCCCCTGCGCCGGTCAGGCGCCGCTCGTGAGCGGCAACACGGTGGTGATTCCGACGCGCGACAAGCGCGGCGTGGGCGTAGGCGCTCTAGCTCGCGACACCGGCGCGCCGCTGTGGGAGCAGCCGCCGGGCCTCGCCTCTCCGACCACCGCCTGGCTCGTGGTCGACGACGCCTTGATCGCGAACACCGCTTCGGGCGCGCTGATGTGCCTGGAAGCAACGACGGGTCTGCCGCGTTACAGCCACGTCTTTTCGCGCCACGTGGAGGCCGATCAGCCACGCCGCCTCGAGCCCGTGCTGCGCAACGGCGCGCTATTCGTGCCCCAGCATCAGGTGCATGTGATCCGGCCGCGCGATGGCGAAGTGCTGGGGACGCTGCCGAGCGACCTGATCCCGGATCTGCTGCGCGTCGACGAGCGCTGCGGCGCCTACGTCGCCGAAGAGAGCGGCCATCTCGCGGCGTTCTCCGTCGCTCCTCGTCTGTCGCTCGTCAAATGAGCTAGCTCGGTCGATCGGCTCCAGGCTCCGGGCTGCAGGCTTCAGGGCTGTAGCCTGGAGTCCGAAGCCCAACTCTAGCCTCGAGCAACGGGTGGCCTCAGCGACTCGATGCGGGGCGGCAGCGGCCATGGCCCACCCACCTCGTTCGCTTTGGCTCGCAGGAACCGCGCGATGCGTCGCATCGGCACCTGCGCCGGACACAGCGCTTCCTTCTCTTCCAGCACGTCGTCGGTGACGAAGCTCAAGCTGTAGGCTGCCGCCCGGAAGTCCGGCATACTGCGCGACGCCGAGAGCATCAGCGACATCACGCCTCGGTACGCGCCGCCCGAAGCCGCGATGCGCTCGCTCTCGCCCCGATCGCAAAGCCCGCACGCGATGCAGCGACTGAAAGTCGGAAGCTCCGCCCGCTCCGAGGCGGTCACTGGCGGTAAGCCATCGGCGTCGTACGCCATCCGAAAGGCTGCGATGCCGCTGCGACGACCGAAGGCTCGGCGCAGCAGTGACTTCAGCAGCGCCACCGTGAGCAGCAGCCAGGCCTTGACACGGGCGGGCACGCGTTGAGCCTGACACGCCGTGCGTCGCGCAGGGAGAAGCTCGCCGGCCGGTGCGTAGGATGGAGAGCCAGACGGCACGCGTATCGTGACGCGTCACGCGTCACCTGTTACACCCCTATATCGATACGTAAATACCTGTAATCATTAACGGTTATACTCGGCACAGCGGCTGCAAATAGCTCCTCCATCCGCGGCACAGCCCGCGAAAGGAGCTTTCCCATGTGGTCCCCGGTTGCCATCAAGTCTTCTCGCCTCGCTGAGGTTATCGGTGTCGAGCCGGTCGTTGCGATCGCGCCCAGCGCTTGGTCGGAGACGGAGCTGCTCGAGGGTCTGCTCGCGAGTGAGCCCGGCGCCTGGCGCGAGCTCAACCAGCGCTATACGCGCCTGGTGACCAGCTGCATCCAGCGCGTCGTGGCACGCTTCTCGCGCCGCATCAGCGCTGACGCGGTGGAGGAGATCTACGCCACCTTCTGTTTGAAGCTTCTCGCCAACGACAAGCACAAGCTGCGCAGCTTCGAGCCGAGCCGCGGCAACAAGCTCGGCACCTGGCTGGGCATGCTGGCCACGCATTGCGCTTACGACTACCTGCGCGGTGTGCGGCGCGAGCCGAGCGCGGTGTGCTTGACCGAGGCCGAGAACCTGAGCGGCGAGCAGCAGGACCCCTGTGAGAACGCGCTGCTCAACGAGCGCGCCAAGTTGGTCAAGGAGCTGCTGGCCGACTTCAGCGACAAGGATCGTCAGTTCGTGGCGCTGTACTACGGCGACGGCCTGACCCCCGAACACGTGGCCGAGCGCCTCGGCATCAGCGTCAAGACGGTCTATTCGAAGAAGCACAAGATCCAGCGCAAGCTCTGCGAAATCGTGGGCGCGCCCGCCGAAGTGGGTTAAACCCGCGTCGTGCTGCGCGCG